>NZ_FMCI01000220.1 GCF_900091845.1 Streptomyces sp. SolWspMP-5a-2
CGGGAGCGGGACGCCAGGCGCGCGGGGGAGGAGCGGCTCGCCGGGTGGACCGGGGAGGCCGTGCGGGACGCGTGGGCCGAACGGCGCCGGATCGCCGCCGGTCTTGAGACCACCGTCCTCGCCAGGACCGCCGACATGGTCGCGCAGGCCGAGGCGGGCCGCCTCGACGCCACCGCCGACCGGGCCCGCGACGCGCTCGCCGCCATGCGTGCCCTGCTCGACACCGTCAGGGCGGACGACGAGCCGCCCGCGCTCCGGCCGCAGCCCACCCTCCAGGCCCTCGACCTGCTCGCCCACCAGTGCCGGGCCACCGGCCGCGACGTCGAGATCCGGCTCGCCGCCCGGGTGCCCGCGCACCTGCCCACCGCCGTCGACCTGGCCGCCTACCACGCGGCCGAGACCCTGCTCGCGGCCGGCGGCGGACACCCCGCGCGGATCGAGATCGACGCGGACGGCGGTACGTTGACCCTCACGGCCACCGGTGTCCCCGCCGCCGCCCGCCCGGCCGTGCGCGACCGGCTCGCGGCCCGGGTCGCGGCACTCGGCGGCACCCTGACCACCCCGGCGGGACCGTCGGCGGGACCGGTGAGCCTGCTGCTGCCGCTCACCGGCACCACCGCGCCCGCGCCCGCCCGCCCGGACGAGGAGAGAGACCGATGAGCCTGCGGGTACTGGTCGTCGACGACCAGGGCATCGTCCGGGCGGGCTTCGCCGCCGTGATCGACGCCGAGGACGACATGACGGTGGTCGGCGAGGCCGCAGACGGCGCCGAAGCGGTGCGGCTGGCCGCGGAGTCGGCGCCCGACGTCGTCGTCATGGACGTCCGGATGCCCGGACTGGACGGCATCGCCGCCACCCGGATCATCACCGCCCGCCAGGACCCGCCCCGGGTCCTCGTGCTGACCACCTTCGACCTCGACGCCTACGTCTTCGACGCGCTGCGCGCCGGAGCCTCCGGGTTCCTCCTCAAGGACGTCAGGCCCGCCGAACTCCTCGACGGGATCCGGGTGGTGGGCGGCGGCGAGAGCGTCCTCGCCCCCTCCGCCACCCGCAGGCTGATCGGCCACTACGCGGCGGGCCCGGACGCGGGATTCCGCTCCGGGGACGAACCCCGCGCCCTGGAGAGCCTCACCGCCCGCGAACGGTACGTCCTCGGCCTGATCGCGGCCGGTCTCAACAACGCGGAGATCGGCGCGGAACTCGGCATCACCGTCGGCACCGTCAAGTCCCATGTGAACGCGCTGCTGCGCAAGCTGGGCCTGCGCGACCGCGTGCAGGCGACGATCCTCGCCTACGACCTCGGCCTGGCCCGCCCCCACCCACCGGGCCCCCGCCCCTGACCCCGACCGCGCCCGCACCCGGCACCGCGGCCCGCCCCCGACACCCCCTGCCCCAGGAGTCCACCTCGTGACCCGTCCCGACCGCGGCCCGCTGCGCGTCCTGCGCCGCGCGCTCACCGACGCCCTCGCCCTCGGCTATCTCGGCGTCTGCGCGGCCCTGCTGATCTGGGCCGTCGTCGTGACCGCCCGCGACGACTCGGGCGAGTCCATGGCCGGGGTGATCCCGGTCTTCGCCACCGCCCCGACCAGCCTGGTCCTGCTGCTCCTGCCGGACCGGATCTGGGCGTTCTTCGTTGCCGTCGTCGGCGCCGCGCTGGTCAACGCGGTCGTCATCGGCTGGTGCTCCAGCACGCTCAGGGCCGGGCGGCGGCGCTGAGCGCCGCCGCCCCGCCGGGCGCCGTCACTCCTGCGCGAGCGGCGGACCGTCCCCCGGCCGCTCCTGGTGCGAGTGGCGCTGCTCCCGCCACACCTCGCCGATGTTGTGGAAGCCCCGCTCCTCCCAGAAGCCGCGCCGGTCCTCGGTGAGGTACTCGACGGCCCGCAGCCACTTCGGGCTCTTGTAGCCGTAGAGGTGCGGGACGATCAGCCGCAGCGGGAAGCCGTGCTCGGCGGTCAGCGGCTCGCCGTTGTGGTGGGTGGCCAGCAGGGTGTCGGGCCGGTCGAAGTCGGCGAGCCGCAGATTGGCCGAGTAGCCGTACTCCGCCCAGGCCATCACGTGCGTGACGTCGGGCGCGGGCGGCATCAGCTCCAGCAGGGCGCGGGCGGGGATGCCGTACCACTCGTGGTCGGTGGAGGTGGAGCCGGTCGCGCAGTGCAGGTCGGCGGCGACGGTGATGTGGGGCAGCGCGGAGAGTTCGGCGAAGTTCCACACGCACATCCCGCCGTCGGCGGTGGCGCCGTGCACCCGCAGGTCCCAGCGTTCCATCCGGAAACGCGGCACCGGGCCGTAGTGCGAGACGGGCCAGCCGTGGACCTGGCGCTGACCCGGCGGAAGCCGGCGGGGCCCGCCCGCCGTGGCCTCGGTCGTGCCCTGTCCCTCGCTCGCCACCAGATGGCCCCTCTCCCTCTGCTTCCCGTAGCGCCCAAGCCGCGCTGCCGCCTCCTGTGCAGCGTAGATGCTCGGCGTCCGGGCGGCGGCCGGGGGTCACGCCGTCGCGAGCGACACCTCGGTCGACTTGATCAGCGCGACGACCAGCGAACCGGGCGCGAGCCCCAGGTCGGCGGCGGCCTCCCGGGTGATGGCCGAGGTCAGCTCGCCGCCCGGCACCGCAACCTTCACCGTCGCCATCGCCCCGCCCAGCGCGACCCCGGCGACCGTGCCGGGGAGCTGGTTGCGGATGGAAACCCCGGCGACCGGCTCGGTGGCCAGCGCGACCTCCGTGGACTTCACCAGCGCGCGGACGGCGGAGCCCGCGGCGAGCCCGAGGTCCTCGACGGCCTCCAGGGTGATCGCGGCGGTGAGGTCCTGCCCGCCCGCGAGCCGCACCCGCACCGCCGCCATCACCTCGCCCGGCGTGACGGCGGTGACCGTACCGGGAAGCTGGTTGCGCAGACTCAGGCTCATGACGGAACACCTCGGGGCATGTCGGTACCGGGTCGGATCATCGGTGCGTTCGGGACGGAAGGGGAGCTTCCGGACCATCGCCCGTCCAAGCTAACCCGCGTCGCGCCGCCCCACACGGACCCCGTCGCAGCCGCCACCCGCGCGGCCGTCCCCGCCTCGCGGATCGGAGGACGGCCCTGCCGTCGGGCGCCGTCCCGCCGGGTCCAGGACGTGCGGAACCCCGGCCAGCGACATCGGCGGAGGCGGCGGGAGCGGGCCGCCGTCCCGGGACCCGAAGGCCCCGAAGAGATAGGCGAGCAGACGGCGGGAGGCGGCGAGCGCGACCTCGCGGGGCTGCCCGGCGAGCCCGCCGTGGGCCAGCAGCAGGAGGGTGATGTCGGCGGGGTCGAAGTCCTCGTGCACCTGCCCCGCCTCCCGGGCGCGCCGGACCAGCTCCCGCAGCCCCTCCTCGGCGCAGGCGCGTTCCCTGCCGTGGTCCAGGGCGTCGGGGAACCCGGTCATGAAGGCGGTGCCGAACCCGCGGTCGGTCACCTGCGTGGCGCACACCTGCTCCAGCAGCGCGTACAGACCCCGGCCCGGGTCGGGATCGGCGAGCGCCTCCTCGAACGCCGCGGCGCAGAGGCCGAGTTGCTCGTCGAAGGCGGCCCGGACGAGGGCGTCCCGGCTGGGGAAGCGCCGGTAGAGGGTGGCCATGCCGACCCCGGCGCGGCGGGCGACGGCGGTCAGCGGGGCGTCGACCCCCTGGGCCGCGAACGTCTCCCGTGCGGCCTCGACGATCCGCTCCCGGTTGCGCCGGGCGTCCGCGCGCAGACCCGCGGGTTCCGTGCCGCCGGACGGGGGGTCGAGGGGCGCTGCGGGGTCGGGCGCGGGGGCGTTGCGAGAGGTCTCGGCAGGCAATGTCTCTCACTTCGGGTCAAGTGGAAGGTGCTGTCCGGTTAGCGGTCTAGCGTGACCGTACCAGCGGACGCACCGGGCGTCCTCGCAGGTCCGGCACACCCCACGGGACATGACATGAGTGACATGCGCGCAGCTCTCTTCGACCGCTTCGGCCCTCCGGAGGTGCTCCGCGTCGGCAGGGTGCCCCGGCCCGTCCCGGCGCCCGACGAGGTGCTGGTGCGGGTGAGCGCCGCCAGTGTCAACGGCGGTGAACTCCTCGGCCGGGCCGGGAAGCTGCGCCTGGTGACCGGCCGCGCCTTCCCGCTGCGGACCGGCATCGACTTCGTCGGCGAGGTCGCGGGGACCGGGGCGTCGGTCACCGGCGTGCGCCCGGGGGAGCGGGTCTGGGGCGTGCTGGGCCGCAGGACCGGCACCATGGCCGAGTACGTCGCCGTGCACCAGGGCCGGGTCGGCCCCGCGCCGGGCAACCTGGGCCCTGAGGACGCCGTCTCGCTGATCGCGGGCGGGACGACGGCGGTGACGGCGCTGCGCGACAAGGCCGCCCTGAAGCCCGGTGAACGGCTCCTGGTGCGCGGCGGCAGCGGGGGAGTGGGCAGCGTCGCCGTGCAGCTCGGGAAGCTGTACGGGGCCCGGGTGGTCGCGCTCGCCGGGGCCGGGAACCTGGACTTCGTGCGGGGTCTGGGCGCCGCGGAGGCGCTGGACCACCGCACGACCCCGTTCGCGGCGCTGGGCCGCTTCGACGTCGTCCTCGACACGGTCGGCACCCGGCAGGCGGAGGTGCGGCGGCTGCTGGCGCCGGGCGGGCGGATGGTCGCGATCACCGCCGATCTGACGCGGCCGGTCGCCGCGGTGGCGACGCTGCTCGGGTCCGCCGTGCACGGCAGGGGCCGCATCCGCTTCTTCTCCGGCAACCCCGGCACCGGGCTGCTGACCGAGGTCGCCGGGTACGCGGAGCGCGGCGACCTCGTCCCGGTCGTGGACACCGTCCACCCGCTGGAGGACATCGCCGGGGCCCACCGGGCGCTGGAGGCGGGCGGGGTGCGCGGCAAGCACGTGGTGCGGATCGGCTGAGCGGACGGCTCGGGGACGGGCGGGCCCGCGTCCCGTCCCGTCGTGCGCGGGGCCGGGCCGTGCGGTCACGGCGTCAGGACGACCTTCCCGGCGACCGTGCCGGACTCGGCGAGCCGCAGGGCCTCGGCGGCGCTTTCGAGGGGGAGTTCGGCGGCGATGCGCGGGGTGACCTCACCGCGCCGCACCGCCGCGAAGACCTGGGTGAGGTCGCCGCGCAGCCGCGCGCGGAACCGGTCCTCGGCGAGGGCGCGACCGGCCCAGATGTTGAAGAAGTAGGCGCGCCGCCCGTTGGGCAGGGCGTTCCAGAGCCAGACCCGGCCCAGCAGCTTGAACACGGGCGCCTGCTTGGAGCCCTCGTCGTCCCGGGTGGCGGCGCTGCCGTAGGAGACGAGGGTGCCGCCGGGGGCGAGCAGCCGCCAGGAGTCGACGATGCCGGGGCCGCCGACGTGGTCGAAGACGGCGTCCACCCCGCCGGGGGCGAGGGCGCGGACGCGGGCGGCGACGTCCCCGGCGCGGTAGTCGACGGGCGTCACGCCCTGGGCGCGCAGCGCGTCGTGGTGGCGGGGCGAGGCGGTGCCGATGACCTCGACGCCGGCCGCGCGGGCGAGCTGGACCAGCACGGAGCCGACGCCGCCGTTGGCGCCGAGGACCACCACGGTCTGCCCGGCGCGGACGCGGGCCTTGCGGTGCAGCATCTGCCAGGCGGTGATGCCGTTGACGACGACCGTCTCGGCCTCGGCCGCCCCGATCCCGGCGGGGACCTCGACGGTGTCCGCCGCGTCGACGACCACATGGCTGGCCCAGCCGCCGACCTTGACCAGCGCGGCCACCCGGCGGCCCACCAGCCCGGGGTCGACGTCCTCGCCCGCCGAGGCCACCGTGCCGACCAGGTCGTAGCCGGGGACGAAGGGGAAGGGCGGCTGGTCGTAGTACCGGCCGCGGCGCATCTGCTGCTCGGCGAAGGAGACCCCGGTGGCCTCCATCCGGACGACGACCTGCCCCCGCGCGGCGGTCGGGACGGCTCCGCCGCGCCGGATCTGGAGCCCCTCCGGCTCCACGGTGCCCGGCAGGACGATCTCGGTCAGTGCTTCTGCGGTCATGACGGCCTCCACATCGTGGGCGGACGGTCGGTGCTGCCCGCCGTCCCTGATGAGTTAGAAGCTATAACGAAAACTAGAGAGCGTCAACGAAGGCGCCTTGTTTTCGCGCGTGCAAGAGCCCGTCAAAAGCGTCTGACCTGCAATAATGAACACCTAACGTCATGGTGATAACCTCTAACAGGTTCGGTGGGACGGGAACATCAGAGGTGAGGAGGCGGGTCGGAGTGAGCGCGAAGACCGAGACCCCGCGCGAGCGCTACCGGGCGCAGGTGCGGGCGGAGATCAAGGACCACGCGTGGCGGCAGATCGCCACGGCGGGCGCGTCCGCGCTCTCCCTGAACGCGATCGCCAAGCTGATGGGGATGAGCGGCCCGGCCCTCTACCGCTACTACGCGGGACGCGACGAACTGATCACCGAGCTGATCAAGGACGGCTACCGGAGCCTCGCCGACCGGCTGCGCGCCGCCGCGGACGACGGCGCCGACGTGCGCGCCCTGGCCCGCGCCGTCCGGGGCTGGGCGCTGGAGGACCCGAACCGCTTCTTCCTCCTCTACGGCACCCCGGTCCCCGGCTACCACGCCCCGGACGAGACGACGGTGATCAGCGCCGAGATCATGGCCGTCCTCCTCGACACCTGGTCGAGGGAGCCGGGGGCGCCGACCGCGGAGGACCCAGAGACCCCGTTCGCCGCGCACCTGCGCGACCACCGCGCCTGGTCCAGGGGCCACCCCGCCCCGCCCGCCGTCCTGCACCGCGCGCTCAGCCTCTGGGCCCGCGTCCAGGGCGTCCTCTCCCTCGAACTCGCCGGGCAGTTCACCGGCATGGGCTTCGACGCGGAGGCGTTCTTCGAGGCGGAGATCACCGACCTGGTGACGACGGCGGCGGCCGGTCGGCCCGCGCCGAGCGCCCAGTAGGCCGTCCCGTGACCTAGACGCGGTCTACGCAGAGCGGCGCCAGTACCACCGCTCAGCGCTGACCCGCGCGCCATGGGACCGCCGGTCCGGTAGGCCGGCGGTCCCACGGGTCGTTCTCCGGTGGTGCCTGGTCAGCCGGACACGTCGATGTGCCGGGCCAGCGCGGTGACGGTGAGGTCGCCGTGGTCGACCCACTCCGGGAAGGCCAGCGTCTTGTACGTGGTGGACGCGGGCGGGGTGATGCGCAGGGAGGAGGCGTGGACCGCCTCGGACGTGCCGGTGTTGGCGTGCGTCCAGGCCAGGACGGCCTCCGCGCTCTGCCCGTCCTTCAGGGCGAGGGTCTTCTTGCCGGGGTTCTGCGCGTACCAGGTGTCGCCCCACGTGGTGTGCGAGGACAGCGCGGTGTGCGCCGCGTTCTCCAGGCCGACGCCGGGGAAGCCGCGCAGGGCGCAGGTGGTTCCGCTCAGGTTGCGCAGGCGCAGCACGACGCCCTGGTGGTTCATGCCACCGGCCAGCCGCTCGCCGAAGGTCGCCTTGAGGGCGGAGGCGGCGCAGGTCGGGGTGGACGCGGCGGCCGGCTGCGCGGCGGCCTGGGCTGTGCCCGCCCCGGCGAGCGCCAGGGTGAGTCCCCCGGCCGCGGCGGCGCCGAGCAGGACGCGACCGGTGCGGCGGCCGGTGCGGGCGGTGGTGGTGCGGTGGCTGTTCTCGTGCTCGATCACGGAGATCGATCTCCCCTCGTGCCCTGGCGCGGGCCGTGGTGCCGGGCCCGCGCCGATGTCGTTGCGTCGTACACGAGGTGTGATGGGCGGCGGGAGCGGAAAAGTTCGCCGCGCGGAGGAAAAACTTTCGAACACCTCTCCGGCGAAGGGGTGACCGATGTCCCCGGTGGGCCGGGACGGCGGCAGCGGCGGGGGTGGCGCGGCCGTCGTCCCGGCCCCGGTGTCCGGGGTGGCGGGAGCCTCAGCCCAGGGCGAACTTCTGGGCGGCGGAGCCGTTGCAGTCCCAGATCCGCAGCCGGGTCCCGTTGGCGGTGGCGCCGTCGGGGGAGTCGAGGCAGCGTCCGGACGGCGGGTTGAGGAGGGAGCCGTCGGCCTGCTGGACCCATTTCTGGCCGCCGACGCCGTTGCAGTCCCACAGCTCGACCTGGGCGCCGTTGGCGGTGCCGTTGCCCACCACGTCGAGGCACCGGCCCAGGGTGGCGAGGGAGGTGTCGGACCGGTGGAACCAGTGCTGGTCGACCGCGTAGGACTGGCAGTCCCAGAGCTGCACGGCCGCGCCGTTGACCCCGGAGTCGTCGGCGGCGACGTCCACGCACTTGCCGCCCGGACCCTTCGTGACGCCGCCGCCGTTCACCGCGAACTTCTGCGCGGTGGCGCCGTTGCAGTCCCAGATCTGCAGGCGGGTGCCGTTGGCGGTGGCGCCGCTCGGCGAGTCGAGGCACCGTCCCGACTGCGGGTTGAGCAGGGAGCCGTCGGCCTGCTGGACCCACTTCTGGCCGCCGACGCCGTTGCAGTCCCACAGCTCCAGCTTGGCGCCGCCCGCCGTGCCGTTGCCCACGATGTCCAGGCACCGCCCGAGGGTGGACAGGGACCCGTCGGGCTGGTGCGTCCAGTGCTGGTCCTCGGCGTAGCCCTGGCAGTCCCAGAGCTGGACGGCCGCGCCGTTGACCCCGGAGTCGTCGGCGGCGACGTCCACGCACGTGCCGCCCGGCCCGGTGATCGTCCCCTGCGGTCCGTTGGGGACGTCCGTCTGGCCGCTGTAGCCGACGGAGACGATGTTGGCCTGGACGGCGTTCTCGGCGGCGTCGGTGGGATAGCCGGAGACCATCACGCCCTCGAAGAAGGTGCCGCGGTTCCAGTTGCTGTTGTCGCCGCCGATGCCCAGGATGATGCCGCCCTCCTGGTGCATGGGCTGGTAGCCGCCCCGGGTGGGCAGCGCCCCGTCCCACCAGGTGCTCAGCCCGCCGGAGCGGGAGTCACCGCCCTTGAGCGCGTACCGGGTCTGCCCGTTGTTCTTCAGCACGGCGGTGACGAAGGCGCTCTTGTTGCCGAGGTTGGCGGTGTTGGAGCCGTTGTCGCCCTGGAACATGCCGTTCTCCAGGTCCGCCTCGATCCACGGTCCCGTCCCGGTGCAGGGCGCGAAGTAGCAGGTGGTGGCGATGGAGACGGCGTCCATGTGGCCGTTGCCTGTGTCGGCGGGGGTGCTCTCGGCGTTGCCGTAGTCGAAGCAGCAGGCGGAGCCGACATGGGTGCCGCTGGCCACCATGTAGGTGCCCTCCGGCTGCCCGTTGACCGCCACCCCGGAGGCGACCCCGGTGTACCGGTAGCCGACGCCCGGTGAGATCCAGAGCCCGTAGACCTTGTGGCCGCCCGCGGTGACGGCGAGTTCGGAGGCGTCGGCGCCCCGGTCGGCGCCGGTGCCCGCGGTGCCCGCGGGGCCGGGGTGAGGTCGTTGTGGCGGCCGCTCTGGTCGTAGATCCGGGTGATCCGGCAGCCGCCCGAGGTGGCGCAGAAGGCGTCCTGGGCTGCCGCGTCGGCGTAGCCGCCCTGGGTCAGGGTGCCGATGTCGGCGCCGGTCCCGTCGGCGGCCCGGGTCACCCGGTAGAGCGGCCCGTTGTAGGAGGAGAGCAGCGCGCGGGTGACGCTGTGCGCGGCCACGCACGGGGTGCCCGCGGCGGCGTAGATGTCGCACGGCAGCGAACCGGCCGCCTCGGAGGCGGCGGGGAGGCCGAGCAGGAGTCCCAGGGCGAGGCCCAGGGTGGTGAGGACGGCCGCCGCGCGCCGGGCGAGAGCGGAACGCGCCGTGGCCAGAATTGGCGGGAGCATGACACCTTTGACGGGTGGGGAACCGTGCATGGCAAGTCCCTTCGGTCGACTCGGCGGAACCTACGCACGCTGTTCGACTCCGTCAATATTTGTTTCCTTTTTTGGTACGGACCAGAAGGAGCGCGGGGACGTTCCCGGGCAATCACCCCACTCCCGGCCCGTGTCCGGCCCCCGGATAGACTCCCGCGCATGGTCCGATCGTCCCGCGGTGAGGCGAGCCCCGGGATGTGGCGGCGCGAGGCGGGCACCGTCGTGCGCCGGGTCACCGCCGTCCCCGGGCCGACCGCCTTCGCCATCATCGCCGGGCGCCATGTGCCGCGGGTCCCCACCGAGTGGGCGCCGCACTCCCACCCCCTGCACGAACTGGTCTGGGTCCGCGGCGGCACGCTCACCTCGCGCGTCGAGGACCGCGTCTTCACCGTCTCCGAGGGGCACGGGCTCTGGATGCCCGCCGGGGTGGTGCACGGCGGCCGCGCGACGGCGGGCGCCGAGTTCCACGACGCCTTCTTCGCCCCCGACCGCACTCCGGACGCCTTCGCGTTCGAGGAGCCCAGGGCGATCGCGATGACCCCGCTGCTGGAGTCCCTGCTCACCCACCTCTCCCGCACCGACCTCGACGCGGCGGCCAGGGCGCGCGCCGAGTCGGTCGTCTTCGACGTGCTGCGGCCCTCGGAGCGGCAGTTCGCGCTGCACCTGCCGGGCGACCCCCGGATCGACGCCGTCGCCGAGGCCCTGCTGGACGACCCCGCCGACGGCCGCTCCCTGGAGGAGTGGGCGCGCTGGCTCGGCATCAGCGACCGCACCGTCACCCGCGCGTTCCGCCGGGCGACCGGGCTCTCCTTCGCGCAGTGGCGCCAAGTGCTGCGCGTGCACCGGGCGTTGACGCTCCTCTCGGAGGGGTTCGACGTCACGACCGTCTCCGAGACGCTCGGCTACGCGCAGCCCAGCTCCTTCATCGCCGCCTTCCGCCGGATCATGGGAACCACCCCCGGCGCCTTCTTCGACGCGGCCGACGCGGTCCCCGGGGATGTCCGGAATCCCGTATCGCGTGTCCAGAACTCCTGATTGTCGACACGGCGAGCGGAATATAACCTGCTCGGAGTTAGGTAACCCTTAGTTGTTGCTCGCCGGGTGCGGTCCTTCCGTGCGCGGCCGAGCCTGCGGCCCGGTCGGCGACGGCCGGACGGAGGGTGCCGCGGCCCCTGCCCCTCCGACCGTCCGGATCCACCGATGTTCACAAGCCCCACCCGGCGCGCCGAGCGCGCCGCGGCCGACCCCGCCCCGCCGGCGGGCGCCCTCGACGGGCACGACCTGGTGCTGCGCTACGGCGGCGCACCGGTC
Source organism: Streptomyces sp. SolWspMP-5a-2 (assembly GCF_900091845.1). Taxonomy (GTDB): domain Bacteria; phylum Actinomycetota; class Actinomycetes; order Streptomycetales; family Streptomycetaceae; genus Streptomyces; species Streptomyces doudnae. The sequence goes on from NZ_FMCI01000220.1 coordinate 11,053, forward strand.
GTCCACGGCGTCTCCCTCGCCCTGGAACCCGGCCGCGCCACCGCCCTGGTGGGGCCGAACGGCAGCGGCAAGTCCACCCTGCTGCGCGCCCTCTCCCGCCTGCACAAGGTGGACGGCGGCCGGATCACCCTCGGCGCGGGCGACGGACCGCACGGGCGGGACGCGGCCCTGCTGAGCCCGCGCCAGTTCGCCCGCGAGGTCACGCTGTTCTCCCAGTCGAGGCCCGCGCCCCAGGGGCTGACGGTCGCCGAGGTCGTCGCGTTCGGACGCCACCCCCACCGGCGCGGCTTCGGCGGACCCACCCCGGGCGACCTGGCCGCCGTCGACCGCGCGATGGGCGTGACCGGCGTCCGGGAGATGGCGGGCCGCCCGGTCGGCGAACTCTCCGGCGGCGAGATGCAGCGCGTCTGGCTCGCCGCCTGCCTCGCCCAGGAGACCGGAGTCGTGCTCCTGGACGAACCCACCAACCACCTCGACCTGCGCTACCAGATCGAGACGCTCGACCTGGTGCGCGACCTCGTCGAGGACCACGGCATCGCCGTCGGCATCGTGCTGCACGACCTCGACCAGGCGGCCCGGGTCGCGGACACGCTCGTCCTGATGCGCTCGGGCCGCGTCCACGCGGCGGGCAAACCCGTCGACGTCCTCACCGCCGCGAACATCGGCGAGGTCTACGACATCCGGGTCGAGGTGTCCACCGACCCCCGCACGGGCCGCCTGCGCATCGACCCCGTCGGGCGGCACTCCGCCTGAGACGGCCCGCGCCCCCCACGACCACCACGACCGGCCGCCTCCGGCCCCGGGACGCCCGTCGACGGCGACGGACGGCACCCCGCGCCGCCGCACGCCCGCGCCGCCCCCCGGCCGGACCGCACCGAACGCCCCGCCGACCACGCCGACCACGCCGACCACGCCGAGCCGACCACGCCTCGGCGAACGACCCACGACGAACGAACCATGACGAACGACCCACGACGAACGCCTCCCGGCGAACGACCCCGAGAAAGAGGACCCTTCATGAACCGCGCCCACCGCCTGGCGGCGTCAGCCTCCGCAGGGCTCGTCGTCCTCACCGCCGCGGCCTGCGGCACCACCTCCGTCGACAAGGCCGACGGCGCGAGCGCGAGCACCAGCGCCTCGCCCGCGTCGAAGGACTGCGCCGCCGACACCACGACCACCTCGACCGGACCTGTCTCCTTCAAGGACGGCGTCGGCCGCGAGGTCAAGCTCGACAAGCCCGCCCAGCGGATCGCCGTCCTGGAGTGGCAGCAGGTCGAGGACGCGCTGACCCTCTGCGTGACCCCCACCGCCGTCTCCGACGCCAAGGGCTACAGCACCTGGGTCAGCGCCGAGAAGCTGCCCGGCGGCGTCACCGACATCGGCACCCGCGAGGAGCCCGACCTCGACACCCTCTACGCCACGAAGCCCGACCTCATCGTCGTCGAGGCGTTCAAGAAGGACGACGAGACCATCAAGAAGCTGGAGAAGCGCGGCGTCCCCGTGATGGCCACCCGCGGCGCCTACCCGGCCGACCCGATCGGCAACATGCGCGACGTGTTCAGCATGATCGGCAAGGCGACCGGCCGCACCGAGCGCGCCGACCAGGTCCTCAAGGAGTTCGACGACCACCTCGCCGCCGCGAAGAAGCAGGTCACCGACGCCGACCTGCCCACCAAGGACTTCCTGTTCTTCGACGGCTGGCTCCAGGGCGGCAACCTCACCGTCCGCCCCTACGGCAAGGGCGCCCTCTTCACCGAGATCGGCGAGCAGCTCGGCATGAAGCCCGCGTGGACCGACGCCGTCAACAAGGCGCACGGCGACGGCGGTGTCGACCCCGCCTACGGCCTCGCGCAGACCGACGTCGAGGGGCTCACCGCGGTCGGTGACGCCAACCTCTTCTACGCCAACGACGAAGGCGCGGGCGGGTACGTCGCCGCCCTCGCCAAGAACCCCATCTGGAAGACCATCCCGGCCGTCAAGGAAGGCCGCGCCCACGCCTTCCCGGCCCGGGTCTGGGGCGCCGGCGGTCCGCGCTCCTGCGAGCAGGCGATCGACGCCTACGTCGACGTACTCGACAAGAAGTGAGCGCACCGCACGCCACGACACCCCGGACGGAGACGCCGCCGGCCGCCGACCGCGGCGGCAGCGCCTCCGCCGGGGTGGCCGTCCTCGCCGTCCTGCTCGCCGCGACCGTCCTGGTGGGCATGTGGCACCTGACGCAGGGCACGTCGGGCGTCGGCGTCGGCGACCTGGTGCGCCACCTCGCCGGGCGGCCGGACCCCGACGGCGCGCCGGTCGGTGAGATCATCACCGGCTCGCGCCTGCCGCGCCTCTTCGCGGGCGTCGCCGTCGGCTTCGCCCTCGGCTGCGCCGGGACCCTGCTCCAGTCCGTCACGCACAACGCGCTCGCCTCCCCCGACACCCTCGCGGTCACCGCCGGGGCCTACTTCGCCCTCACGCTCGTCGCCGCGTTCGGGGTCGCCGTCCCGCTCTGGGCGTCGGGCGCCGTCGCGTTCGTCGGCGGCCTGCTCGCGGCGGCCCTCGTCCTGCTCCTCACCGGCCGCGCCGCGGGCACCGCGGGCACCCGCCTGATCCTCGCCGGATCGGCGACGGCGATGGCCCTGGACGCGGTCACCGGGATGCTCCTCATCCTCTTCGATCAGAACACCACCGGCCTCTTCGCCTGGGGCAGCGGCTCGCTCGCGCAGCTCGACATCGACGCGTCGCTCCGCGCCCTGCCGCTCGTCGCGCTGGTCCTGGGCGTCGCGCTCGCGCTCTCCCGCAGGCTCGACGTGATGAACCTCGGCGACGACGCCGCGTCCACCCTGGGCGTGCCCATCCGCACCACCCGGATCGCCGCCGTGGTCTGCGCCGTGCTGCTCACCGGCACCGCGGTGACCCTCGCGGGACCGATCTCCTTCGTCGGCCTCGGCGCCCCGGTGCTGGCCCGGCTGATCGCGACCCGGGTCAGATCGCTCCACCGGCACCTGCTGCTGATCCCCGCGGCCGGACTGCTCGGCGCGCTGCTCATCCTCCTCGCGGACGCGACCCTGCGGGCCGTGCAGGGCGCGGACGGAGCCGCCTCCATCCCCACCGGCGTACCGACCGCGCTGCTCGGCTCCGTCGTCATCGTCGTCCTCGCGCTGCGGCTGCGCGACACCGGACGGCTCAGGCAGCCGCCGCACGTCCGGGTCGCCACCCGCTCGCGCCGCGGGTTCCTCGCCGTCGTGCTCGCCGGTTCCGCCCTGCTGGCCGGGGCGGTCCTGGTCGCGGTCCTGGCCGGGAGCCTCTGGCTGCGGACCGGGGACATCGCGCTCTGGCTCCAGGGCGGCGCCCCCGACCTGATCGGCCAGGCGCTCGACGACCGCGTCCCGCGCGTGGTCGCCGCCGTCCTCGCGGGCGCCGCGCTCGGACTCGCGGGCTGCGTCGTGCAGAGCGCGGTGCGCAACCCGCTGGCCGAACCGGGTGTCCTCGGCATCACGGCGGGCGCCGGGCTCGGCGCGGCGAGCGTCGCCACCTCGGGCCTCTCCGGCGGACAGCCGCTGCTCGTCGTGGTGGCGGTCGCGTCGGGCCTCGCCACCTTCGGGCTGATCGCCCTGCTGGCCTGGCGCGGCGGCTTCCTGCCCGACCGGTTCGTGCTGATCGGCATCGGCTGCGGGTACGGGCTCAGCTCCGTCACCACCTTCCTGCTGCTGCGCTCCGACCCGTACAACACGCCGCGGATCTTCACCTGGCTCTCCGGCACGACCTACGGGCGCACCCTGCCCGACGTCGTACCGGTGGCGGTGGCCCTGGCGCTCGCGCTGCCCGTGCTGCTCGCCCTGCGCGACCGGCTCGACCTGCTCGCCGTCGACGAGGACACCCCGCGCATCGTCGGCGTCCGGCTGGAACGCACCCGTTTCACCGCCCTGGCGATCGCCGCGGTGCTGGCCGCGCTCAGCGTGGTCGCCGTCGGTGTCGTCGGCTTCGTGGGCCTGGTCGCCCCGCACCTGGCCCGCTCCCTGGTGGGGCCCAGGCACGGCCGCGCGATCCCGGTCTCGATGCTGCTGGGCGGCATCCTGGTCTGCGTGGCGGACGCGCTCGGCCGCACCCTGGTGGCGCCGTCCCAGCTCCCGGCGGGTCTGATGATCGCGCTGGTGGGGGCGCCGTACTTCGTGTGGGTACTGAGGCAGTCACGGGCATGACCGTTCTTCCCTCGCCCTTCCCCTTCCCCTCACCCCCCGGGAGCGACCGATGCCGACGTCGAGCCGAGGAACGTCCGTGCGGGGCGCGGTGACGGTCGCCCCCTTCGCCCGCGAGTCCGGCGGCGAGGCGGACGCGCCGCTGCGCCGCCTGGTGCCGGGCGCGGTGCTGGAGCGCTGGCGGGCGGTGGACCGTTCGGCGCACGCCCCGCGCCTCGTGACGGTCGTCGGGGACGACGGTGGGGCGAGTGCCGCCGCGCTGGTGACGGCGCGTCCGGGCACGGCGTACCTGAAGATCGTCGACGCGGTCGGCGAGGTGCCGTCGGCGGTCGCGGCGGTCGTGGCGCACGCCCGGGAGCAGGGGCTGGCGCAGGTCAAGTGGGAGGGGTGGACGGCCGATCCGGAGACCGCGGCGGCGGCGGGGTTCACACCGCTCGACCCGCCGCACGGCCGGGCACCGGACGCGGTCGGACCGGAGACGGGACACGTGCGGTGGCTGACCGGCGGCCCGGCGTCCGAACCGCCCCCGCACTACGGGCAGACGACGCGCTTCACCTGCGGCGCGGTGACGGCGCTGGTCGCGCTGAGCCACCTCGGGGCGCTGCCGCGCGCGGAGTTCGACCGGCGGGCCGAGCTGACGCTGTGGAGGGCGGCGACCAACTTCCCGGCGTGCGAGCCCGTGGGGCTCGGGGTCGCCGTGCGCCGTACCTGGCCGTCGTCCCCGGTCGCCGTCCACCTCGACGCGGACGGCCCCGTCCTCCTCGACCACCTCGCCGGAGACGAGCGGGAGTGGCGCGCGGTGCTCCAGCGGGCGTCCCGCGCGGACGCCGCGGGGATGGGCGTCCCGGTCGACCCGGAGCGTCTCACGGTCGCCGGTATCCGCGACGCGGTCGGCCGGGGCGAACGGGTGCTGCTGCTGGTCTCGCTGGCCGTGATGCAGGGGTTCGACGTGCCGCACTGGGTGGTGTGCCACGGCGTGGTGCCGGGCGCGGTGCTGATCGACGACCCGTGGTCCCACGCGCCCGCGGGGGACACCTGGGTGGACGCCCATCTGCTGCCGGTCCCGGACGGGTCGCTCGACACGATGTCGACGCTGGGGGAGGACGGCTTCAGAGGAGCGGTGCGGATCGGTCCCGCCCGACCGGTGACGGCGTCCGGCTGAGGCGACCCGGCCTCGGGTCGGCCGACCGGGCACCCCGCGAACGCCGCCCGACGGCCCAGGGGTTCACGGGCACGGACGGCCACGGGGAGGGGAGACGGCGGCCGACGGGAGGGACGGACGCGCCGTCGGCACTCCACCGGCCGGTGGGCCCGAGCGGACGGTCGGGGTCGGGGGACAGGTCGGCGGGCCGCGCCAGGCGGAGCCCGGTTCGGGGCGGGTGAGAATGGCCGGGCGGGCATGAGTACGGGGCCGTTCTGTTCGATATCCTGAACCCATGCCCCCACTCCCCCGGCCCCCGTTCCGTCGCGCTCCGCCGCGGACTGGAACGACGCGATCCGCGTGCTGGCCCGCACCGCGTGGGGACGGCCGTTCACGGACGCGGAGCGCAAGGAGTACCACCTCCTGCTGGTCGGCTGGGCCGCCGCCGACCGCGCGGAGACGGCCGCCTGACCTCGACTCGCGCTCCGCAGCGCGGAGTTGCGCGCCCATGCCCCCCGGTCGTGCGACCGGGTCTCAGAGGGCTCCGCCCGCGTCCACCAGGTTCGTGGTGCCGGTGATGTAGCGACCGCTGTCCGCCACCAGGTGCAGGACGGTCTCGGTGACGTCCTGGGCCTCGACGGCGGCGATCGGCAGCGCGTTCAGCGAGCGGGCGGCCTCCTCGAAATCGGCCCGGGTCGGGTTCTCCAACTCGGGCCGGAACGCCTGGAAGATGGCGTCGTTGAGGATCATGTCGGTCGCCACGGTCGTCGGGTTGACCGTGTTGACCCGGATGTTGTGCGAAGCCAGCTCCTTGGCCATGACCTTCATCAGCATCACCACGCCCGCCTTGGCGGCGGAGTAGTGCGCGATGTACTCCTGCGCGTGGAACGCCATCACCGAGCTGGTGATCACCACGGCTCCGCCGCGCCCGCCCTCGATGATGTGCGGCACGGACGCCTTGAGCGTCTTCCACACACCGGTGAGGTTGATGTCGATCATGTCCTGCCAGGTCTGCTCGCTCATCTCCAGCGTCGACGCCGGGCTGAATATCCCGGCGTTGGCGAGCACGATGTCCAACCGGCCGAGTTCCGCGACCCCTTGGTCGACCACCTTGCCGAGCGCGGCGAGATCCCGCACGTCGGCGTCGCCCGCGACGATCCGGCGCCCGGTGGCCTCCACCAGACGGACGGTCTCCGCCAGATCCCCGGCCGTGGCCAGCGGGTAGGGCACGGTGTCCACCTTCGCCGTGAAGTCCACGGCGATGATGTCCGCGCCCTCCTCGGCCAGCCGGACGGCGTGGCTGCGGCCCTGGCCTCGCGCCGCCCCGGTGACGAAAGCGACCTTGCCCGTTGCACGACCCATGAGAACCTCCGTGAGTATCGGCGTGCGCCGCGTGGCACCGCGCTGCCGTGGCAGGCAGCGGCGAGCCCTGTCGCGTGGGCGACCGGGCGCGCGCCGGTTGGGATGTGGCCGACTCTGCTCCTCGCCGAGCGAACCGAGCAAGCGTCTTCTCTCCCGCACCACGGCGGACGGGCGGCCTCCGGCCCGTGCGGATGTCGTTTTCGCAGGTCCGCGCCGGTATTGCCGCCCGACGACACGTCAGCGGCGCATCAGCGGCGTATCAGTTTCATGTCAGGCGCATGCCAATATCACGCCATTGCGCGACCCTGCGCCGGGACGGCAACCGCGCATGACGGTACTGATGCCCCGTCACCACGACAAGAGCGCCAAATCGGCCGCGCGACGCACGCCGAGCACCCCCCGGAGGTCCCCTCCGGGTGGCGCGGGATTCCGCGGCGCGCACCGCCCGGCAACGCCCGCACCGGCCCGTCATCGCCCGCCTCCCCGCGCACCCGCTCTCCCGCGGCCGTGAAATCCGACCCCGGGTGAGCGAAATGATCTCGTCGCGGGCATCGAAAGATTCGACGACTGGGCGAAACTTGCGGCCGAATTCCGCCCTCGGCCGTCAAGGGTCCGTCCTGCTGCGGAGTCTGTGACCAGCCGCACCCGCGACGGCGATATCCGGCGGGCGTTCTCAGCCCCCGCACGCGGTGTATTGACGGTGCACGGTCAGCGCTCTATGGTGCCGCGAAACGCCGAATTCGGATCGAAACTTTCGATGGTTTTCCGGGGGATCTCCACGGACCGGAGACGCGATCTCTCCGCCGTGCGCGGTCCCTCGCATTCCTCGCGTGATCCGGACGCGCCGCGAGTCTGCGGCGTGTGAAGCCGTGTCCGGCGCGCGAGCGCGAGATCCCAGGTCGTCCCGTTCGGTCGACGGCGGGGGAGCGGACCGGACGGGACGACCGCCCAGCGCGCGAGCGCGGACGGCACGGGCCGTCGGCCGCCGCCCCGCCGCCCCCACCCGAGAGGAACCCCCACATGTCCTGGTTCACCGGACCCCGAGGCGCGTGCGGAAGGACGGTGGCGGCGGCCACCGGAGTGGCCGTCACCGCCGCGCTGGCCGTCGTCGGTGTCGCGACCGCGGCCCCCCGCGCCACGGCACAGAGCCCCGACCTCGCGGCGGCGAGTTCACTGGGCGCCGCCGCCGCGCAGTCGGGCCGCTACTTCGGCACCGCCGTGGCCGCGAACAAGCTCGGCACCAGCGCCTACGCGACCATCCTCGACCGGGAGTTCAACATGATCACCCCGGAGAACGAGATGAAGTGGGACGCGACCGAGCCCGCACGGGGATCGTTCAGCTTCGGGTCCGCCGACCAGATCGTCAGCCACGCGCAGGCCCACGGCCAGCGGATGCGCGGGCACACCCTGGTGTGGCACTCCCAACTGCCGGGCTGGGTGGGGGGACTGGCGGCGGCGGACCTGCAGACCGCCATGGACAACCACATCACCCAGGTCATGAACCACTTCAAGGGCAAGATCTACGCCTGGGACGTGGTCAACGAGGCGTTCGCCGACGGCAGTACCCAGCACCGCAGTTCACCCTTCCAGGACAAGCTCGGAGGCGGCTTCATCGAGCACGCCTTCCGCACCGCGCGCTCCGTCGACGCCAACGTCAAGCTCTGCTACAACGACTACAACATCGAGAACTGGTCGGACGCCAAGACCCAGGGCGTCTACAGCATGGTCAAGGACTTCAAGGCCCGCGGTGTCCCCATCGACTGCGTCGGCTTCCAGGGCCACTTCGGCTCCGGCGGGCCACCGGCCAGCCTCCAGACCACCCTGTCCGCCTTCGCCGCGCTCGGCGTGGACGTCCAGATCACCGAACTCGACATCGCCCAGGCCCCGTCGAGCGGGTACGCGAACACCGTCAACGCGTGCCTGGCCGTCGCCCGCTGCACCGGCGTCACCGTCTGGGGCATCCGGGACAGCGACTCCTGGCGCTCCGGGGACAACCCGCTGCTGTTCGACGGCAACGGCAACGCCAAGGCGGCCTACACCAGCGTCCTCAACACGCTGAACGGCGGCGGCACGACCACGCCGCCCACCACCCCGCCGGGCGGCGACGGCACGGGCCAGCTCAAGGGCGTCGGCTCCGGACGCTGCGTGGACGATCCCGACTCCACCACCACCGACGGGACCCAACTCCAGCTCTGGGACTGCTCGGGCGGTGCCAACCAGCAGTGGACCCGCACCTCCGCGGGCGAACTGCGGGTCCTGGGCACCAAGTGCCTCGACGCCGGGGGCACCGCCAACGGCGCCAAGGCGCAGATCTACGGCTGCTCGGGCAAGGCCAACCAGCAGTGGACGCTCAACTCCGACGGCAGCGTCCGCGGCGTCCAGTCCGGACTCTGCCTGGACGCCGTCGGCACGGGCACCGCCAACGGCACCAAGCTCCAGATGTACTCCTGCTCGGGCGGCGCCAACCAGAAGTGGACGTGGAGCGGGAGCGGCGCCACCACGTGACCGCAGCCGGAGGGGACGCGCACCGCGCCGGCGTCCCCTCCGGTGGTGCCCGGCTCGGCTAGCCTGACCGCGGAGGTGCCAAGTGGCCGCATCGGAAGAGGCGTTGCCCATGACGACGGAGTCCGCCACCGTCGTGGTGATCGGGGCGGGACCGGCCGGGCTGACCGTGGCCAACCTGCTGCGCCGGTGCGGGATCGACTCCGTCGTGCTGGAGCGCCGCAGCCGCGACCACGTGACCCGGCGCCGGCGGGCGGGCATCGTCGAGACCCGCGCCGTGCGGATGTTCGAGTCCTGGGGGCTGGCCGACGTGGTCCGGGGCGGCCCCCCGCACGACGGCGTCCTGGAGTTCAGGATCGACGGCGAGAGCCGGTACGTCGACGACCGTGACGGCTCGGCGGGGTCGGGCGCGCGGCTCTGCCCCCAGCAGGTCCTGGTCCAGAACCTCACCGCCGCCCACCTCGCCGACGGCGGTGACCTGCGCTACGAGGCCGCCGACGTCACCCTGCACGGTCTGACCGGCGACCGTCCGAGCGTCGGCTACCGCGCGGCGGACGGCACCCGGCACCTCATCTCCTGCGCCTACGTGGCCGGTTGTGACGGCGATCGCGGAGTCAGCCGGGCGGCCGTCCCCGCGAGCGTGTCGACCGTCCACACCTTCGACCACGGCATCGGCTGGCTCACCGTCCTCGCCGACGCGCCGCCGCCCGCCCATCCGCTGCTCGCCGTCAGCCCGCAGGGGTTCGCCGCGCACTTCCCGCGCGGACCGCGCAGCAGCCGCTACTACCTCCAGTGCCCGCCGGACGACGACCCCGCGGTGTGGCCCGACGACCGGATCTGGGACGCCCTGCGCACCCGGCTCGCCGATCCCGCGCTCACCGGCGGCCCGATCACCGACCGCGAGGTGTTCCGGCTGCGGAGTCTCGTCCACGAACCCCTGCGCCACGGACGGCTGTTCCTCGTCGGCGACGCCGCCCACATCCTCTCCCCGATGGGCGGCAAGGGCATGAACCTCGCCCTGCACGGAGCCGACCTCCTCGTCCGCGCCGTCCGCGACGCCGTGCGCGACCAGGACGACACCGGGCTGAACGCCTACTCCCGGCGCTGCCTGCGGCGCGTCTGGAGCGACCAGGAGTTCTCGCACTGGCTCACCCGCACCGTGCACGAGGCGGGCGACGCCACCGCGTCCGGGCCGTTCCTGCGCCAGTTGGCCCGCGCCCGCCTCGACCGCCTCGTCACCTCGCCCGGGGCCCGGCACGCCTTCGCCGAACTCATGACGGGCCTGGACCCGGCCCGCGCGGAGGCCGGTCCCGCCTGACGCCCCCGGGGCCGTCCGGCGGGTGCGCCGGTCCCCGCGCCCCTGTGCTCAGGCCGCGCCGGCCGCCACGCAGAACTCGTTGCCCTCCGGGTCGGCCATCACGACGTGGTGCTCGTCGAACGTGGCGAGGACGCTGCCGCCCGCCTCCACCAGCCGCTCCGACTCGGCGCTGATCCGCGCCCACCGCTCCGCCGTGCTGCCGTGGCCCGGCACCCGGATGTCGAGGTGGAGCCGGTTCTTCGCGGTCTTCGGCTCGGGAACCTTGAGGAGGGAGAGCCTCGGGCCCGCGCCGTCCGGGTCGCAGAGCCACTGGGCGTCGTCCACGGAGTCGTCCTCGGGCAGGTCGAACTGCGCGAACCACTCCTCCCGGGTCTCGAAGGGAGCGGGCGGCGGCTCGTCGACGTAGCCGAGGGCCGTCTTCCAGAACTCCGCGAGGAGCTTCGCGTCCGAGCAGTCGAGGGTCAGGTCGATGCGTGTTGCCATGACCGGACCGTACCGCCGCCCGGCCCCGATCCGGCGCACCCGGCGCACCCGACGCATCCGACGCGCCCGACCCGGCCGGGACCGGGCGGACCGGTCAGGACGGCTTGGCCGACGGGGGCGAGGCGCCCGGCGCGGACGGGGCCGGGGAGCCGTCGGGGTCGGCCTCCGCGGCGTCCGGCGGACCGGCCGTGTCGGCGGCGGCCCGCGGGGCGTCCGGTCCGTCGGGGGAGCGGCCGCGGAGGATGAGGCCGAGCAGCGGGCCGGTGAGCGCGGTGGTGGTCACCGCCATCACCACCATCAGCGAGTAGAGCCGGTTGTCCAGGACGCCTATCTCCAGGCCCACGCCCAGGACCACCAGTTCGGTCAGCCCGCGGGTGTTGAGCAGAGCACCGAGGGCCGCCGCGTTGCGTCTGTCGAGCCCTCCCCACCGGGCCCCGCCGTACGCGCCGAGGAACTTGCCGCCCACCGCCACCGCCATGATCGCGGCGAGTTCGCCGAGGTCCGAGCCGTTCAGCCGGGAGAGGTCGACCTTCAGCCCGGACAGCACGAAGTACACCGGCAGGAGCAGCAACCCGCACAGCGGCTCGATCCGCTCCAGCACACCGTCGCGCAGCGTCCCGTTCAGCCCGCGCGGCATCACCGCGCCGAACAGGAACGCCCCGAACACGTAGTGCATGCCGAGCCATTCCGTGCAGGCCCCCGACAGCAGCAGCCCGCCCAGCACCAGGGCGACGAAGTTCCGGCCGGGGCCGCCGCCCTTCGGCGCGTCCCAGGCGGCCGCCCGGCGCAGCAGCGGTCGTACGAAGGTGACCATCAGGACGGCGTAGGGGACCAGCAGCGCGAGCTTCCACTCCAGCCGCCCGCCGGTGGCGACCGCGACGACCACGGCCAGCAGCGACCAGGCGAGCAGGTCCGCGATGGCCGCGCACGCCAGCGAGGTCGTCCCGAGCCGGGTCGACGCGAGTCCGCGGTCGGCGATGATCCTGGCCAGCACGGGGAACGCCGTCACGGCCATGGCCACCGCGAAGAACAGCACGAAGCCGGTGGGGTCGCCCTCGTGGTGCGCGTCCAGCAGCGGCCAGGCCAGCGCGGCGCCCAGGCCGAGCGGCAGCAGCGTCGAGCACAGCGACGTCGAGATCGTGGCCCGCCCGCTGCCGCGCAGCAGGCCCAGGTCCAGTTCCGTGCCGACGAGGAACATGAACAGCGCGACGCCCACCGCGGCCAGCGCGGCGAGCAGCGAGCGGACGTCCGCCGGGAACAGTTCCATGGAGAGGTCGTCGCCGAGCAGGGTGGGGCCCAGCATGACCCCGGCCAGGATCTCGCCGATGACGGCGGGCTGGCCGAACCGGCGGGCCAGAGCCCCCATCGTGCGCGCCAGTCCGAGGATCAGGGCCAGAGCGACGAGGAGCTGCACCGTCTGCGACGCGGTCATGAGCGCCCGCCCGGTCCGGTGGGCCGGTGGGCGGTGTCCGCCGGGCGGCCTGGACACCCGCCCGTCCGGCGGGTCGCGGTGGCGGGGATGACGGATCGGCTGCGCACGACGTGGCTCCCTGGATGGAAGGGCGGTGGGGGTACGGGATCCTCACGGGCTGTGGGCTGTGGGCGGTCGGGGTCTCGGGGTCTTCGGCTGTCGGGTCTCGGGCGCTCCGTGCTGGTCTGCGGTCCTGGTCCGTGGCCGTGGTGCGCCGTGGTGCGCCGTGGCCGTGTCGGTCCTGCGGGTTCGGCGGTCGTGCGGTTCAGCGGGTCGTGCCGCTCTCCAGGTGGAGGGCGAGTTCGAGCCAGGCCGCCGCGCAGGACCTGGCCAGCCGGCTCACGTTCACCGCGCAGTGGGCGGGCACCTGCTTGAGCGGTACCGGGAGTTCGGCCGGGATCACGGTACTGGTCCCGAGCCAGCGCAGCAGCGATCTGCCGGATTCGGTGTAGCGCAGGGACGGATCCTGACGCAGCCGCTGGAGCACCTCCTGCATGTCCTGCGCGACCGTGCGCTCCGGCGGCTCGGCGGGTGCCGCAGGGTGCCGGGTGTCGTCCGCCGGGGCGGGCGCGATCTCCAGGGTCTTCTCGCGCACGCCGTCGGGCAGCGGGTCCCTGCCCTGCCGGATGCGCTCCTTGACGTCGTGCGCGGTGCCGACGGAGATGCCCGCCTCCCGGGCGATCTCGCGCAGCGACGCCTCCGGCCGCAGGGCGATGACCCGGCTGGCGGCGAGGCGCCCGTCGGCGTTGTTCACCGGGCGGCGTCTGCCGTCCTGGCCGACCCGGACGTCGGACGAGGAGCAGCCGACCAGGGTGAGCCGCAGCCGTGCCACGGTCTTGGTGGCCAGCCCGGCGATCGCCGCGATGGCGCGGTCGGAGAGTTGCGGGTGCGTACGGAACAGCCGCTCGGCGGCGGCCCGCCGGTCCGCTCTGGTCAGCGGCAGCCCGTGCCGCACGTTGATGCGGACGGAGTGCAGGAACGCCTGGTCGGCGTCACCGTCGTAGAACTCGACCCGCACGTGCTCGTGCCCTTTGAGCCGGGCCGCCAGGAGCCGGTGCATTCCGTCGATGACCCGGAGAGAATTCCGCTCCACGAGCAGGGGCGGGAGGCTTTCGAGAACATCGGCCAGAGCCCGGACGTGGTCTTCGTCGAGACCTGCGGTCCTGGGGGAGTCGGCGGGCAGCAGAGCGTCCGTCGCGATTGTTTCGATCGCGCCCCGATCGGATTCCCGCTTTTCCGGTGGTGCCGAACTGTGTGTCTCCGGTCTTTCCACCATGCATTCATCGGGAGCGGAAATGCACTGAAGGGACGCCATGTGCGCAGGGAACATATACGGTCCTTCCGTCAGTCGTGTATCGACGGGGTCATCGATACGGGCAACCACAGGGGACGCACTGATCAGAAAGAGCAAACTCCGGAAATGACAACATCGTGCGGCACCGAGTCGGTGGCACGATTGGCGCCGGCCGGAGCCGGGGGCGGTACGAACACCCTTGTCAGGTGGTGGGGGCGGGCGGTCGAAGCGGCTTGAGACTAACAAGGGTCACTGAGGGCTGCAACGGGGTCACCAATAGCCCCTTTTATAAGTCGAGTTGACTCAAGAACCGGAAGAACCGTCACCGGACGCGCCAACACAGGTGCGGATGGCGTTAGTTGGCGGTGCCATCGGACGGTGTTTCAGGGCCGTCGGAGCGTTCGGCTCCGGGGTTGAACACCGGCGCGTGGGGCGGGTGTTCAAGGGGCGACGGAGGACGCGGACCCGGGACCGTCGTCGCGGACCGTCGCTCCCGCCCGTCCAGGGACGGGCGCCCCCGGCCCGCCCGTGACCGGCAGCCGGGAGTCGCCGGGGCCGCGGCGGGCCGCCGCCGAGGACCGCCCGCGCCGGGTCCCGTCGCTCAGAGCGGGCGCCGGGGTGTCGCCGCCACGTGGTGGGCGAGCCAGGACAGGAAGGGCCCCAGCTCGCGCGCCGCCGCGATCAGCCGGTCGGTGGCGGCCGGGGTGAGCGCCGCGTCGTCGGTGACGAGCGGCCGGGCCGCCAGCAGCGAGCGGTGCCGCAGCAGTTCGGCGCGCGGATGGTCGGCGGGCGTCCCGCGCGGCACCCGCTTCATGCGGTCGCCGGTGATCTCGTAGCCCGTCGCGGCGAGCCGGCCGACCAGGTCCGCGAGGTCGGCTCCGCTGGTCAGGGCGGCGACGGCGGCCCGGTAGCGCGGGATCTGGCCGGGGTCCGGATAGTGCCAACCGGCGCGCAGGTGCAGGCCGTCGAGATCGAAGCGGAGCCCGATCTCGACCTGCCGGGCGATCCGGATCACCGCGCTCTGGTGCTGCCACCACCAGATCTCCTTGCGGAATCCCCAGACGGAGAAGTCGTCGAGGGCGGGGACGGCGTCGGCCACGTCGTTCAGCAGGGCGATCATGGGCTTCCTGACGTGGACCTCGCGGTCCCGGCGCAGACTCTCGCGCAGTGCGGGCGGGGGATCGCCCTCCAGCCGCAGCAGCACCTCGAACGCCTGCTCCGTCCACCCGCTGAAGACTCCGCCCATCCGGTGATCCTAGCGGCGCGGCCGGGGCCGGGCGGGCGTCCCCCGGCGCGTCCCGCGCCCCCGCGCGGGGCGCGGGAAATCTCCGCCCGGAAATCGGCGGCCTGATGTTTTCCGTGTGTCCGGTTGACCATTTATCGCCGCGTTGTGCCGGCCGCCGACCGGGCGTTCGACTGGGCACATCCCTCGGTTGAACGCCGTCTTTACTTGAGCGGGACCCCGATTGTTCGATGGACCAGGTCGATGCGGCGAGGCCCGGTTCGGGAGTTCCCGCCCCACGGACCCGGGTTTCCGTTGTTCCACCCGCATGCCGAGGCCGCCGGAGCGCGCCCGCACGGTGTGCCCGAGTACGGCCCGCTATCCGTTCGCAGGAGCCGATGCACTGGAGGAACCGTGAGCGAGGACGTGTCCCGCGAGAGCCAGGACGACCTTTATCTCGTCGTCCGCAACCACGAGGAGCAGTATTCGATCTGGCGCAGCGACAGGCCGGTGCCCTCGGGGTGGGAGACGGTGGAGGGCCCCGACGCCAGGGAGAACTGCCTCGGCCGTATCGAGGAGTTGTGGACCGACATGCGTCCGGCGAGTCTCAGGGCCGCCATGGCCGCCGCCGAGAACAAGAATTCTTGATTCCTTTCCTCTCTCGGTCGCCTTTTCCGGCATCGAATCGACGACAGCGGTCGGAGTTCTCCGTATGGGACAGACAGGTTCTTCGCACATGCCAAGCCCCGGGTGGGAACCGGGCGCGCTCGTGCACCGACAGGTGCGGGAGCGGGCGCTCGCCCGGCCGGACGCGGTCGCCCTGACCGACGGCGCCGGTGCCCAGGTGACCTACCGGGAACTCCTCCGACGCTGGGAGCGGCTGGCCGGGGCGCTGCGGGAGTGGGGCGTGGGCCCCGAGGTCCCGGTGGCCGTCAGGCTGGAGCGCTCGCCCGACCTGGTCGTCACGATGCTGGCGGTCCTGGCGGCGGGCGGCGTCTACGCGCCGATCGACGACACCTGCCCCGAGGAGCGGTTCGCCGCGATCGTCACGGACCTCGGCGCCCCGGTGCTGCTCACCGACCGCGAGACGCCCCGCCGGGTCGGCGACCTGGTCGCCCGGGTCGCCCACCCCGGGGACGCGGCACCGGCGGGCGCCGACGGCCCCGGGCCGGTCGTCCCGCACCCGGACAACCTGGCCTACGTCATGAGCACTTCGGGCTCCACCGGGCGCCCCAAGGGCGTGGCGATGACCCACCGAGGGCTCGGCCGGCTGATCCGCTGGCAGGCGGCGGACGGTCCTGGCGGCCTGACGACGGTGAGCTTCACCTCGCCCGGCTTCGACGTCACCTTCCAGGAGATCCTCGGCACCCTCGCGACCGGCGGACGTCTGTGCCTGGTCTCCGAGGAGGCCAGGCGCGACCCCGAGCAACTGCTCGCCGTCCTGGAGAAGGAGGGCGTCGAGCGGGTCTTCCTGCCGTTCGTGGCGCTCGGCCAGCTCGCCCAGGCAGCGCGCCGCACCGGCCGCTTCCCCCGCTCGCTGCGGCACGTGGTGACCGCGGGGGAGCAACTGGTGATCACCGACGCGGTCGCCGAGTTCTTCGGCGCGCTGCCCGGCTGCCGTCTCGACAACCACTACGGGCCGACCGAGACCCACTTGGTCAGCAGCCTGACCCTGGGCGACGACCGGGGCGGCTGGCCGCGCACCCCGCCGATCGGGCGGAGCGTCGACGGAGCCGACGTCCTGCTGCTCGGCCCCGGCCTCACCCCCGTCCCGGACGGGGAGCCCGGCGAGATCCACGTCAGGGGCGCGGCACTGGCCCGCGGCTATCTCGGCGCGCCCGCCCCGACCGCCGACCGCTTCCTCCCCGACCCGTTCGCCGACGAGCCCGGCGCCCGGATGTACCGCACCGGGGACCTCGCCCGGCGGGACGCCGACGGGCTGCTGCACTTCCTGGGCCGCACCGACGACCAGCTCAAGGTCCGCGGCTACCGCGTCGAACCCGCCGAGGTGGAGCTGGCCCTGTCCCGCTGCCCCGGGGTGCGGGAGGCGGCGGTCGGGGCGCGCACCCTGGCCGACGGGGTGCGGGCGCTGGTCGCCTACGTGGTGCCCGAGCAGGGGGCGCCGCCGTCGGTCTCGGTGCTCTCCGCGGCGCTGCGCGCGTCGCTGCCCGCCTACATGGTGCCGGCCAGGTTCGCCTTCATCGACGCCCTGCCGCTCAGCTCCACCGGCAAGGCCGACCGCAGGAGGCTCGCCGAGGTGCCGCTGCCCGAGCCGGGCGACCGCACGCGCACCGCGGGGGACCCCGAGACGCTCGCGGCCGAGGTGACCGCCGTCTGGCAACGGGTCCTCGGGCACGACGAGTTCGAGCGCGACGAGGACTTCTTCGACGTCGGCGGCGACTCGCTGCTCGCCGCCTGGGTGGTCACCGAGCTGAGCAGGCTCGCGGGCCGGGAGATCGAACTCTCGGTGATCCTGCGCAACACCACCGTCGACGAACTGGCCGCGTTCCTCGCCGCCGGGCCCGCGGCACCGGCCGCGCACCGGCCGCCGTCCGAACTCATCACGCTGCGGCCCGGATCGGCCGGGAACGTGCTCTACCTCTTCCATCCGCTCGGCGGTGAACTGCTCACCTACCGGGAGCTGGCCCGGCGCATGGAGTCGCCGGTGCGGGTGCTCGGGGTGCGCTGGGCGGCCGGTCCCGCCGAGGCGGGCCGCGAACCCTCCCTCGCGGACATGGCGCGCGCCCACCACGAGCAGATCCGGGCGGTGCAGCCCGAGGGGCCCTACCTGCTGGCCGGTTGGTCCTTCGGCGGCGTCCTCGCCCTCGAAGTGGCGACCCTCTTGCGGGAGTCGGGGCAGCAGGTGGCCTTCCTCGGGCTGATCGACGCCAACCCGGTCCGTGACCCGCTGAGCGGACTCCCGCCCGCCGAGACGCCCTACCGCGCGCTGCTCGGGCAGGTCCTCGACGAGGTCGACCGGCGGGCCGCGGACGGCGAGGAGTCGCTCGACGTCGCGGAACTCGCCGCCGACCGGGACTGGGTCGGGCTGATGGGCGGGGCGCCCGCCGTCGGCGTCAAGGCCGCGTACCTGCGGCGCAGTCTGGCGATGGCCCGGCAGAGCATGGGCGCCCTGGCCGCGCACACCGCCCGCCCGTACCCGGGCGACGTGGACCTGTTCCAGGCCGGGGCGACCGGCGCCGCGACCCGCGCCCTGCTGCGGGCCGGGCTGGCGGAGGTCGTCGGCGGGGCCGTGCGGGTGCACGAGGTGCCGGGCGACCACACCGGCATCCTCACCTCCCCGCACGTCACGGTGCTCGCCGGGGCGGTCGACGGGGTTCTGGACGACATCGGGAAGGGGAACGACAGCGATGGATCTTGAGGCCGAGCGCCGCCAGTTCGACGAGAAGGGGTTCATGGGGCCCTTCAAGCTCTGGGACCCGGACGTCATGACGGCGTGGTGGAAGGAGCAGCGGGCCTACCTGCTGGACCCCGCGCACAAGAGCCGGGCCGTCTTCGACAACCCGGTCAACTACGACCGGCACCTGGACGTACCGGGGTTGCGCACCCTGATCAGCGAACCCGCCATCGTGGAACGCATGCAGAGCGTCATCGGACCCGATGTGCTGTGCTGGCGCACCGAGTTCTTCCCGAAGAACCCCGGCGACTCGGGCACCGGCTGGCACCAGGTCGAGACGTACGCCATCGGTGAGGCCGAGAAGGGGATGCTCGAAGCGGGCGAGCGCACCGAGGGCGTCCCGATGGAGCTGACCGCCTGGGTGGCGTTCACCGAGGCGACCAAGGAGAACGGCTGCCTGAAGATGATCCCGGGCAGCCACCGCCGCTGGCGGTACGACGAGACCCGGCCGATCTCCTGGAACGCGACCGGCAAGGACAACACCTTCTTCGGCTACGACTACGGCGAGTTGCGGCTCGACAAGGACTGGGACCCCGACCAGGAGGACGTCGTCCACCACGAGATGGCGCCGGGCGAGGTGGTGCTGTTCACCGCCCGCACCATCCACGGCTCGCACCCCAACACCAGCCGCAGGCAGCGGATGGGCTTCTCGGTGCGGGTCGTCCCGCCCTCGGTCCGGGTCTACGGCGGCATGACCGAGTTCCACGAGTTCGGCCACCACTTCGACCTGTCCCGGCACGGCTGCGTGCTGCTGGCCGGGCAGGACGAGGACGGCCTGAACACCATGCGGACCACGAACGCGTGGGACGAACCCTTCATCACCCGTCCGAGGAGCGCCTGATGGCCGACACCCAACTGGCCGGGCGGGTCGACATCGACCCCGCCGCGGTCGCCGAGGACCTCGCCCGCGCGGCCCGCTTCCGCTTCTCCGAGGCGTACAGCGACTACCTCTGCGGCGGGCTGTGGAAGAGCCTGATGCTGTTCGCCTCCGGGGGCGAGGGCGGCGACGGGCTGATCACCAACTACGACCACGGACGGAAGTCGTCCGTCACCGCCTTCGGTGAGCAACTGCCGTACCTGCGGCAGGTGGTGGAGCGCAACTTCCACCTGGAGAACCTCAACTTCGCGCGCATCGCGGAGATGACCAACAGCGTCACCGTCCCGCACCGCGACCTGCTGGAGCTGGAGGACATCCCGCAGGAGGCGCGCAACGCCCACCGCATGCACATCCCGCTGGCGACCAACGAGGGTGCCCTCTTCACCGAGGACAACGTGGTCTACCGGATGGCGGTCGGCGACGTCTGGTTCTTCGACGCGTCGAAGGTGCACGGCGCCGCCGCCCTGACCACCCGCAGCCGCACCCATCTGATCCTCGACTTCACCGACGCCGCCGACGCGTCCGACGTCGTCCGGTTCCCGCTGGAGCTGTCGGGCGGGATACCCGAGGACCGGATCAGCAAGCGGCCCTCGCTCACCGAGACCGAACTCGAGGCGCTGTACCGGCTGGCCGACGTCGTGGACCTGGAGAACTACCGCGACGTCCTCGGGCTGGTCATCAAGAAGCACTACCGCAGGGACGGCGGTGAGGACTTCGTCTGGCGGACCCTGACGGAGATCGGCCGCCGCTGCCCCGACCCGGCGGTGCGCACGAAGATCCAGGAGGAGCTGCGGTTCTTCCTGATGGAACGGTCCGCGCAGACCCCCGACGGAGGAACATCATGACGACCGAGAGCACCGGCACCTCCCTGGCCGCCCGGCTGGCGGACAACGAGGTGCACGCCCGCTTCGCCGGGCACGACTTCTTCCGGCAGGTCCACTCCAGGGCCCTCGACCACGAGCAGGTGGAGACCTACCTCGGCCAGTGGTGGCACCCGCTGCACTACTTCACCACCTTCCTGGCCCGCTGCGTCTCGGTGCTGCCCGACATCGAGTCCAAGAGCGCCATCACCCGCATCCTCAGCCAGGAGGCCGGCGCCGGATCGGCCCGCGGCGCCCACGAGGTGATCTACGCCCGCAGCATGGAGAAGGCGGGCTACGACCGCGCGAAGGTCACCGGCTCCGCGCCGTTCCCGGAGACCGCCGACCTGGTGGCCTGCTACGAACGGCTCTCCGGTGAGCGGTTCGCGGCCCTCGGCGGCATCTACGCGACCGAGGTGACCGACCTGCTGATGGTCTCCAGCATCGGCGAGGCCGTCACCCGCGAGTCCGGCACCGCCCGCAACGCGTGGGTCGACATCCACGTCGCGCAGGAGCCCGACCACGTGGAGGAGGCCAACCACGCCCTGCTCGACGGGTTCTCCCCGCAGGACGAGACGACGGTGCTGAAGGCGGCCGAGGAGATGTGGGACCGCTGGACCGCCTTCTTCGACCGGCTCAGCGTGGAGACCGGCGTGGCGGCCCCCTCGGGCAGGCGCCGCGATGAGTGACGTCCGCGCCTCCTACCTGCGCTTCCCCGGGTGGACCCAGCACTTCTGGACCTGGGCCACCGGGCGGGCGCTGCCCCACCAGGAACCCCTCATCCGGCACACCTGGGCGAGCTACACCGCGGTGACGCTGGTGACCTTCCTCGGCGGGCTCGCCCTCTCCGCGACGGCCGTCTCGGCGCGGTTCCCGCTGTGGGGGCTGGCCCTGGTCGCCGGGTGGGCCCTGACCCTCCAGGGCGCCCGCACGATGATCCTCGTCATCGCGCACCAGGCGCTGCACCGCAAGTTCTCCGGGAACCGCGGGGTCGACAGGTTCTTCGGCGAACTGGTGACGGTCCTCAACATCTACAACACCTTCCAGGAGTTCAAGGAGGAGCACTTCGACAACCACCACCGGCGGTCGATCTTCGCCACCGAGCAGGACCCGCCGGTGCAGTTCCTCTTCCACTTCGGGTTCCTGCCCTCGATGAGCCGCGGCCGGCTGTGGCGCAGGGCGTTCGCCGTGTTCCTCTCGCCGCGCTTCTACGCGGTCACCGTCGGCGGGCGGCTGCGCTCCAACCTGACGACCGGCACCTGGCGGCGGGCGGGCTTCGTGCTCTGGGCCGGGTTCTGGCTCTCGCTGCCGTTCTGGCTGCCGCACGGCACGTCGACGCTGCTGCTCGCCTTCGTCCTGCCGGTGATCTTCCTCTCCCAGCTCAGCGCGCTCCTCGACCGCCTCGGCGAACACGCCTGGCTGACCCCGGCCGACCCCGAGCAGGACAACCGCTTCTACACGGTGCCCGCCACCTCGGCGCGGTTCTGCGGCGCCCCGGTGCCCGAGCGTGGCCTGCCCGCCGGGCGGGCCGCGGCGGCCTGGACCGGGTGGCTGCTGGGCACGCTCTTCTACCATCTGCCCAGCAGGTGCCTGGTCGTGGTGGGCGACCTGCCCAACCACGACTACCACCACCGCTATCCGACCACCGAGGCCTGGACCACCGCGGCCTACGCGCGCCAGCGCGACATCGACAGCGGCGACCACGGGCCCCCGTACACCGAGGTGTGGGGCATGTTCCAGGCGGTGGACCGCATGTTCCGGACCATGAGCGAGGTGCCCCGTGACGGAGATCTGGTTGGTTGACGCCTTCGCGGACGCCGAGTTCCGGGGCAACCCGGCCGGTGTCGTGCTCTGCCCCGACGGCCTGCCACCGGCCGACCGGATGCAGGAGGCCGCCCGCGCGGCGGGGCTGCCCACCCTCGCCTTCCTGCACCGGCGGGCCGAGGACCGCTGGCGGGTGCGGTGGTTCACTCCCGGCAAGGAGCTGAACATCTGCGGGCACGCCACCGTGGCGAGCGCCTGCTACCTGCACGAGGCGGGCGGGGTGGACGACGCGCTCCCGCTGGTCTTCGAGACCGGCGCGGGCGAGCTGTACACCCGCCGGGTGGACGGCGGGTTCGCCATCGACCTGCCGGTCATGCGCACCGTGCCCGTCACCCCGCCCCCCGGTCTGGAAGCGGCCCTCGGGGTGGAGCTGACGGCGTGCGAGCGCGCCGAGGACGACATCCTCGTCGAGGTCGGCTCGGTGGACGACGTCGCCTCCCTCAAGCCCGACTTCGCGGCGCTCGCGGCGATCGACTGCCGCGGGCACGTGGTGACCGCCAGGGGCGGCGGCGCGGACTTCGTCTCCCGCACCTTCTTCCCCGCGCTCGGGGTCGACGAGGACCAGGTCTGCGTCTCCGCGCACTGCAAGCTGGCGCCGTACTGGGCGGAGCGGACGGGCCGGGAGACGATGTCCGCCCTCCAGCTCTCCGAGCGCGGCGGGCGCCTGTCGGTGACCCTCGCCGGTGACCGGGTCCTGGTGGCGGGGCCCGCGGTGGTGCGGGGCCGCCTGGACGACCTGCCGTGAACCCCGCCGGGGAACGTCCGGCCACCGGCCTCCGGCCGCCGTTCCCCGGCGGCGGCCACCGCCAGAACCCCGGTGCACGCCCCGGGAGTTCCGGTGCACGCCGCCCGAATTCCGGTGCACGCCCCGGGAGTTCCGGTGCACGCCACCCGAATTCCCGCGTCGTTCCGCACCCGCCGGGGGAACACCCCCCGAAAGAGCCCGTCGCAGCCGACCGGACACCGGCGGAATGCCGACGGAACACCAACGGAAACCAGGACGGATTCAGACGTTGAATGTGGTCGCGCCGCCCCGCCTGACGGACAGAATTCCCGCCGTGCTGCGCCAGCGGGATTTCCGTAATTTCTGGACCGCGCAGACCGTCTCCTACATGGGGGACCAGGTCACGTCGATCGTCCTGCCGCTGATCGCGGTGATGACGCTCGACGCCTCCGCGGCCGACATGGGTCTGCTGGTGACCCTGCAGCAACTGCCGCTGCTGCTGTTCTCGCTGCACGCGGGCGCCTGGGTCGACCGGCGCGGCCGCCGCAGGTCCACGATGATCGCGGCCAACCTCGCCAGCGCGGCGACCGTGGCCACCGTCCCCCTCGCCCACTTCACCGGCTCGCTGACGCTGCTGCACCTGTACGCCGTCTCCTTCGTGACGGGCACCCTCGCGGTGGTGTTCAGCGTCGCCGTGCCCGGACTCTTCGCCTCCCTGGTCCCGCGCGAGCAGTACCTGAGCGCCACCTCGCTGAGCAGGGCCAGCTACTCCTTCTCCTTCGTCGCCGGGCCCAGCGTCGGCGGCGCCGTCGTGCAGATCCTCTCCGCGCCCTTCGCCCTGGTCCTCGACGTCTTCTCGTTCCTCGTCGCCACCGTGCTGCTGCGGGCCATCCCGGACCGGGAGGCCACCGGCGAGGGCACGGCGGACCAGGAGCCGAAGCCGGCGGAGGCGGCGGAGGACGCGGGCAAGCCCCGGGACGGCATCCGGGAGGCGCTGCGCTTCCTCGTCGCCACCGCCGTGCTGCGCGCCAAGTTCGTCTCCGGCACCGCCCTGAACTTCTTCTACACCGTCTACTCGACGCTGCTGATCCTCTTCGCCGCCCGCGACCTCGGCCTCTCGGCCGGTCTGGTCGGCGCCGTGGTGAGCGTCGGCGCGGTGGGCGCGCTGATCGGCTCCGCCGTCACCACACGGTTCTCCCGGCGCCTCGGGCTCGGCCCCACGTACCTCGTCGGCTGCCTTGTCTTCCCCGCCGCGCTGGTCATGACCCCGCTCGCGCACGGCCCGCAGTGGCTGGTCGTCGCCATGCTGGTGGCGGGCGAGTTCGTCTCCGCCTTCGGCCTGATGCTCTTCGACATCAGCGGCGCCACCCTCCAGCAGGCCATCACCCCCGACCGGCTCAGGTCCCGGATGCAGGGCGCGCAGATGGCCATCAGCTACGGCGTCCGGCCGGTCGGCGCGCTGGTCGCCGGCGCCCTCGGCACCCTGCTCGGGGTCCGCCCCACCCTCTGGATCGCGGTCGTCGGCGGCTTCGTGAGCGTGCTGTTCCTGTTCAGGTCCCCCCTGCGACGGGTCCGCGACCTGCCCGACGAGGCCGAGTGGCCCCGTCCGGGCGCCGTGGGCACCGTCCCGACGAAGGAGTGACCCGTGGTGGTCGAGCAGTACGCGCCGGCCGATCCGGGCCTCGCGCTGACGGACCCCGCCCTGTACGCGCACGGCGACCCGCACGCCGTCTGGGCCAGGCTGCGCCGCGAGGCCCCGGTCTCCTGGCACGACGAGCCGGGCCACGAGGGCTTCTGGGCGGTGACGACGTACCCGGAGGGGCTCGACGTCCTCACCGACTCCAGCCGCTTCAGCTCGACCCGGGGCACCTTCCTGCGCCCCAACCTCTCCGACCCGTTCCCCGGCGGCGGCCGGATGATGACCCTCACCGACCCGCCGCGCCACGGTGTGCTGCGCGGGGTGCTCAGCCGTCTCTTCAGCCCGCGCGCCGCCCGCTCCTTCGAGGCCAGGGCGGGCGAGGTCGCCCACCGGCTGATGGCCGCGGTCACCGACGCGGGCCCGCGCGACTTCGTCGTCGACGTGGCGGCCCGCTACCCGCTGGCGGTGACCGCCGAACTCCTCGGCGTGGCGCCCGGGGACGTGGACCGGGTGGCCGCCTGGACCGGCACCGCCGCCGACAACATCGTCGACATCGACGGCAGCACCGCCCAGCAGGCCCACCTGGAGGTCCTCCAGTACTACGCGGAGGTCCTGGAGGACCGGCGCCTGCGGCCAGGGGACGACGTGGTCTCCGCGTTCGTCCTGGCCCAGGCGGAGGGACTGGACATCAGCGACGAGGAGATCATCCTCACCTGCGACAACCTGGTGGTCGCGGCGGGCGAGACGACCCGGCAGGTCACCGGCGCGGGCCTGCTCGCCCTGCTGGACGCCCCCGAGCAGGCCGCCGCGCTGCGCCGGGGCGAGATCAGCAGACGGCGCGCGGTGGAGGAGATGCTGCGCTGGTCGGCGCCGGTGAACCACATCATGCGCACCGCGCTCGCCGACACCGAGGTCGCCGGGGTGCCGATCGGCGCGGGCCAGGCGGTCAGCGTCTGGCTGCCGTCGCTCAACCGGGACGAGGGCGTCTTCGAGCGGCCGGGGGAGTTCCTGCTCGACCGGCACCCCAACCGGCACGCCAGCTTCGGCGGCGGCGGCCACTTCTGCATCGGGGCGCCGCTCGCCCGGCTGATGATCGCCGCGCTCCTCGACGAACTGGTCGACGAGCGGATCGAGATCGCGCTCGCCGGGGAGCCCCGGCGCATCCCGTCGTACATCACCGGCGGCCTCGACCGGCTGCCGATCACCGTCACCTCGCGCTGACGGACCCTCCCGCCCCTGGATCCCCTTTTCCTCCGTGTGTTCAAGTGCGGCTGTCCTCCGTGTTCAAGTGTGGCGCTTCCTTTTGACCGTTCCACGTAATGTCGTTTCGACGCCGAATTCCGGAGGAGAGCCGATGAATACCCGGAAGGCCATGGTGTTTTCCGTCGGACGGAGGGTGAAATGAGGCTGACCCCTGGTCAGGTGGACGCGTATCAGGAAAGGGGATTCGTCGTCCTGCGCGCCCTGTTCGACGCCGAGGAGGTGGAGTCGCTCCGGGCGGCCTTCGCGCGGGACGCCCGGGAGCCGGGCCCGCACCGGGTGCTGGAGGACGGCGGCGAACTGCGGGCCGTCTACGCCTCGCACCAGCGGCGGCCCGAGTTCGCGGCACTGATCCGCTCGCCGCGGCTGCTCGGACCGGTCCGCCAACTCCTGTGCCCCGACGTCTACATGTACCAGTTCAAGATCAACAGCAAGCCCGCGTTCAGCGGCGGCGGCTGGTCCTGGCACCAGGACTTCGCCGCCTGGCGGGCCGCCGACAACCTCGCCGAGCCCCGGCTGCTCAACGCCGCGCTCTTCCTGGACGACTCCACCGAGCACAACGGCCCGGTCATCTTCGTGCCCGGCTCGCACCGGCGCGCCGCCCAGGGCGCGACACCCCGCGGCGCCCTCGGCGCCAGCCACGTCGACCCCGACGAGATCGCCCTCGGCCGCGACGAGATGCGCGAACTCGTCGCCCGGCACGGCATGGAGAGCGCCAAGGGACCGGCCGGTTCGGTGGTCCTCTTCCACCCGGAGATCGTGCACGGCTCCGCCACCAACATGTCGCCCCAGCCCCGGCGGCTGCTGATCGCCACCTACAACGACGTGCGCAACCAGCCGAGTCCGGCCGGCGCCGCCCGCCCCGAGTACCTGGTCGGCCGCGACACCCGGACCCTGCGCCCCGACGACGAGCCCATCACGGACGGAGACCTCATCCGATGACCGACCGGACCAGCCGCGCCGTCGTGCTCGAACGGTTCGGCGCGCCCCTCGCGCTGCGCGAGTTCCCGCTGCCCTGCGCGCCGCCCGGCGGCATGGTCGTCGCCTCCCGCTACGGCGGCGTCTGCGGCACCGACCTCCACCTCGGGCAGGGGCACCTGGACGTGCCGCTCCCGCTGGTCCTCGGCCACGAGGGACTCGGCACCGTGCACGAACTCGCCGACGGGGTGCGCCACGACAGCCAGGGCACCCCGCTCGCGGTGGGCGACACGGTGATGTGGGCGTCGTCGATCGCCTGCGGGACCTGCGTGCCCTGCTCGGTCCACCTGGAGCCCACCCTGTGCGAGCGGCGCAGGACCTACGGCGTCAACCGCCCGGCCACCGGGGCGGCGCCGCTGGCCGGTTCCTGGGCCGAGCACATCGAACTGGCCCCCGGCACCACGGTGATCAGACTGCCGGACGGCGTCGACGCCCGCGCCGCCATGTCGCTCGCCTGCGCGGGCCCCACCATGGCGCACGCCTTCGAACGCAGGCCGGTGCGGCTCGGCGAGACCGTCGTCGTCCAGGGCAGCGGCCCGGTGGGGCTCGCCGCCGCCGCGATGGCCCATCTCGCGGGCGCCCGGCGGGTGATCGTGGCCGGCGGCCCCGCCGGACGGCTGCGGCTCGCCGCCGATCTCGGTATCGGCACCGACCACGTGGACGTCGTCGGCGCGGCGGACCAGGAGAGCGCGCTCGCCGAGGTCCTCGACCGCACCGGCGGACGCGGCGCCGACCTCGTCGTCGAGTGCACCGGGGTGCCCGCCGCCGTCGGACAGGGCCTCGGGCTCGCCCGCAGGGGCGGCTCGTACCTGGTGGTCGGCCAGTACACCGACAGCGGCGACGCCGTGATCAACCCGCACCAGATCGTCCACCGGCAGCTCGACGTCGTCGGCTCGTGGGCGTTCACCGGTGCCCATCTCGCGCGCTACGTGGCGCTCCTGCCCGACCTCGGCGCCCGGTTCGAGCTGGGGCGGCTGGTCACCACCTACCCGCTGGGGGACTGCGCCTCGGCGCTGCGGGACGTCGCGGACGGCACGGCCCTCAAGGCGGTGCTGGTCAGCTGAGCGCCGCCGACCGGGACACCCCGGCCGCCCGAACCCCTGCGACCACGTGGAGAGTGCCCATGAACGGCAACCGCACCGCCCCCGCGGACCCGGCCCCGCTCGACCACTGGCTCACCGCGTTCGCCGGTCTCGCGGAGCAGCACGACCTCCCCACCGACCGGCCGCGCCCCGCGCTCCCCGACCGCGTCCTGGACCTGGCCGAGCACCGGCCGCCGGAGCGGAACAGGGCGGCCGCAGCCGCGTTCGCGGCCGCCGCGGGGGTGCCGGTCGCCGCCGTCCACGAGGCCGCGGTCGCCGCGCTCGTCCACCGGCTCGGCGCGGGCACCGACCTGCCGCTCGCGGTGACCGGCGCGGGCGGGCACCCCGCCGTGCTGCGGATCGACCTGTCCGGCCGCCCCTCCTTCCGCGCCCTGGTCGCCCGGGTGGCCGCGCGCCGGGAAGAGGCGGCACGGCACGCCGCCGTCACCCCCGACGAGGTGCGCGACGCCGTCAACCGGGCCCGGCACACCCCCGGCAGGCCCCTCTTCCAGGTGGGCGTCTGCACCACCGGCGCCGCTCCGCACCCGGAGGCCGAACTCTGGTTCGACGTCGGCGGCCCGGGGCCCGACCGGCTCCACCACGCCCGCCGGATCTTCGAACCCGCCACCGCCGACCGGTTCCTGCGCAACCTCGACCGGCTCCTCGCCTCGGCCCTCGCCGACCCCGACGCGCCCGTGCACCGGCTCGACATCCTCGACGAGGAGCAGCGCCGCTACCTGCTGCACACCGTCAACGACACCGCGCGGGAGGTGCCCGACACCACGTTCGGCGCCTGGTTCGAGGACCAGGTCGCGCGCACCCCGGACACCGTGGCGGTCCGCTGCGGCGGAGCCGCCTGGACGTACGCCGAGCTGAACGCGCGGGCCAACCGGCTCGCCCGGGTGCTCGCCGCCCGCGGCGCGGGCCCCGAACAGGTCGTCGCCGTCCTGCTGCCCCGCTCCGACCAGCTCATCATCACCTTCCTCGCGGTGCTGAAGGCGGGCGCCGTCTACATGCCGGCCGACCCGGGACTCCCCGAGACGCGGCTGCGGACCATGCTCGCCGACGCCGCCCCCGCCCTCGTCGTCACCGACTCCGCGACCCGGCACCTGGTGCCCGACGCGATCCCGGCCGCCGCCCGCGTCGAGACCGACACCGACCCGCTGATCGACCGGCAGCCGGACACCGCGCCACGGGTCGCGGGACTCACCGGCGACAGCCCCGTCTACCTCCTCTACACCTCCGGCTCCACCGGCACCCCCAAGGGCATCTCGATGGGCACGGCGGCGATCGTCAACCTCATCGCCTGGAACATGCGCCACCTGCCCGCCGGGCCGGGCCACGTCACCGCCCACTTCGCGGCCCTCGGCTTCGACCCGACCGTCCAGGAGTTCCTCGGCACCCTGCTGGCGGGCGGCACCCTGGTCGTCCCGCCGGAGGAACTGCGGCGCGACCCCGCGGAGTTCGTGCACTGGCTCCGCGAGCACCGGATCACCGACCTGTACGCGCCCACCGTCATGATCGAGGCCATCTACCGGGCCGCCCTCGCGCAGGACGTCGAGCTGCCCGAGCTGCGGCAGATCGCGCAGGGCGGCGAACCCCTGGTCCTCAGCGCCGCGGCCAAGGAGTTCCACGCGGCCGTGCCCCGGCGCCTCTACAACCTCTACGGCCCCACCGAGACGCACGCCGCCACCGCCCTCCTGATGCCCGCGGACGTCGCCGACTGGCCGGAGAACACCCCCATCGGCGAGGCCCTGTGGAACACCCGCCTGTACGTCCTCGACGAGGACCTGGCCCCGGTGCCGCCCGGGGTGCCAGGCGAGCTGTACATCGCGGGCCTGTGCCTGGCCCGCGGCTACCACCGCCGCCCCGCGCAGACCGCGGGACGGTTCCTGCCCGACCCGTTCGGACCGGCGGGCAGCCGCATGTACCGCAGCGGCGACGTCGTCCGCTGGCGCGCCGACAGCCGCCTCGAGTTCCTCGGCCGCACCGACCACCAGCTCAAGATCCGCGGCATGCGGGTGGAACTCGGCGAGGTCGAGGCGGCGATCCGGCAGACCCCGCAGGTCCAGGACGCCGCCGTGATCGCCGCGGGCACCGGCAACCGGCAGCGGCTCGACGCCTACCTGGTGCCCGCCCCGGGCGCCGTGGACGTCGTCGCCGCCACCCGCGCCCTGCTCGCCCGCACCGTGCCCGCGCCGATGATCCCCGCCACCTTCACCCTGCTGGACGCCCTGCCGGTCAACCCCAACGGCAAGCTCGACCGGCTCAACCTGCCCGCCCCGCACGTCGCCCCCGGCAGACCGCCCGCCACCCCGACCGAGCACGCCCTGTGCCGGATCGCCGAACAGGTCCTGCAGTGCGGGCAGGTCGGCACCGACGACAACTTCTTCGAGCTGGGCGGCAACTCCCTGCTCGGCTCCGAACTCGCCGCCCGGGTCAGGACCGGCCTCGGACTCGCCCTGGGCGTGGACGTCATCCTGGGACGGCCCACCGTCGCCGAGTGGGCCGACGCGCTCACCACCGCCGGAGCGGAACGCCCCGAACTGCGGCCCGCGCGGCCCCGCCCGGCCGAGCCGAGGGCCTCCCACGCCCAGCAGAACCTGTGGCTGGTCGACCAGTTGGAGGGTCCGGGCCCCCGCTACAACGAACCCTTCGCGCTGCGGCTGACCGGCCGCCTGGACCCGTCCGTCCTCGAAGCCGCCCTGAACGACGTGATCGCCCGCCACGAGGCGCTGCGCACCGTACTGACCGTCTCCGCCGAGGGCGAGCCCCGCCAGCGGGTGGCCGCACCCGGGCAGCCCGGGACCCCGCTGCCCGTCACCGACGTCACCGAGGCCCGACTGCCCGCCGCGATGCGGGAGTTGACCGCACGCCCCTTCGACCTGGCCGCCGACCCGCCGCTGCGCGCCCTGCTGCTGCGCGTCACCGACGCGCCCGAGGACACCCACGTGCTGCTCGTCGTCGTCCACCACGTGGCGTGCGACGGCGCGTCCGTCGCCCCCTTCTGGCGCGACCTGGCCGCCGCCTTCAACTCCCGCTCCGGGCACCCGGATCCGGCCGGCGGACCGCCCCCGCTCCCCGTGCAGTACGCCGACTACGCGCTCTGGCAGCGCGACCTGCTCGACCCCGACCGCGACCCGCACACCCTCGTCAAACGCCAGTCCGCCTACTGGGCCTCGGCGCTCGCGGGCCTGCCGGAGCTGACCGGGACGCCCACCGACCGGCCCAGGCCCGAGATCCGCTCCGCCGACGGCGGCGCCGTCCCGCTCACCCTGCCCGCCGACGCCCACGCCCGGCTCGCCGCCTTCGCCAGGAGCCGCCGCACCACCGTCTTCACCGTGGTCCACGCCGCCGTCACCGCGCTCCTCGACCACCTCGGCGCCGGACCCGACATCGCCGTCGGCGCGGTCGTCGCGGGCCGCACCGACCACGCCCTCGACGACCTGGTCGGCTTCTTCGCCAACACCGTCGTGCTGCGGGTGCGCACCGACGGCGCCCCCGACTTCGACACCCTCGTCGAACGGGCCAGGGAGACCGACCTCGCCGCCCTCGCCCACCAGGACCTCCCCTTCGAGCAGGTCGTCGACGTGCTGCGCCCCGCCAGGACCCTGGCCCACACCCCGCTCGTCCAGATCATGCTGGCCTTCCAGGTGCGGCCCGCGCTGCCGCCCGCCCTCACCGGCCTCGGCACCCGCTTCCAGCACGTCGACACCGGCGTCGCCAAGTTCGACCTCTGCTTCGACATCGCCGAGACGTTCGGACCCGACGACGCGCCCACCGGCCTCGAAGGCTCCCTCAGCTTCCCGCTGGACATCTACGACGAGGCCACCGCGGCCCGCTGGGCCGCGCTCCTGACCCGGCTGCTGCACCGGGCGCCCACCCGCTCGGGCGAGACCCCCGGCCGCCTGCTGGCCGACCCGGAACCCGACCCCCGACCCACCACCCACCGAGCCCCCGGCGAAAGGCGGCCCACATGCTGACCCCCCAGGACGAGGACACCTACCGGCAGCGCGGCTACCTCCTGCTGCCCGGACAGTTCGACGCGGCCGAGACCGACCTCCTGCTCTCCGAGGCCCGCAGGCTCGCCGCCCTGGACATCCCGCAGCGCATCATGGAGAGCGACGGCACCCAGGTGCGCTCCGTGTACGCCGTCCACCAGCACAGCGACGCCTTCGAACGCTTCACCCGCGACCCGCGCACCCTCGAACCCGCGCGGACCCTCCTCGACGGCGACGTCTACATCCACCAGACCCAGCTCAACCCCAAGGCGCCCTTCGCCGGCGACGTCTGGGACTGGCACCAGGACTACCTCTACTGGGAGCGCGACGACGGCATGGCCGAACCCCGCGCCCTCAACGTCGCCGTCTTCCTCGACGAGGTCGACGAGTTCAACGGGCCGGTCTTCGTCATGCCCGGCTCCCACCTGCTCTCCCTCGACCGGGAGACCAGGACCGTCCGCGGCGGCTGGGAGAACACCCTCAACGCCGACTTCCGCCACAAGATCAGCCCCGAGGCGCTGCGCGAACTCGCCGACACCTACGGCCTGGAGTCCGTGCGCGGCAAGCCCGGCACGGTGTGCGTCTTCGACGGCCGCCTGCTGCACTGCTCCCCGCCCAACCTCTCCGGACGCCCCCGCACGATCATCTTCATCCGCTACAACAGCGTCCACAACCCGCTGCGCCCGGTGCCCCAGCCGCGCCCCGCCTGGCTCGCCAACCGCGACCCGAGCCCGCTGCGCCCCCTCTCCCGCCCCTTCTCCGCGCCCGCCGCGCGCTGACCCCGAGAGGACGCGACCGGCCATGCCGCACGACAGCGACTTCGACCTCCCCGAACAGGCCCTCGACGTCGACCTGACCGACGAGAAGCTCTACGCGAGCGAGGCTCCCGAACGCGTCTGGCGCACCCTGCGCGCCATCGGCCGACCGGTCCGCTCCCACGGCCTGCGCGACCACTGGGCCGTCACCCGCTACCGGCACATCGAGGAGGTCTACCGGCAGGGCGACCGCTTCTCCTCAGAGATGGGCATGCACCTCGGCGAGAAGAAGTCCGACACCCTCGCGGGCCCGGCGGCGGGCGGCATGTCCCTGCTGGTCACCGACGACCCCGCGCACGGCGAGATGCGCCGCGCCCTCGGCGCCGCCTTCACCCCGCGCCTCATGCGCAAGCTCGCCGACAGCACCCTCGACATCGCCCGCACCCTGGTCGCCGAGGCCGCCGACGGCAGCCCGGTGGACTTCGTCGACGCGGTCGCCGCCCCGCTGCCCGCCATCGTCATCTGCGACCTGCTCGGCGTCCCCCCGAGCGACCGCGACCACGTCCTGCGGCTCACCCGGTCCGCGTTCAGCGGCTCCGGGTACGCCACCTCCACCAGCCAACTCGCCGCCCACGCCGAACTGTTCGCCTACAGCGACCACCTCGTCCGGGAGAAGCGCCGCACCCCAGGCGAGGACGTCGCGACCGTGCTGGCCAACGCCACCATGTACGGCAGACCGATGAACCGCGAGATCGCCGTCATGAACTGCCACGACCTGATCGCGGGCGGCAACGAGACCACCCGGCACACCTCGGGCGCCGCGGCCCTGACCATGGTCACCCACCGCTCGGCCTGGCAGGGCCTGCGCGAGGGACGCACCGGCCTGGACGGCGCCACCGAGGAACTGCTCCGCTTCGAGGCCCCGGTCAGCCACGTGATGCGGGTCCTGCTCGCGGACACCGAGATCGGCGGCGTCACCCTGCGCAAGGGCGAGTACGTCACCCTCTGGCTGCGCTCCGCCAACCGCGACGAGGACGTCTTCGACCACCCCGACGAACTGCGCTTCGACCGCGCGGGAAGCCGCCACCTCACCTTCGGGCACGGCGCGCACTACTGCATCGCCGCCGCGCTCGCCCGCATCGAGGTCGGCGCGATCGTCCAGGCCCTCTCCGAGCAGATCGCCGACGCCGAACTCGCCGGCGTGCCACGGCGCCTGGAGTCCAACTTCTTCCGCGGCTACCGCACCGTCCCGCTGGCGCTCACCCGCCGCTGACGCGGCCCACCCGGCACGACGCCCCGCCGACCCCGACAGAGCTGGAGTACATGGTGTCCGTGGACCTCGACCACCGTCAGACCCACGGGTCCCCGGCCGCCCCGCGGCGGGAACCCGGCACCCTGCCCGACTGGCGCCCCGCCGCCCCCGAGGACGGCACCGTCGCCCGCGCCGCCCGCCTCACCGCACCGGCCCCCGCCGACCGGATCGACGCCGCACTGCGCGCGCTCACCGAACGGCACCCGGCGCTGCGCGCCGACGGCGTCCGCCCACCGCGCGCCCACCGGGCCGAAGCCGCCACCGAGCAGGACGCCCTGCGCGCGGCCGAGGAGCACGCCGGGGCGCCCTGGGACCTCACCGCCGAACCGCCGCTGCGCGGCTGCCTGGTCCGGCTCGGACCCGACGCCGTCCTGCTCGCCCTCGCCGCACCGCGCGCCCGCTGCGACGAGCCGTCCATGACCGTGCTCTGGGAGGAGTTCCGCACCCTGTGCGCGGGCCGGGAACTGCCCGGGACGCCCGCGCCCGGCCCCGAGGACACCCCGCCCGCCACCGTCACCGCCGAGGAGCGGCGCGCCTACTGGAGGGACCGCCTCGACCTCCCGCTGCCGCTGACCCGGTTCGGCATCGAGACCCCGCACGGCACCGGACTGCCCCCCGCCCGCGCCGCCGTCACCCTCACCGTCCCCGCCGAAGTACGCGCCGCCGTGGAGGAGTTGGCGCGCGCCACCGCGACCTCCGCGGACTCCGTGCTGCTCGCCGCGTTCCTCGCCACCGTCCACCGGTACGCCCAGGAGGAGCACACCCTCGTCGCCGTCCCCGCCGCGCACCGCGCCGCCCCCGCGGCCGTCGGGAACCTCGCCCGCACCGTCCCGCTGCTGGTGCCCGTCGCCCGCGAGGCGCGCTTCGGCGAACTCCTCGCCGCCGCCCACACCGCCGCCGAGGAGGCCGGACCCCGCTCAGGGCCGCCGCTCGACGAGATCCTCGCCGACCGCCGCGACCCCGACGCCCCCGCCCCGCGCGCCGAGTTCGTGCCGCCGGGACCCGCCCCCGCCGGGACCGCGCCCGACCCCGCCGGAACCCGCCACCTGCCGCTGCGCACCACGGCCGCCGCCACCGGGATCTCGCTGCGCCTCGCACCCGCGGGCGACGCCTGGAGCGCCGTCCTCGAATACGACCGCGCCGAGGCCACCGAGAGCGCCGCCCGCTCCTGGGCCGACTCCTTCGCCACCCTCCTGGCGCACGCCGCCACCCACCCCGGCACCCGCCTGCACGCCCTGCCGATGCTCCCCGACGACCGGCTCGACGCCACCGTCGCGGCGATCAACAGCGGCTACGCGACCTACCCGGGACTGCGGCCCGTGCACGCCGCGTTCGAGGAGACGGCCCGCGCCAGACCCGACCTCACCGCCGTCGAGTCCGCCACCGGCACGATCGGCTACGGCGCGCTCGACCGGCGCGCCAACCTCCTCGCCCACCGGCTGATCGCCCAGGGCCTCGGCCCCGAACGCACCGCCGGAGTCCTCGTCGAACGCTCCGTCGACCTGATCGTCGCCCTGCTCGCGATCTGGAAGACCGGCGCCGCCATGGTGCCGCTCGACGCGCGGATGCCCGACCGGCGGGTCGGGTTCATCGCGGACGACGCACAGCTCACCACCATCGTCACCCAGGAACGGTTCACCGACCGGCTCGCCGCCCACCGCGTCCCGCTCACCACCGTGCCCACCGAGGGCGGCGCCGACGCCCCCGACGTCCCCGCCCCGCGCATGGACCACGCCGCGTACGTCTACTACACCTCCGGTTCGACCGGGCGGCCCAAGGGCGTGGTGCTCGACCACCACACCGCCGCCGTCCGCCTGGAGTGGCTCGGCCGCCGCTACCGGCTCGCACCCGGCGACCGGGTCGTCCAGAAGACGCCCCTCATCTTCGACGTGGCGATCTGGGAGATCCTCGGACCGCTCGCCGCGGGCGCCACCCTGCTGCCCGCCGACCCGGACGCCGAGTCCGACGTCACCCACCTCACCGAGCTGCTCACCGCCGAGCACACCGTCTTCACCCACTTCGTCCCCTCCATGCTGGACGCCTACCTGCGGCACGCCCCCGCCGCCCGCCACCCCTCCCTGCGCTGGGTCCAGCTCTCCGGCGAAGCCGTGCCCGCGCGGCTCCTCGAACGGTTCGCCGACCACTTCGACGCCGAGTGCCACAACCTCTACGGACAGACCGAGACCTCCGAGGTCGCCGCCTGGGAAGGACGGTCCCACGACGGCACGGGCAACCTCCCGCTCGGCCGGCAGATCGGCGTCTACCGGCTGTTCGTCCTCGACGAGGCACTGCGCCCCGTCCCGCCCGGCGTGACCGGCGAACTCTGCGTCTCCGGCCTCGGCGGACTCGCCCGCGGCTACCTCGGCCGCCCCGGCGCCACCGCCGAACGCTTCGTGCCGCACCCCTACCCGGTGCGCCCCGGGGAGCGGCTGTACCGGACCGGCGACCTCGCCGCCTTCGACGAGGACGGCGTGCTCGGCTACCGCGGCCGCGCCGACGAGCAGACCAAGATCCGCGGCTGCCGGGTCGAGACCGGCGAGGTCGAGGCCGTCCTCGCCCGGGGCGGCGCCGACTGCGCCGTCGTCGCCCGGCCCGACGAGGAGGGCGCCGCCGAACTCGTCGCCTACGTGGTCGGCGACCGCGCGGCCGTCGAACGCCTCGCCGCGCACGCCGAGGAGTACCTGCCCGCCTACATGCTGCCCGGCGTCTACGTCGCCCTCGACGCCCTGCCGCTCGGCTCCTCGGGCAAGCTCGACCGGCGCGCCCTGCCCGCCCCCACGGCCCGCGACCGGGCGGCCAGGAGCACCGCCTCCGAGCCCCCGCTGACCGCGCTCGAAGAACGGATCGCCGACCTGTGGCGCGCCGTGCTGCGCGTCGAGGAGCCCGGCCGCGACGACAACTTCTTCGCCGTGGGCGGCAATTCACTGAAGTCGCTGCAGATCCTCAACCGGATCAACGCCGCCTTCCACATCAAGTTCACGGTGCGCGACTTCTTCGCCGGTCCGACGATCAGCCAGATGGCCGCCACCGTGGACCGCCTGCTGCGCGAGATGACCGCCGCCCTCTCCGACGACGACGCGGCGGGCCTGCTGGCCGAACTGAAGGGGAATCAGGCGCGATGACCACCACCGAATCCGCCCGGGACCGGCTGCTGCGGCAACTCCTGGCCGGGGAGACGTCCGGCGCGGCGCCCGAGCGGATACCGCGCGTGCCGCCCGGCGCCAAGGTCCCCCTCACCCCGGCCCAGCGCCGCATCTGGTTCTTCTCCCGGCTCTACGCCGACAGCAACGAGTACAACGTCTTCGACCTCGTGCACGTCGACCGGACCCCCGACGAGGACCGGCTCCGCGCCGCCCTGCGCGTCCTCGTCCGGCGCCACGTCGCCCTGCGGCTGCGGCTCTCCGAATCCGGCGGCGAACCCGTCCAGGAGGACTGCGGCGTCCACGACCCCGACGTGACCTGGTACGACCTCACCGAGTGCCAGGACGACGAGGCCGAACGCCGGGCCACCGACATCGCCAACGCCTGCTCGCGCGAGGTGCTGCGCCCCGACCGGCCGCCCCTGTGGCGGTTCTCGGTGATCCGGATGCCGCACGGCCGGGCCGCCTTCGTGCTCGGCTTCCACCACGTCATCGCCGACCACTGGTCCTGGACCCGGCTCGTCGACGAGTTCGTCGGACTGCTCGCCGCACCCGCCCCCGAGGAACAACCCGACCCGCGGGGGCCGGACTTCCTCGACTGGGCGGCCTGGCTGCACGACCACCCCGACGAGCGCCGAGCCGAGGAGGACCTGGCCTACTGGACCGGGAAGCTCGCCGGACCGCTGCCCGTCCTCGCCCTGCCCGCCGACCGGCCCCGGCCCAAGGTCTCCACCCGGGCCGGACACAGCGTCCCGGTCCGGATCGGCACCGGCCCGCTGGCCCGCGCCGCGCGCCTGGCCCGCGAGCACGACACCACCCTGTACGTCGTCGCCCTCGCCGCCTACCACGTCCTGCTCACCCGCCTCGGCGGCCAGCGCGACCTGGTCGTCGGGGGCGTCTTCGCCGGACGCGACCAGCCCTTCACCGAGGACATCTTCGGCTGCTTCGTGAAGTCGGTCGCGCTGCGCACCGAACTCCCCGAGCGGGCCACCTTCACCGCCGCCGTCCGCGCCGTCCACCGCACCGTCCTGGAGGCGCAGGACCACCAGCACGTCCCCTACGACGACGTCGTGGCCCGCCTCGACGTGCCCCGCGACCTCGGCGTCGACCCCGTCTTCCAGGCCCAGTTCTCGCTCCAGACCGCCGAGGGACCGGCCGCCGACGGCTACCGGACCGACCCCGGCGGCCTCGCCGAGTACGGCACCGCCAAGTGGGACATGGCCCTCGTCCTCACCGAGACCGCCGACGGCCTCAGCGGGCTCATGGAGTGCTCGGCCGACCTCTTCGACAAGACCACCGTCACCCGGTTCGCCGCCATGTACACCCACCTGCTCGACCGGCTCCTCGACGACCCGGGCGCCGAGACGGCGAGCCACCCGCTGATCACCGACGCCGAACGCGACCGCGTCCTGTACGGCCTCAACGCCTACGAGCGCCCCGCCCACCCCTACCGCTCCCTCGCCGAGCCGTTCGAGGAACAGGTGCGGCTGCGCCCCGACGCCACCGCCCTCGTCGGCGACGAGGGAACCCTCACCTACGGCGAACTCAACGACCGCGCCAACCGGTTGGCCCACCACCTCGCCGCCCGCGGCGTCGGCCCCGGCACCCGGGTCGCCCTGTGCACGCACCGCGGCTTCGCGATGGTCGTCGCCGTCTACGCGGTGGCCAAGTCCGGCGGCACCTACGTCCCGCTCGACCCCGAACTCCCCGCCGACCGGATCCGGTTCATGCTGGAGGACACCGGACCGACCACCGTCCTCACCGCCGGAACCGCCCGCGACCGGGTGCCCGCGGGACCCTGGGAGGTGATCTCCCTCGACGACCCGCGGCCCTGGGCCGACCGGCCCGCCACCGACCCCGACCGGGCGGTGGCGCACCAGGTCTCCCACCTGCTCTACACCTCCGGCTCCACCGGCCGCCCCAAAGCGGTCGCCTCGGACGCCGCCGGATCGATCGCCGACATCCTCTGGATGCAGCGCAACTACCCCTACCACCCCGGCGACACCGCCCTGTTGAAGACCTCGTACGGGTTCGACGTCTCCCTCTGGGAGCTGTGCTGGCCCCTGTACACCGGCGCCCGCGTCGCCGTCTGCCGCCCCGGCGAGCACTGGGACGTCCGCTACCTCGCCCGGATGATCGACGAGTACCGCGTCACCACCGCCTACGTCATCCCCACCCAGCTCCAGGTCTTCCTCGACGAGCTGACCGACGGCCAGTGCGCCTCGCTGCGCTGGATGATCTCCGGCGGCGAACCGGTCACGCCCCGGCTGCGGGACGCCTGCCACGCCCGCCTCGGCGCCCGCCTCGTCAACGGCTACGGGCCCACCGAGGCGGGCCGGGTCACCGACATGATCGTGCCCCGCGACCCGGGCAACCCGGTCGTCCCGCTGGGGCGCCCCTCCGACAACTTCCGGCTGCACGTCCTCGACGAGCACTTCGACGTGGTGCCCGTCGGCGTCCCGGGCGAAGCCTTCATCGCCGCCGAAGTCGGCCTCGCCCAGGGCTACTTCAGCCGGCCCGCGCTCACCGCCGAACGCTTCCTGCCCGACCCCTGGGGACCACCGGGCGCCCGCATGTACCGCAGCGGCGACCTCTGCCGCTACCGCGACGACGGCGTCCTCGAACACCTCGGCCGGATCGGCGACCAGGTCAAGATCCGCGGCATGCGCATCGAACCCGCCGAACTCGAAGCCGTCATCGCCGAACAGGACGGCGTCGAACGGTGCGTGGTCCTCGTCGTCACCGAGGCCGACGAACAGCACCTGGCCGCGTTCGTGGTCCCCGAGGACGGCGCCCGCCCCGACCCCGACCGGATCGCCGCGGACGCGGCCCGCATGCTGCCCAGGTACATGCTCCCCACCACCATCGAGATCGTCGACACCATCGTCACCAACGTCAACGGCAAGCCCGACCGCGCCGCCCTCCTCGCCGGCCGGACCGCCCGCGGCGCCCACCCCGAGGCGACCACCGACGACGCCCCCGGCTACGCCGACGACGTCGAGGAGCGGATGGCCGCCCTCTTCCGGCGGGTCCTCGGCGTCGAACGGCTCGCCGTCACCGACGGGTTCTTCGCCCTCGGCGGCCACTCCCTGCTGGTCTTCCGGCTCATCTCCGCCTGCACCGCCGAGTTCGGCATCGAACTGGACGTCGCCGAGATCTTCGCCGCGC
The DNA here is from genome assembly GCF_900091845.1 of Streptomyces sp. SolWspMP-5a-2. Lineage (GTDB taxonomy): Bacteria > Actinomycetota > Actinomycetes > Streptomycetales > Streptomycetaceae > Streptomyces > Streptomyces doudnae. Next base: position 51,062 of record NZ_FMCI01000220.1, read on the forward strand.
CCACGGTGAGGGACCTCGCCGCCCGGGTCCGCGCACCGCGCTCCGGCGCCGCCCGCTGCCTGGTGCCCCTCGCGCCCAGCGCCGGAGCGCCCACCCTGGTCTTCGTGCACGCCGCCAGCGGCTCCGCGCTGCCCTTCCGCGAACTCGCCGAGCACCTGGGCGGAGAGCTGTCCGTCCACGCCCTCCAGGCACCCGGCCCCGACACCCCGGACGCCGGGACCGTCGAGGACCTCGCCCTGCGCTACCTCGACGAACTCGAACCCGTGCGCGGACACGGCCCCCTCTTCCTGGTGGGCTGGTCCATGGGCGGCTCCATCGCCCTGGAGATGGCCCGTGAGGCCGAGCGCCGCTCCGCTCCCGTCGACGCGACGGTCATGCTCGACAGCTGGCCCCCGGCGGCCAGTTGCGCCACCGCGGGCGAGCGGGAACAGGTCCGCCGGGCCATCGAGGACCTCGACATCGGCGCCGCCGAGGGCGTCGACCTGGACACCCTCGGCGACGACCTCGTCCGCGTCACCGAGCGCAACCGGCGCGCGCTGCTCGATCACCGGCCCGCACCGTGGGACGGCCGCGTCCACCTCCTGCGGGCCGCCGAACCGCTCCCGGTCACCACCGCCGTCCCCACCCCCGACGAGGACGAGACGGCCTGGCGCAGCGTGGTCCCCGACCTCGTCCGCGACGTCGTCCCCGGCAACCACCTGACCCTGCTGCGCGGCGCCAACGCGACCGACCTCGCGCGACGGCTGCGCCGGATCACCGAGGAGAGCGTCGTCTTCGACGAGATCTGACCCGGGGGGCGGCGGACACCGAGGTGGACGCCGCCCCCGCCGAAGACCCCGGGGACGCCGAGAGCCCGAGGACCCCGAGGAGCCAGAGGACCCATAGGACTACGGAGACCCGGAAGACCCCGAGGACGCCTAGGACTACGGAGACCCCGAAGGCCCCGAAGGCCCCGAAGGCCCCGAGGACGCCTAGGACTTCGGAGACCCGTAGACCCTGGAGACGACGACCGGCCCGGAGCCCCTGTGGCCCCGGGCCGGTCGTCGGCGCGGCGATGTCCCCGTTGCCCGCCGCCAGGCGCCCGCCGCCCGCCTCCCGCAGCCCGCCGTCAGGCGCCCCGTTCCCGTCCCGTCGCGTGCCGTCGGATCAGGGACAGGATCTCGGCGCCCTCGGTGGCGGGGAAGAAGTGGCCGCCCGGCAGCAGGTGCGCCCGGAAGCCCGCGGTGCTCCAGCGGGCCCAGCGCAGGCACTCGGACAGCGGCGCGAAGGGGTCGTCGGTGCCCGCCAGGGCGAGGACGGGCACGTCGACGGGCTCCACGTCGCCCTCGGCGCGGCCGCACGACTCGACCACCTCCAGATCCGCCCGCAGACACGGCAGGAACGCGTCCCGGCCCAGCGGATCGTCGAGGACCTGCTCCGGCGTGCCGCCCCACGCCGCCATCGCGGCCAGCAGATCGCCGTCGCTCATCTCCGCCACGTCGCCCACCACCCGGTCGGGCGGCGTCGAGGCCGCCGTCACAAGCAGCCGCGCCCCGCCGGGCCGGACCCGGCGCAGCACCTGGTGCCCGACCAGGGCGCCCGCGCTGTGCCCGAAGACGGCGAACGGACGGTCCCCGTAGCCGTCGACCGCCGCGGCGACCGCGTCCGCGAGCGGGGCCACACCCCGGTAGGGCGGCTCCTCGATCCGGTCCTCCCGGCCCGGCGCGTGCACCACCACCACCTCCACGCCCGCGGGCGCGGCGGCCGCCCACGCGTGGAAGAGGGAGGGCCCGGCCCCGGCCGGCGGCAGGACGAACACCACGAGGCCGCCTTCGGCGCGCGCGAGCACCTTCAGCCGGACCCCGGCCCCGCGGTCCGCGCCCGGCTCCGCCGCCCGCACCGCGGGCCGCTCCCGCGGCCCGTCCGCGAGGCGCCGCAGCAGCTCCTCCTTGCGGCCGCGCAGCACGGCCAGCAGCTCGGGCGTCATCACGTCCTTCGGCCCGTCGAAGTGCAGCCGCCCGTCCTTCGCCCAGACGCGCACGTTGCTGCCGCGCAGCTCCTGAAGCAGCTCGTCGATCACGGCCGATCACGCCCCCTGTCACGGGTCAGGACCGCGCCGGGCGGCGCGCGTCCCTCACCGGCCAGGGTGACCCGGCGGTCACGGCGGCGCACGTCCCGCCGGAACACACCCGCCCCGACCGCGGGCGGCAGCGCGTTCAACCGAGGGCCGACCCCGGTTGAAAAGCCCCTCGCCGCGGCCGTGCCCACGGTTGATTGACGGGTCCTCGGGCCCTGCCTACGGTGATCGAGACTGCACCCCGGCCCACCTCCGGCACCGCGCCGAAGCGCCCTCGTCACAGGGGAACTCCCCGCGTCACCTCCGCTCCCGGAATCGGGCGCGCCCCGTGCCCCGCGCGGGACGCCGCCGCCAGGACCGTCCCAGGCCCGTCCTCCTCGACCGGCCGATTCCGCGTGCCAGAAAGGCTCCGCCATGACTGGATCGCCGCAGACCGACGCCCGCCGACTCCTCGACGAACTCCGCGCCGACGGCGTGCGGTTGTGGGTGCACGGCGACCGGCTGCGGTACCGGGCGCTGGACGGGCTCAGCGCCGCGCGGACGGCCGCGCTGCGCGAGGCCAAGGCGGAGATCACCGACCTGCTGCGGGCCGAGACGGACGGCACCGACCGCGCATCCGCCCCCGCCCCTCGCGACCGGCGGCCCCTCGCGCGCGCTCCCCGCCCCGACACCGTCCCCCTCTCCCTCGGTCAGGAGGGACTCTGGTTCCTCGACCGGACGGGCGAGACCGGCGCCGCCTACCACGAGCAGTCGGCGGTCCGGCTGCGCGGCACCCTCGACGAGCCCGCCCTGGTCGCCGCGCTGACCGAACTGGTGGGCCGCCACGAGGCGTTGCGCACCCGCTACCCCGACGTCGACGGAGTGCCCCGGCAGACGGTCGAACCCGCCTCCCCGCCCGCACTCCAGCGCCACGACCTGACCGCCGTGCCGTCCGCCGGACGCGACGAGGCGCTGCGCGCGCTGCTGCGCACGGCCGCCGCCGCACCCGTCGACCTGGCGGACCGCTGCCCCATGTCGCTCCAGCTCGTGCGCACCGGCGAGCGGGAGCACGTCCTCGCCGTCACCGCCCACCACATCATGATCGACGGCACCTCCTTCGACGTCCTCTTCCGCGAACTCGGCCTGCTCTACGACGCGTTCCGCCGAGGCGAGCCCTCCCCGCTGCCCGAACCCGCCGCCCAGTACGCCGACTTCGCCCTCTGGCAGCGCGAGACGCTCAGCGGCGACCGGCTGCGCACCCTGCTCGACTACTGGACCGGCCGCCTCGAAGGGGCCCCGGCCGCCCTCGACATGCCCTTCGACCGCACCCGTCCCGCCACCCCCGGCTTCCGCGGTGACGTGGTGCGCTTCACCCTGCCCGCGCCCCTCGTCGCGTCCCTGACCGCGCTCGGGCGGCGCAACGACGCGACCCCGTTCATGGTGCTGCTCGCGGCCTTCCAGACCCTGCTGTCGCGGTGGTGCGGCGAGGACGACATCAGCGTCGGGCTGCCCGTGGACGGCCGCGACCACCCCGACGCCGAGCACGTCGTCGGCTACTTCCTCAACACCCTGGTGCTGCGCTCCGACCTCTCCGGCCCGCTGACCTTCGACGCACTCGTGCGCCAGGTCCGGGGCAATCTCATCGCCGCCTACGACCACCGCGACCTGCCCTTCGGCCGTCTCGTCCAGGAGATCGCCCCCGGCGCGCGGACCGACCACCAGCCCCTGTTCCAGGCCCTCTTCACCTACCTCGCGGAGAGCGAACTCCGCATGGGCGACCTCGACCTCGAACGCGTCGACGTGAGCGAGAGCACCGCCAAGTTCGACCTCTCCCTCCTCCTCTCGGAAACACCCTCGGGCCGAATCGAAGGCGGCTTCGAATTCTCCACGGATCTTTTCGACCGGAGTTCTGTGGAGCGTTTGGTGGGGTTGTTCACGGTGTTGCTTGAGGGTGTGGTGGGTGGGGTGGATGTGCGGGTGGGTGAGGTGGCTGTTCTGGATGGTGTGGGTCGGGGTGAGGTGGTGGGGTTCGGTGATGGTGGGGGTGTGGTGGGTGGTGGGGTGGTGGGTTTGCATGAGTTGTTCGAGCGGCGGGTGGTGGGGTGTCGGGATGTGGTGGCGGTGGAGTGTGGTGGGGTGGGTGTGCGTTATGGGGAGTTGGATGGTTGGGCGAATGCGGTTGCTTTGAGGTTGGTGGGTTTGGGGGTGGGGGTTGATTGTCTGGTGGGTCTGTGTGTGTCGCGGGGTGTGGGGATGGTGGCGGGGATGTTGGGGGTGTTGAAGGCGGGGGCTGGTTATGTGCCGTTGGATCCGGGTTATCCGGTGGAGCGTTTGCGGTTCATGGCGGCTGATTCTGGTGTGGGGGTGGTGGTGTGTGATGCGTCGGTGAGGGGGGTGGTGGAGGGGCTGGTGGGTCCCGGGGTTGTGGTGGTGTGTGTGGATGAGGAGGGGTTGCGGGCGGGGTCGGTGGTGGGGCCTGGTGTGGAGGTGTTTTCGGGGGGTGCGGCGTATTGCATTTATACGTCGGGTTCGACGGGTGTGCCGAAGGGGGTGGTGTTGTCGCACGGGAGTGCGGTGGCTTTTGTGGAGTGGGCTGTGAGTGTTTTCGGTGGTGTGGGTGGGGGGTTGTTGTCTCGGGTTCTTGGTTCGACGTCGGTGTGTTTTGACTTGTCGGTTTTTGAGGTGTTT
>NZ_FMCI01000219.1 GCF_900091845.1 Streptomyces sp. SolWspMP-5a-2
GGCTGCCGGTGCTGACCGCGCCCCGCACCGCCCTGCACGCGGCGCTCGCCCACCGCGCCCGCGCCCGGGGCGCCGCCCTGCCCCGCTTCGACCGGCGCGGCTTCCCGATGGACCCCAAGGACCGCGCCGCCCGCCGCGAGCGCATCCGGGCGCGCGCCGTCACCACCACCGTCGTCGCCACCGTGATCGCCGCCCCGGTGCTCGCCCTGTGGGCCGCCTACCGCGGCGGGCCCGACGACGGCGCCGACGGCCACACCGCCACCGCCAGCGAGGCGCACGGACCCGACAGCCGGGACGGCGCCGCGGACGGCTACGAGAACACCGGCAACGCCGCCACCAGCCCCGACTCCCGCTTCCGCAAGGGCACCGACCCGGACGTCTCCGTCGAGGTCGTCAGCGTCGACGGCGCCCAGGGCGCGGGACGGCTCGACGTGACGGCGTCGAGCGACGGCACCACCACCTTCGTCACCCTCACCGCGTCGGGCTCCGCGCCGGTGCGCTGGTCGGCCGGGACCACGGCACCCTGGCTGCGGCTCAGCGACGCCTCCGGCACCCTCGAACCCGGCGCGTCGCGGACGGTCCGGGTGGACGTGGACCGGACCCGCGAGCCGTCGGGACCGTGGCGGGCGCGGGTGGCGATCGCCCCGGCAGGGGCCGTCGTCTCCATCGACGGCACCGGCCCGGCGCCCAGCCCCACCCGGCCCACCCCGACGACGCGGCCGTCCACCCGGCCGAGCCCGAGCCCGTCGACCTCGGCCCCCGGGCAGCCGAGCCCGAGCGTGACCCCGCCGTCCTCGCCCGACCCCACACCGACCGACACCGCGCCCACCGACCCGGGCTCCTCGCCCCCGCCGAGCGACGGCAGCCCCACCCCGTCCGCCTCCTGACGGGGGCGGACGGGCGGCGGGCCGGGCGTCAGCCGCGCGCGGGCGCCGGGTCCGCCGGGTGCGGGGCCACCATCGGGAGCTGCGACGCGAGCCGCCGCTCGCACAGCTCGACCAGCCGGTCGTAGCCCGCCTCGCCCATCAGCTCGATCAGCTCGGGCCGGTACGACACGTACACCGGGTCGCCCGCGCCGTGCGCCGACGTCGCCGACGTGCACCACCAGTGCAGGTCGTGGCCGCCGGGGCCCCAGCCCCTGCGGTCGTACTCGCCGATGGACACCTGGAGCACCCGGGTGTCGTCGGGCCGGTCGATCCAGTCGTAGGTGCGCCGCACGGGCAGTTGCCAGCACACGTCCGGCTTGGTCTCCAGCGGCTCCCGGCCCTCCTTCAGGGCCAGGATGTGCAGCGAGCAGCCCGCGCCGCCCGCGAAACCGGGCCGGTTCTGGAAGACGCACGACCCCTGGAAGGGCCGGGTCTGCCGGTCGCCGTCCTCGTCCTCGGAGATCCAGCCGTTGGCGGTGCCCTCCGCGTGGTGCTGCCAGATGTCGGGGGTGAGCCGCGCCACGAACCCGGCGACCCGCTGCTCGTCCTCCTCGTCGGAGAAGTGCGCGCCGAGCGAGCAGCAGCCGTCGTCCGCGCGGCCCGCCTGGATGCCCTGGCAGCCGCTGCCGAAGATGCAGTTCCAGCGCGAGGTCAGCCAGGTCAGGTCGCACCGGAAGACCTGGTCGTCGTCGGCCGGATCGGGGAACTCCACCCACGCGCGGGCGAAGTCCAGCCCCTTCTCGTCGGCGGCGGCCGCCTTCTTCGCCTTCTTGGACGGCTTCGCGGGCTTCACCGTGTCCTCCGCCACCGTCCTGCGGGACACGGCGGGCTTGTCCGACTTGGCCGGGTTCTGGTCCTTCGCCTTTTTCGTCTTTGGCACGCCACCAGAGTAATTCGCCGGGCGGGACTCCAGGCACCCCGGCGGGGCCTGAGCACGGCCCCGCTGGCAGTAGCGTTTCCGTCCATGAGACTCGGTGTCCTCGACGTGGGATCGAACACGGTGCACCTGCTGGTGGTGGACGCGCACCCCGGCGCGCGCCCGCTGCCCGCCCACTCGCACAAGGCGGAGCTGCGCCTCGCCCAACTCCTCGACGGGGACGGCGCGATCGGCGCCGAGGGCGTCGACCGGCTGATCGCCACCGTCCAGGACGCCCTCCAGGCCGCCGAGGACAAGGGCGTCGAGGACCTGCTGCCGTTCGCGACCTCCGCGATCCGCGAGGCGGGCAACGCCGACGAGGTCCTCGCCCGGGTCCGCGCCGAGACCGGCGTCGAACTCCACGTCCTGACCGGCACCGAGGAGGCCCGGCTCACCTTCCTCGCCGCCCGCCGCTGGTACGGCTGGTCGGCCGGGAAGCTGCTCGTCCTGGACATCGGCGGCGGCTCCCTGGAGATCGGTTTCGGCCTCGACGAGCAGCCCGACGCGGCCGTCTCGCTGCCGCTGGGCGCGGGCCGCCTCACCGCGGGCTGGCTGCCGGGCGACCCGCCGGGGACCGACGCGATAAGGGCCCTGCGCCGCCATGTGCGCGCCCAGATCGCCCGCACCATCGGCGAGTTCACCCGGTTCGGCGCCCCCGACCACGTGGTGGCCACCTCCAAGACGTTCAAGCAACTGGCCCGCATCGCGGGCGCCGCCCGCTCCTCCGACGGGATCTACGCCCAGCGCGAGCTGAAGCGGGAGTCCCTGGAGGCGTGGGTGCCGCGCCTGGCCGGGATGACGACGGCCCAGCGCGCCGAACTCCCCGGCGTCTCGGAGGGCCGGGCGAGCCAGTTGCTGGCCGGCGCGCTGGTCGCCGAGGCCACGATGGACCTCTTCGGCGTGGAGACGCTGGAGGTCTGCCCGTGGGCGCTGCGGGAGGGCGTGATCCTGCGCCGCCTCGACCACATGGGCTCGACGACCCCCTGACACCCGGCCCGCGCGGCGGCGGCGTCCCCCGCCGCCCGGCCCGGCCCGGACCCGCCCGTGGGGAAGGCCACAACCGGACGGAGCCGCCCGGGAGCCTCCCGCGCACCCCGTAACCTGTCCCTCATGGCAGAGCCAGTCGTACGGATCCCGGACGCGAAGGTCGCCCTGTCGACAGCTTCCGTGTACCCGGAGTCGACGGCGACGGCCTTCGAGATCGCCGCGCGCCTCGGGTACGACGGTGTCGAGGTCATGGTGTGGACCGACCCGGTCAGCCAGGACGTCGAGGCGCTGCGCAGACTCAGCGACTACCACCGGGTCCCGATCCTCGCCGTGCACGCCCCCTGCCTGCTCATCACCCAGCGGGTCTGGTCCACCGACCCCTGGACCAAGCTCCAGCGGGCCCGCGCGGCGGCCGAGCGGCTCGGCGCGAGCACCGTCGTCGTCCACCCGCCGTTCCGCTGGCAGCGCCAGTACGCGAAGGACTTCGTCACCGGCGTCTGGCGGATGGCGGACGAGACGGACGTGCGGTTCGCGGTCGAGAACATGTACCCCTGGCGCTACCGCGACCGCGAGATGCTCGCGTACGCCCCCGACTGGGACGTCACCAAGGACGACTACCGGCACTTCACGATCGATCTCAGCCACACCGCGACCGCCCGCACCGACGCGATGCAGATGATCGACCGCATGGGCGACCGGCTCGGCCACGTCCACCTCGCCGACGGCAACGGCTCCAACAAGGACGAGCACCTGGTGCCGGGACGCGGCAGCCAGCCCTGCGCCGAGCTGCTGGAGCGGCTCGCGCTCGGCGGGTTCGACGGGCACGTGGTGATCGAGGTCAACACCCGGCGCGCGATGTCAGGGGCCGAACGCGAGGCCGACCTCGCGGAGGCCCTCGCCTTCACCCGTCTGCACCTGGCGTCCGCCGTCAAGGTCCCGCGCCGGTGACCGAGGCCGCCGCCAGGCGCCGCGGCCGCCGCACCCGCACGGAGTCCGCGGACACCCGCGACCGGATCCTCGCCGTGGCCCGCGAGGAGTTCTCCGCGCGGGGGTACGAGAAGACGTCCGTGCGGGGCATCGCGAAGGCCGCCGGGGTCGACTCGGCCCTCGTCCACCACTACTTCGGCACCAAGGACCAGATCTTCGAGGCGGCCGTCGAGGACTCCGTCGCGCCGGTGCTGCACGCCCCGCACACCCTCGCCGAGGGGCCTCTGGAGGACGTCGGCGAGCGCCTGACCCGGTTCATGTTCGGCGTCTGGGAGAACCCCGCCACCCGCACCCCGCTGCTGGCGATCGTCCGCTCCGCCGTCAACAACGAGGCCGCGGCCTCCGTCTTCCGGCGGCTCGTCGTCTCGCAGGTGCTCGGCCGGGTCGCGGGCAGGCTCGGCCGGCCGGACGCCGAACTCCGCGCCGAACTGGCCGCCGCCCAGCTCGTGGGGTGCGCGATGCTCCGGTACGTGATCCAGGTGGAGCCGCTGGCCTCGGCGGACGTCGAGCGGATCATCGCCCGGGTCGCCCCGGTCGTCCAGGGACACCTGACCGGCCCCTGACCGGTCCCCGGCCGCGCTCCGAGCGGGGCGGGCGGGGCGCGGGCGGCGACCGCTGGGAGAGACGCGCGTCCCGCGATCCGGACACCCTGTCCCGACCCCTGAATGACGGGCGTACGCTCGTGAGCATTCAGAAGTCTCTCCGCGGACCCCGCGCCGAGCCTCTCTGACCGCAGTCTCTATCGCAGTCCCTGAAGGAGCGAGCGACGATGCCCGAGCTGAGGTCCCGCACAGTCACCCACGGCCGCAACATGGCGGGCGCCCGCGCCCTGATGCGCGCCTCCGGTGTACCGGGTGCGGACATCGGCCGCAAGCCGATCATCGCGGTCGCCAACTCCTTCACGGAGTTCGTCCCCGGCCACACCCACCTCCAGCCGGTCGGCCGGATCGTCAGCGAGGCGATCGTCGAGGCGGGCGGCATCCCGCGCGAGTTCAACACCATCGCCGTCGACGACGGCATCGCGATGGGCCACGGCGGCATGCTCTACAGCCTGCCCTCCCGCGACCTGATCGCGGACAGCGTGGAGTACATGGTCGAGGCGCACTGCGCCGACGCCCTGATCTGCATCTCCAACTGCGACAAGATCACCCCGGGCATGCTGAACGCCGCGCTGCGGCTGAACATCCCGACGGTCTTCGTCTCCGGCGGCCCGATGGAGTCCGGCCGCGCCACCCTCGTCGACGGCACGGTCCGCACCCTCGACCTGGTCGACGCGATCTCGGACGCCGTCAACGACAAGATCTCGGACGAGGACATCCTCCGCATCGAGGAGAACGCCTGTCCGACCTGCGGCTCCTGCTCCGGCATGTTCACCGCCAACTCGATGAACTGCCTCACCGAGGCGATCGGCCTCTCCCTGCCGGGCAACGGCTCGGTGCTGGCCACCCACACCGCCCGCAAGGGGCTCTACGTCGACGCGGCCCGCACGGTCATGGACATCACCCGCCGCTACTACGAGCAGGACGACGAGTCGGTCCTGCCGCGCAACATCGCCACCGTCGCCGCCTTCGGCAACGCGATGGCCCTCGACATCGCCATGGGCGGCTCCACCAACACGATCCTGCACCTGCTCGCCGCCGCCCAGGAGGCGGGCGTGCCGTTCGGCCTCGACGAGATCAACGAGGTCTCGCGCCGGGTGCCGTGCCTGGCGAAGGTCGCCCCGAACGTCGCGAAGAACCGCACGTACTACATGGAGGACGTGCACCGGGCCGGCGGCATCCCCGCCCTCCTCGGCGAGCTGCACCGGGCCGGGCTGCTCGACGAGGACGTGCACTCCGTGCACAGCCCGTCCCTCGCCGACTGGCTCAAGACCTGGGACGTGCGCGGCGGTTCGCCGTCCGCCGACGCCCTGGAGCTGTGGCACGCGGCCCCCGGCTGCGTCCGCTCCGCCGAGGCGTTCTCCCAGTCCGAGCGCTGGGAGGCGCTGGACGAGGACGCGGCGGAGGGCTGCATCCGCAGCGCCGAGCACGCCTACTCCAAGGACGGCGGCCTCGCGGTCCTCAAGGGCAACCTCGCCGTCGACGGCTGCGTCGTCAAGACGGCCGGGGTCGACGAGTCCATCTGGACCTTCGAGGGCCCGGCGGTCGTCTGCGAGTCGCAGGAGGAGGCCGTCGAGAAGATCCTGAACAAACAGGTGACCGACGGCGACGTCGTCGTCATCCGCTACGAGGGCCCCAAGGGCGGCCCCGGCATGCAGGAGATGCTCTACCCGACGTCCTTCCTCAAGGGCCGCGGCCTCGGCAAGACCTGCGCGCTCGTCACCGACGGCCGCTTCTCCGGCGGCACCTCCGGCCTCTCCATCGGCCACGCCTCGCCCGAGGCGGCCTCCGGCGGCACCATCGCGCTCGTCGAGGACGGCGACCGCATCCGCATCGACATCCCCGCCCGCACCATCGACCTCCTCGTCGACGACGCCGAACTCGCCCGCCGCGAACAGGCGCTGGGCGGCCGGTACGCGCCGCGCGACCGGCAGCGCACGGTGTCCGCCGCGCTGCGCGCCTACGCGGCGATGGCCACCAGCGCCGACAAGGGCGCCGTCCGGGACGTCAGCAAGCTCGGCTGAGCCGCCCGCACCCCCGTCGGCACAGGGCCGTTCCCCTCGCGGGAGCGGCCCTGCGCCGTGCCTGCCGCGCTCACCAGCTCCCGGGCCGCCGGGCGTCCACCGCGAAGACGGTGCCGTCGGGCGCGCTGCCGTAGACCGTGTCCGCGGCCACCGCGGGCGTCGGCAGCGCCGCCACCACCGTGTCCGAGCGGGGCGCCGGGTGCGGCCGGGTCTGCCCGGCGAAGGCGCCCTCGCGCGCGTCGACCGCGAGCAGCCGCCCGTCGGGTGCGCCGAGGTACACGTGCCGTCCGTCGACCACGGGCGTCGAACCCCGGCTCAGCGACGTCTCCAGCCGCCACAGCGTCCGGCCGGCCGCCGTGTCGACGGCTTCGAGGGTGCCGCCCGCCGCCATCAGGTACGCCACCGACCCGCGGACGGCCGCCTCGGCGCCGAACAGCGGGACCGGCAGCGCCGTCCGCCGCGTCCGGCGCGTCGCGGGGTCGTACCGGACGACGGCCGTGGTGGCGGACGACAGGTCGCTCTCCAGGAAGGTGACGGCGCCGTCGGTCACCCCGACCGGCGCGAGGTTCCCGGTGAGCCGGGCGCCCCAGCTCACCTCGCCGGTGACCGGGTCCACCGCGGTGACCCGGGTGCGGGTGCCGTCGGCGGTCGCCGCGTAGGCCAGCCGGTCACCGGCGAACGACGTGAAGAAGGGCCTGCTCTGCCCCTCGATCCGGTGCTGCCAGCGCGGTTCGCCGGTGGCGCCGTCGAGGCCCGTGACCCGCCCGTCGGCCGCGGTGATCAGCAGCATCCCGGCGGCGGCCCGCAGCCCGCTGTCGGCCGGGCGCTCCCGCGTCCAGCGGACGGCGCCGCTCTGCGGGTCGAGCGCCTCCAGACGCGGTCCGCTCCCGGTCAGCGCCTGCACGAGCCCGCCGGACAGGACCGGCGGGGTGCTGCGCTCGCCCGCGGTGACCTGGTGCTTCCACAGCAGTCGGCCGTCGGCGGGGTCGAGCGCGAACACCACGCCCCGCCTGCCGCACACCACCTGCCTCCCGCCGTACGAGCACTGGGGCGTGCCCGTGCCGGGCGTCCGCACCCGCCAGGCGGTCGCGGCCGGTGTGCTCGCCTCCGGGGAGGCGGCCGCGGCGGCGCCGTCCGCGCTCTCGCCGCCGACGGCCTGGACCGTCACGATCCCGGCGACCACCGCGACGGCCGCGGCGCCCGCCGCCAGCACCGCCCGGCCGCGCCTGCCCCACCCGAACACCGTCCGCGCCCGGGGCGGTTGCCCGTCTCCCGGCTCCGCCCCGGTCTCCTGCCGCGGGGCCTTCGCCGCGTCCGGCTCGGCCGCCTCCTCCTGCGTCGTCCGCTGGGACGGTATGAACGCCTGGGTGTCGTAGGACGCGGCCACCGACCGCAGCTCGCGCATCAACTCGTCCGGCGTGGGCCGGTCCTCGGGCTCCTTGGCGAGGCAGCGCAGCACCAGCGGCGCCAACTGCGCGGGCACGTCGGTCAGATCGGGCTCGTCGTGCACGACCTGGTAGGCGACCACGTAGGGGCTGTCCGAGTCGAACGGGCCCCGGCCGGTCGCCGCGTGGACCAGCACCGAGCCGAGCGCGAAGATGTCGGCGGCGGGACCGACCTCGCGCGGGCGCCGGAACTGCTCGGGCGCCATGAACGGCGGGGTGCCGATCAACTTGCCCGTCTCGGTGCGCAGTTCGCTGTCCTTCGGCCGGGAGATGCCGAAGTCGATGACCTTCGGACCGTCCTCGGCGAGCAGCACGTTGCTCGGTTTCAGGTCCCGGTGGACCACGCCGACCCGGTGGATGTCCCGCAGCGCCTCGGCCAGCCCCGCCATCAGCCTGCGCAACTGGGCGGGCGGCATGGAGCCGTTCCGCTTCACGTGTTCGGCGAGGGTCGGACCGGGGATGAACAGGGTCGCCATCCAGGGCCGGTCGGCCTCCGGGTCGGCGTCCACGACCGGCGCGGTGAACGCGCCGCTGACCCGGCGGGCGGCGGCCACCTCCTGCCGGAAACGGCCCCTGAACTCGGGGTCTCTGGCGAAATCGGCGTGCACGACCTTCACCGCGAGCTTCAGCCCCGAGGTGCTGCGGGCCAGGTGCACGACGCCCATGCCACCGGACCCGAGCCGGGACTCCAGGCGGTAGTGACCGGCGTACTCGGGAAGTTCCGCTTCCGCATCCGCCCCGGTGCTGCCCTGCGGCGCCATGGAACCACCCCCGTGCTGTTCGTCCGCGCGCGCGACGCACGGAGCCTAGTCGATGACCCGTACCGGACAGAGGCGGCGTGCGGGTGTCCTGATACATGGCACACACCGTTGTTTTCAGGCGTTTCATGGCTTGAAATAGGGGAATCAACGGGGCCCCATGGACGTCATGGGGAGGAAACGGGGGAGTTCTCACATGTCTGTCGACCATTCCGCGGAGACACAGGCCGCGGCCGCCTCGGTCCGCACGTACGCGATCGCGCCGGGGGTGGCGCTCAACGTCCGCAGCGGCCCCGGCACCGGGTACGGCGTCGTCCGCACCCTCGCGCCGGGCTCGCGGGTGCCGATCTACTGCCAGACGCCGGGCACCTCGGTGTCCGGCCCCTACGGCACCTCCAGCATCTGGGACAACATCGGCAGCGGCGAGTACGTGTCGGACGCCTACGTCCTGACCGGCAGCGACGGCTACGTCGCCGCGCGCTGCGGCTGAGCCGCCCGGGAGCCCGCGGCGACGGCCCGCCATAATCGTCCCGTGAGCGACGAGACCCGTCCCGCGCGGGACGAGACCGGCACCCCGGCCGCCCCCGCGGGCTCCCACCCGGCCACCGGCCCGAGCCCCGAACCCCTGCGCTTCTTCGGCACGACCTGGGTACGGCACGACGGCGGCTACGCGCTGCGCAGGACCGCCGCCGCCGTCGGCTCGCTGGCCGCCGCGGCGGCCTCCTGCCTCGTGCTGCGCTTCGCCTTCGACGGCCTCCAGATCGCCGGCACGGGCACCTTCGTCGGCGTCCTCGTCGTCGGGATGTTCGCCGTCTGCAGCGCGCTGGCCTTCCGCCACACCTGGGACGGCTTCGGCCGGCGGCCCGACCCCGACCGCGAGTCCTCGCTGCGGGGCCTGCTCGCGATCGGCTTCGTCGGCTCCCTGCTCGCCTACTTCCTGCGCTGCCTCACCGAGGCACCCGGCGAGAAGCTGCACCGCGCCGAGTACGAGACGGCCCGCGCCCGCCACGAGGCCCGCACCACCCGCCGCACCGGCAACCCGGCCAGGCGCCGCCGCGGCTGAGCCCCGCCACCCGCGGGACCGCGCCCGCCGCCCGCTGGTCCACCATGGGCGGATGACGGCCTCCTCGCACACCGCCCGCGCCCACTCCTTCAACGCCGTCGCGGCCCAGTACGCGGCGAACCGGCCCTCCTACCCGCCCGCCCTCCTGGACGCCGTCGAGGACCTCGCGGGACGCCCGCTGGCCGGCGCCCGGGTCCTCGACGTCGGCGCGGGCACCGGCATCTCCAGCGCCGTCCTGCGGGTGCGCGGCGCCCGGGTGGTCGGGGTGGAGCCCGGGGAGGGGATGGCCGCCGAGTTCCACCGGGGCCTGCCCGGGGTCCCGGTCGTGCGCGGCGACGGCAACGCGCTGCCCTTCGCCGACGCCAGCGCCGACGCCGTCACCTACGCCCAGTCCTGGCACTGGACCGACCCCGCCCGCGCGGTGCCCGAGGCGCTGCGGGTGCTGCGGCCGGGCGGCGCGCTCGCCCTCTGGTGGAACACCACCGCCCCCGGCGTGCCGTGGACCGAGCGCCAGCGCGAGCGGATCGCACAGCACCTCGGCGTCGACGATGTCGGCGGCCGGGGCGGCGCGGCCCCCCGCGCCGCGCTCGACGCCCTCCCCGTACCCCTCGACTTCGCCGCCCGCTCGGTGCCCTGGAGCCGCCACGTCCCCGTCGACACCCATCTCGCCAACCTCGGCAGCCACTCGATGTTCCTGGTGCGCGGCGCCCGGGACAGCGCGGCCTTCCTCGCCGCGGAACGCGACCGGCTGCTCGCCGAGTTCCCCGGCGGCTCCGTCGAGGAGCGCTACGTCGTCGAACTGCTGGTGGCCGTCGCCCCCTGACCCCGCGCGGCGGCCCACCCCTCGAGGGCCGCCGCGCACGCCAGGTCCAGGTGCCGCGCCCCGCCCAGTTCGAGCCGCACCGCCCGGTCGCCCGGCAGCGCCTCCAGCGCGTCGAGGAGCTTCGGCAGCCGCAGGAACGTCACATGCCCGAGCACCCGCACCACCAGGGCGCCGTCCGGCCCCTCCGCCGTCTCCACCTGGACCTGGCTGGTCTCCCAGGCGGTCTTGGCCACCGCGAGCGCCAGCCCGACCAGCACCCCCTCGAAGAGGTTCCCGAAGACGATCGCCCCGGCCGTCACCGCCAGCACCACCACCTCGCCGCGGTGCCCGCGCCATGTCGCCCGCACCTCCCGCACCGGCACCAGCTTGCAGCCCGCGTGCACCAGCAGCCCCGCCAGCGCCGCCACCGGGATCAGTTCCAGCACCCCGGGCACCACCACCGTGAACAGCAGCAGCCACGCCCCGTGCAGCACCCGCGACGCCTTCGTCCTGGCGCCCGCCCGCACGTTGGCCGAGCTGCGCACGATCACCGCGGTCATCGGCAGCGCCCCGAGGAGCCCGCACACGGTGTTCCCCACGCCCTGCGACATCAGCTCACGGTCGTAGTCGGTGCGCGGCCCCCGGTGCAGCCGGTCCACCGCCGCCGCGCTGAACAGCGACTCCGCCGACGCGATCAGCGCGAACGCCACGACGGTGCCGATCACCCCGGGCTCCGTCAGCCGCCCGAACTGCCCGATGTCCAGCACCCGCACCGCCTCCAGCAGCCCGCGCACCTCGACCCGCCGCACGTCCAGGTCGAACACCCCGGTCAGCGCCGCCGCCGCGGCCACCGCGACCAGCGGCGCGGGCACCGCTCGCGCGCCCCCGCGCCAGCGCGGCCACAGCACCAGGACGGCCAGGGTGACACCGCCCACCGCCAGCGCCACCGGGTCCGCCCGGCCCGGCAGCGACACCAGCCCGGTGATCTTGCCGAGCCCGGTGCCGGGCGCCGTCGCGTCCCCGAGCGCGTACACCTGTCCGACGACCAGGATCAGCCCGATCCCGGCCAGCATCCCCTGCACGACGGCGACCGACACGGCGCGGAACCACCGCCCGAGCCGCAGCGCCCCGAGCCCGAGCTGGAGCAGTCCGGCCAGGAACACCAGCACGCCGAGCGCCCCGACGCCGTACGCGCCCACGGCCTCGTGGACGAGCACCGTCAGACCCGCCGCGGGGCCGCTCACCTGGAGGCTGCTGCCGGGCAGCGCCCCGGCCACCAGACCGCCGACGATCCCGGTGAGCAGCCCCAGTTCGGCGGGGACGCCGGAGGCCATCGCCACGCCCACGCAGAGCGGCAGCGCGACGAGGAAGACGACGAGCGAAGCGAGCAGATCGGCCTTGTGCGCGCCAGAGCGCATGACAGCACCTCCGTGGTCGACGGGAGATGCGCGGGCGCCGGGCCGGGGGAGGGCGCGGCGAAGGTGCGCGGCATATGACCCCGCACCGACAACCATTGTCGGGAGCGGGGGTCGGGGGCGTAACCCGATCGTGTGTCGAACAGGTGAACCCGGAAGCGCGGGTACCGGACGCCCCGGCTCCGATCGCACCGTCACGCGCCTGCGCCACCCCGCACGCCCCGCCCGGCGCCCACGACCGTCCCCCGTTCCGCTCCTCCCCGGCACCTCCGGCCAGGGACCCGGCGTCTCCGGTCACGGACCCGGCGTCTTCCGGCCACGGACCCGGCGTCTCCGGCCATGGACCCGGCATCTCCGGTCACGGACTACGCATCTCCGGTCGCCGGCGCCCCGGGACCTCCCTCCCCCCACCCCTTCCTTGACGCGGGCTCCCCGGAGGAGGATTGTTCATCGCGTGATGAATATCAGCCCGCCGGACGCCGTCCGCGCCGACGATCTCACCGTGCTGCGCGGCTCCCGCGCTGTGCTGCGCGGCCTCTCCTTCGCCGTCCCGCGCGGGCGGATCACCGGGCTGCTCGGCCCCTCGGGCTGCGGCAAGTCGACCCTGCTGCGGGCCGTCGTCGGCTCCCAGGCCAAGGTCACCGGCACCCTGGAGGTCCTCGGCCGCCCCGCGGGCCACCCCGCGCTGCGCGCCCGCGTCGGCTACGTCACCCAGGCACCCTCCGTCTACGACGACCTGACCGTCCGCCAGAACCTCGACTACTTCGCCGCGATCCTCGACCCCGGCAGGAGCGCCGCGCCCCGCCGCCGCGAGGACGTCGCCCGCGTCCTCGCCGACGTCGACCTCACCGACCGCGCCGACGCCCTCGCCGGACACCTCTCCGGCGGCCAGCGCAGCCGCGTCTCCCTCGCCGTCGCCCTGCTCGGCAGCCCCGAACTCCTCGTCCTCGACGAACCCACCGTCGGCCTCGACCCGGTCCTCCGCCGCGACCTGTGGGCCCTCTTCCACGCCCTCGCCGACCGCGGCGCGACCCTCCTGGTCTCCTCGCATGTCATGGACGAGGCCGAACGCTGCCACCGCCTCCTGCTGCTGCGCGACGGCGCGATCCTCGCCGGGGGCGGGCCGCGGGCCCAGGGCGAGACCCCCGCTGCCCTGCGCGAGCGGACCGGCGCCGACACCGTCGAAGCCGCCTTCCTGCACCTCGTCGACGAAGCCGCCGCGGCCGACCGCGCCCAGAGAGGGACGACTCGATGACGACCCCGCCCGCCACCCCCGAGCCCCCAGCCGCCCCCGGCCCGGCCGCCCCCTCCGACCCGTCAGCCCCCGGCCGTCTCCTCAGCCCCGCCCGCACCACCGCCACCGCGGCCCGCGTCCTGTGTCAGCTCCGCCACGACCCGCGCACCATCGCGCTGCTGATCCTCGTCCCCTGCGTGATGCTGTTCCTGCTCCGGTACGTCTTCGACGGCACCCCGCGCACCTTCGACTCCATCGGCGCCTCGCTCCTCGGGATCTTCCCGCTCATCACGATGTTCCTGGTGACGTCCATCGCCACCCTGCGCGAACGCACCTCGGGCACCCTCGAACGGCTCCTCGCCCTGCCCCTCGGCAAGGCCGACCTCATCGCCGGGTACGCCCTCGCCTTCGGCGGCCTCGCCGTCGTGCAGTCCGCGCTCGCCACCGGCCTCGCCGTCTGGTTCCTCGGCCTCGACGTGACGGGCAGCCCCTGGCTGCTGCTCCTGGTCGCGCTCCTCGACGCCCTGCTTGGCACCGCGCTCGGCCTGTTCGTCTCCGCCTTCGCCGCGTCCGAGTTCCAGGCCGTCCAGTTCATGCCCGCCGTGATCTTCCCGCAGCTCCTGCTCTGCGGCCTGTTCGCCCCGCGCGACACGATGCAGCCCGCCCTGGAGGCCGTCTCCGACGTCCTGCCCATGTCCTACGCCGTCGACGGCATGAACGAGGTCCTCACCCACACCGGCCTCACCGGCACCTTCGTCCGGGACGTCCTCGTCGTCGCCGGGTGCGCGCTGCTGGTCCTCGTCGTGGGCGCGGCCACCCTGCGCCGCCACACACCCTGAGCCGCGTCCGCCCACCGGACACCCGGCCCGCGCCCGCCGCCCCCGATGGGAGGATGATCCCGGACGACGCACCCTCCGGAGGGCACCAAGCCATGACCCAGAAAGTCGCAGTCCTCGGCACCGGCAAGATCGGCGAGGCCCTGCTCAGCGGCATGATCCGCGGCGGCTGGAAGCCCGAGGACCTGCTGGTCACCGCCCGCCGCCCGGAGCGCGCCGACGAACTGCGCGCCCGCCACGGCGTCACCCCGGTCACCAACGCCGAGGCCGCCGAGGCCGCGGGCACCCTGATCCTCACGGTGAAGCCGCAGGACATGGGCCACCTGCTCGACGAGCTGGCCCCGCACCTCGCCGCCCACCACCTGATCATCAGCGGCGCGGCCGGCATCCCCACGTCCTTCTTCGAGGACCGCCTCGCCACCGGCACCCCGGTCGTCCGGGTCATGACGAACACCCCGGCCCTGGTCGACGAGGCGATGTCCGTCATCTCCGGCGGCAGCCACGCCACCGCCGAGCACCTCGCCCACGCCGAGGCGATCTTCGGCGCCGTCGGCAAGACGCTCCGCGTCCCCGAGTCCCAGCAGGACGCCTGCACCGCCCTCTCCGGCTCGGGCCCCGCCTACTTCTTCTACCTGGTCGAGGCCATGACGGACGCCGGCATCCTGCTCGGCCTGCCCCGCGACAAGGCCCACGACCTCATCGTCCAGTCCGCGATCGGCGCCGCGACGATGCTCCGCGACAGCGGCGAACACCCCGTCAGGCTCCGCGAGAACGTCACCTCACCGGCCGGCACCACCATCAACGCCATCCGCGAACTGGAGAACCACGGCGTCAGGGCCGCCCTCATCGCCGCCCTCGAAGCGGCCCGCGACCGCAGCCGCGAACTCGCCTCGGGCACCAAGGACTGACCTCACCCCCGGACGCCCGCCAGCACCTCCGCGGTCGTCACCACCCGCGCGAACCCGCCCCCGTGCAGCGACACCGCCGCCGCCCGCCCCAGCTCGTCCGCGCCGAGCCGCCACCCGAACGGCCCCACCAGATCGAACGTGTACGTCGCGTCGTACGCCACGATCACGTCGAACCCGAGATTGCCGCCCATCCGGGCGGTCGTCTCCACGCACATGTTGGTCTGGATCCCGGCCAGCACGATCTGCCCGATCCCGGACGCCGTCAGCCACGCCCCCAGATCGGGTGTGCCGAGGAACGCCGAGTTGACGGTCTTCGTCACCAGCAGCTCCGGCCCCGCCCCCTTCCCGCGCCGCTCCTGCACGTACGCCTTGAACCCGTTGCCCGCCGACCCCGCCCGCAGCGGCGAGTCCGCCCGCACCGAGTCGTGCCGCACGAACACCACCGGCCGCCCCGCCGACTGCCAGACGTCGATCAGCGCAGCGATGTTCCCGTCGGCCCCCGGGTTGTTGCGCACCCCCCAGAAGCCGCTCTCGTCGAACCCGCGCTGCACGTCGACGACCACCAGGGCCGCGTTCTCCGCACTCTCCATGCCCCCGATCCTGCCGCCGGACCGGCCACCGCCCCAGCGGACGGAAAGACAGCGATCGATGGTTTACTGCCACCCATGGAGCCCGCAGCCCAGGCCGCGCACACCCCCTACAAGGTCGCCCTCGTCGCCTTCCCCGGCATCCGCGCCTTCGACGTCTCCGTCATCACCGAGATCTGGGGCACCGACCGCACCGACCGCGACGCCCCCGCCTTCGACCTGCGCCGCGCCGCCGCCGACCGCACGCCCGTCCCGCTCCGCGGCGGCCTCACGCTCCAGCCCGACCGCGCCCTCGGCTGGCTGGAGGGCGCCGACCTGGTCGTCGTCCCCGGCCTCGACGACCACCTCACCCCCGCGCCCGCCCCCGTCCTCACCGCCCTGCGCCGCGCCCACGCCCGCGGCACCCCGCTGGCCGCCCTGTGCGGCGGCGCCTTCACCCTCGCGCAGGCCGGCCTCCTCGACGGCTGCCGCGCCACCACCCACTGGAACCTGATCGACCTGCTGCGCGCCGAACACCCGCGCGTCACCGTCGTCCCCGACGCCCTCTACGTCGAGGACGACTCCGTCTGGACGTCGGCCGGGACCGCCGCGGGCATCGACCTCTGCCTCCACCTGGTCCGCCGCGCCCACGGCGCCGAGGCGGCGGCCACCATCGCCCGCTCGATGGTCACCGCGCCCTTCCGCACCGGGAACCAGGCCCAGTTCATCGAACACCCCACCCCCGGGCCGACCGCGACGCCGACGCCCTCGCCGCCGTCCGCGAACACGCCCTGCGCCACCTCCACGAACCCCTGACCGTCGCGGAACTGGCCGCCCGCGCGGGCATGTCACCCCGCGGCTTCGCCCGCCACTTCACCGCCGCGACCGGCACCACCCCGCTGAACTGGCTCCTCGACCAGCGGGTCGCCGCCGCGCAGCGACTCCTGGAACGCACCGACCTGCCGATGCCCGAGGTGGCCCGCCGCGCCGGGTTCGGCAGCGAGGTCACGATGCGCCAGCACTTCGCAGCGCGCCTCGCCACCAGCCCCCGCGCCTACCGCGCCGCGTTCAACGCCGGTTCCGGCACCGGGGGCAGCAGCCCGATCGCCCGGTAGGCGGCGTCCACCGTCGGCCGGGCCAC
Organism: Streptomyces sp. SolWspMP-5a-2; assembly: GCF_900091845.1. Lineage (GTDB taxonomy): Bacteria > Actinomycetota > Actinomycetes > Streptomycetales > Streptomycetaceae > Streptomyces > Streptomyces doudnae. Next base: position 16,608 of record NZ_FMCI01000219.1, read on the forward strand.
GGCCCGCGCCCTCGCCGCGCCGTCCCGCAGCACCCCCTCCACGTACGAGGGGTCCGCGCACAGCTCGCGGTGTCTGTCCCGCACCGGCCGCAGCACCTCGACCACCGCGTCCGCGGTGTCCTTCTTCAGCGCCCCGTACGAGGAGTACGTCCCGGCCAGCGCCTCGGGGTCACCGCCGGTGCAGGCGGCCAGGATCTCCAGCAGGTTGGTGACCCCGGGCCGCTCCTCCCGGTCGTGCCGGACGTCCTGGCCGCTGTCGGTCACCGCCCGCCCGATCTTCCTGCGCACCACGTCCGGCTCGTCCAGCAGATAGACGATCCCGGGCCCCGAGTCGTCCGACTTCCCCATCTTCGACGACGGCTCCTGGAGGTTCATGACCCGCGCCGCCACCTCCGGGTGCGTGGCCCTGGGCACCACGAAGGTGTGGCCGTAGCGCTGGTTGAACCGGGCCGCGATGTCCCGGGCCAGCTCCACGTGCTGCCTCTGGTCGTCGCCGACCGGCACCTCGTCGGTCCGGTGGGCGAGGATGTCCGCCGCCATCAGCACGGGGTACGTCAGCAGCGAAAGCCGCACGCTCCCGCCCCGGTCCCGCTCCCGCGCCGCCTTCTCCCGGTACTGGACCATCCGCCGCATCTCACCGTCGGTGGCCACGCACTCCAGCAGGTACGACAGCCGCGCGTGCTCGTCCACGTGGCTCTGCACGAAGACGGTGCACAGCCCGGGATCGATCCCGGTCGCCAGCAGCAGCGTCGCCGCCTGCCTGCTGACCCTGCGCACCCGCGCCGGATCGTGGTCGACGGTGAGCGCGTGCAGGTCCACCACGCAGAACAGCGCCTCGGCCCGGTGCTGGTCCACGGTGGCCCAGCGCCGCATGGCCCCCAGGTAGTTCCCGAGCGTCAGGTGCCCGGTCGGCTTGATCCCGCTGAAGACTCGCGTCATCTCCACTCCACCTCCTGATCGGGACCGCCGCCCTGACCGGCCGGCTCCCCGGTGCTCCGGAGGGAGAAACGAGAACGGCCGCCGAGGCGGCGGCCGTTGACACGTACGTGAGCGCGGCCGCCGTCAGGCGGCCCACCAGAGCTGGGTGCACGTACGCGTGGTCATGGGGCCGAGGGTACGCCCCGGAGCCCGTCCCCACAGCGAGTTGACACGCCTGGACCCCGTACGTAGTGTTCTCCGAGTTGTCCGACGTGAGCGCCGACCCCGGTCGGTCCCCGGACAGCCATTCCGCAGTACACACCACTCCACGACGACCGGTCGTTCAGGTCGGCGTCGCGTTGTCGGCATATGTGCGTGCGAAATGAGGAATCCACGTTCGAAAGGACGCGGCCCCCGATTGGCTTCGGGAGCCGGGAATCCGCTAAGGTCTCACCTCGTCGGAAGGGCCCAACAGCCCGGAAGGCGAAGCCCGCTGACTGGGAATCAGGCCCGAAAGGATCTGATAGAGTCGGAACCGCCGGAAAGGGAAAGCGCGGAAGCGAAAACCCCGAAAGA
>NZ_FMCI01000216.1 GCF_900091845.1 Streptomyces sp. SolWspMP-5a-2
ACGATGCGACGGGCGGGACCGCCGCGCGCCGCCCGAGGCGTTCTGCGCCGCCGACCTCGCCGGTACGGGCGCCGACTTGCCCGGACCGGTCCCCAGGTGTGCTCTGGAAGCGGGGGGCAACGGAGCGAGAGGAGAGCTCTCATGGCTCATGCGGCACCCGCACCCGGCGGACGGCGCGGTTTCGGCACCGGTCCGAACGGCCTGCCCGACGTGTTCAACGGGCAGGTCCACCGAGTGTCCCGGTACGGCATTCCCGTCGTCCTCGGGCTGGTCTACGGGCTCTGGGCGGCGGCCAACCGCCGGCACGGCGCTCCCATCACCGGCTGGAACGTCCTGTTCGGCTTCGCGACGGCGATCGCGTTCATCGTGCTGTGCATCGCGGTGGCGCGGTTCGCGCCGCTGCTCAAGCGCGAGCTGCACTCCCTGGTGAAGTCGGCGTTCGCGGGCGCCTCGGTGGGCTTCCTCTACAGCCAGACCGGCGCGTCGGTGCTGAGCAGCGCGGGCCTGGGCCTCGCGGTCTGCGCGGGCATCTTCGCCGTCTTCTTCTACCGCTACTACACGCGTGAGGACGCCATCGGCAACCGCATCCGCTGACCCTGCGGCACAGGGAAGGGCCCCGGCGACCGTTCGCCGGGGCCCTTCCCGTGGTCCGGGGCGCCGCCCGCCGTCAGGACGCGTCGCGCCACGGGGGGCACGGGTCGGAGCAGCCGGTCACCCACCGGCCGCCGGTGTCGACGGACCCGGCGTTGACCCAGCCCTGGGCACCGGTCAGCCAGTACCAGGCGGAGTTCCCGTCGAGGCTCTGGCCGCGGACGGTGCACCGGATGCGGTCCTGGCTGCCGGGCGAGAGCCGGTCGACGACGCGGGAGTGGACGGACGGCCCGGACCTGACCTCGGCCCCGGCCCGGGAGACGACGGTGCCCCAGACCGGGCTGCCGCGCCCGCCGCGCCCGCCGCGATCACCCCGGTCACCGCGATCACCTCGGTCACCGCGATCGCCTCGGTCGTAGCCGTCCCGGTCATGGCCGTCCCCGTGGTCGTAGCCGTCCCCGGGGCGGTCCCAGGAGTCGCCGTCCCGGTGGTCGCCGTCGTGGGCGGGGGCGTGGTGCGGCAGGGGCGCCGCCGACGCCGTCGTGCCCGCCGCGGCGGCGGCGAAGGTGCCTCCGGTGAGCAGGGCCGCGGTCAGGATCCGCAGGGCTGGAGTGGTGCGCATGATCAGCCTCCTTCTCCCCCGCACCAGGAAACACCCGTTCGGGCCAACCCTCCACCCGAGCCCGGAGGGGGCGAAGAAGCCCCAGCTCGGGGCCGGTTCAGGGGATCGGGCGACCCCGTTCGGGCCAACCCTCCACCCGAGCCCGGAGGGGGCGAAGAAGCCCCAGCTCGGGGCCGGTTCAGGGGATCGGGCGACCCCGTTCGGCTCGACCTCTGCCGCCAGATGCAGTCATCCCGCTCGCGCGGACGCCCCCGGGGGTCTTGCCTGGGAGGGTGCCCTCACGTCCCTCCCGCGTCCGCGCGCGCGGTGCCCTGTCGGCGGCGCTGATCGTCGTCGCCTGCCTCCTCGCGCCCTGCGGCGCGCTCGCCGCCTGGGCCGCGTACGGGCTCGCCGACACCGGCAGCTACGTCACGGCGATGGCGCCGCTGGCCGCCGACCCGGCGGTGCGGGACGTGGTCGCGGACACCGTCGGCGACGGCATCATGGACGAGGTCGACGACCACGCCGACGTGCGCGCGATGCCCCGGGCCGTGCGGCCCTTCGTCCACGACGCGGTCGCCTCCTTCACCCGCACCCCCGCCTTCCGGGCCGCCTGGGACGCCGGGAACCGGGCCGTCCACGACGCGGTGCTCACCGCCCTGCGCGACGGGCGCGAGCGGGACGTGACGGTGGACCTGGCGCCGGTCGCCGCCCAGGTCAAGCGCACGCTCGCCGACGACCACATGCCGCTGGCCGACCGCATCCCGGTGCAGCACACCGCGGTGGCCGTGCTGCCCGCCGACGACCTGGACCGGTTCCGCACGGGCTTCCGGCTCCTTGAGGTGGCCGGGTTCTGGCTGCCGCTGGCGGCCGTCGTCCTCGCCGCCGCCGGGATCGCGGTCGCCGCCTGCCGCCGCCGGGCGGTCACCGCGACCGCCCTGGGCACGGCGCTCGGCGGGGCGTTCCTCGGACTGGCCGTGGCGATCGGCCGCACCCTGACCCTGGCCGACCTCCCGGAGGAGGCCCGCCGCCCGGCCGCGGGGGCCGTCTACGACGCGCTGACGACGACCCTGCGCCAGGCGTCCTGGCTCCTGGTCGCGCTGGGCCTGGCGGCGGCCCTGGCGACCTGGCTGACCCGGCGCCGGGTGGCCGGGGCCGCCGGGGTCACCGGGGCCGCCGAAGTCACCGGGCCCACCGGCACCACCGAGACCGCCGGATTCACCGGGACCACCGGCACCACCGGGGCCGCCGGGACCACCGGGGCCGCCGGGACCACCGAGGTCGCCGAAGCCGCCGAGACCACCGGAGTCACCGGCACCACCGCGACCACCGGAATCACCGGAATCACCGGGCCCACCGGCACCACCCCGCCGGACGACCCCGGGGCGGCCGGCGCCCGGGGCTCCGCGCCCGCCCACCCGCTCTCCCCGTCCGCACCGCCGTCGTCCCCGCAGATGACGGTCGCGCCCCCGGGCGAGCCCCCGGCGGCGGGCTGACCGCGCCCGGCGCACCGCATGGCCGCCCGGTCCGCCGCGCTCGCCCCGCCCGACTGGCTGGTGCGCACCCTGCGCCCGCAGCGGACCCCCGTCAACCGGCCCGCCGTCCTGCGGGCCACCGTGGCGCTCACCCTCCCGCTGGCCCTCGGGCTCGCCGCCGGTGAGCCCGCCTACGGGGCGCTGGCGTCCATGGGCGCCCTGTCCGGGGTCATCGGCGACACGGCCGACGCGTACCGGATGCGCGTCCTGAACATCGCCGTCCCGCAACTGTTCGGCGCGGTCGGGGTGACGCTGGGCGCGCTGGCGCACGGCCACGGCTGGGTCGCCGTCTCCACCCTCACCGCGATCGCGCTGGTCTCCGGGATGATCTCGTCGATCGGCGCCGTCGCCTCGGTCTCCGGGCTGCTGCTCCTGCTCAACGCGGTGATCGGGACGGGCCTGCCGCTGCCCGGCCCCTGGTGGCTCGCGCCGCTCCTGCTGACCGGCGGCGGGCTGCTGGTGCTGCTGCTGGCGCTGCCGGCCTGGCCGCTGCGGTCCGGGGTGCCGGAGCGGGCGGCGGTCGCCGACACCTACCGCACGGTCGCCGAACTGCTCGCGGCCCGCGGCCGGGACGCGTACGACGAGGCCCGGCACGCCGTCACCCGCTCCCTGAACCAGTCCTACGACCTGGTGCTGGCCCGGCGCGCCCGCCACCACGGCCGCAGCCCCGAACTGACCCGCCTGCTGGCCCAGTTGAACGCGATCACGCCTGTCGTCGAGGCCGCGCCCGCCGCCCGGCTCGACGGCGG
>NZ_FMCI01000215.1 GCF_900091845.1 Streptomyces sp. SolWspMP-5a-2
ACGGCCCGGTCGCCGGGGCCCAGCCGGGCGGCGGAGCCGGTACGGACGCCGCGGGGCCCGGCGCGGCGGGCGGGCCCGCCTCCCAGCGCTGGGTGTCGTCGTTCCAGTGCCGCTCGCCGCCGGGCACCGGTCAGCCTCCCAGCAGGGCGGCCAGGGCACCGGCCGAGGTGAGCAGGGAGACCACGTCCTGGGAGTCGGCGAGCAGCGCGCGCAGCCGCTCCCTGCGGGTGGGTGCCGCCCGCCCGGTGCGGTCGATCTCCGCCTCCGCCTCCGCCAGCTCCCCGGCCAGCGCGGTCGTCCCCCCGGTGGCCCGCAGCATCGGCAGCGCCGCTCTCAATTCCTTCACCAGCGCGAGCAGTTGTTCCGTCTCCTCGTCGCGGCCGGGTTCGCTCCCGTACCCGGCACGGCTCTCGGCGCGCGCGTGGGCGCCGATCGCGAAGGTGCTCCTGTCCACGTTCCCGATGGAGACGTGCGGTTCGTCAGCGGCCATCGCCGTCAGCTCCCTGTGTTCCTGGACATGGTGGCGGAGGCGCCCGTGCCGACGGCGAAGTTGCTGCCCTCCACCTTGGCGATGTGCACGTCGCCGTTGCTGATGTTCACGATCTTCTGGACGAACTCACCGGTCTGGTAGCCGCATTCGGCCAGCGCGATCCGGACGCCGTTCGCCACCCGGTCCTGGACGCTCTTGAGGTAGCGGTCGACGTCCATCGCCTGGAACTGCGAACCGGTGCCGTCGGTGCCCAGCTCCCGCACCGACAGCTCGGGCCCCTCGGGCAGCGCGCCCGCGTGACCGCCGACCAGCGCCCGGCCCGCGTGCACGGCCGCCCACAGGAGCTGGACCACCGAACGGAACGGCGAGGTGGGCACCAGCGCGAGCGCGCCGACCGCCGTGCCGAGCGCGGTGTTGTTGCGGGCCCGGTGGGCGACCCGGTCGGCCTCCTTGAAGTCGCCCCGCACCGGCGCCAGCACGTGCGGTGCCACCTCCAGCATGAGCATGCCGCCCTGGGTGTGGATGCGCACGAAGACCGTGACGACCAGTTCCTCGTCCCAGCCGCCGACCCGGATGCGCAGGAAGTGGCGGCGCTTCTCCCCGCCCTCCTCCACGGCCCGCGCCCGGTGCTCCTCGAACGCCGCCGCGCTGTAGGGCGCCTGGGCGCGCGAGGTCAGGCCCTCGACGGGCAGGAACACGCACTCGTCGATCTCCAGCCGCCGCAGCCGGTCGCGGACCCCGGGGCCCGCCCGCTCGGCCGGGACCCGGAGCTGCTCGACCAGGCGGCGGACCTTCTCCAGGACCACCCGGTTGCTGATCGGCGTGCGGTCCTCGCGCTCCTCGTCCGGGCGCAGTTCGACGGCGAGCACCCAGGTGTCGTAGGCGAATCCGGCGCCGCAGAACGGACGGGCCTCCTGGTACATGATCAGCGGCGCGTGCTGTTCGAGCCGGATGCGCTGCCGCAGCCGGTGCACCCGGGCGCCGCCCTCCTGCTCGGCGGGGTCGGACGCGAGGTCCGCGAAGTGGCGCGGGGAGAGTTCGGCGGCGAGGGCGCGGTGGAATCGGCCGCGCTGGGTGTGCGCGCAGAACGCGGTCACCGCGAGGACGACGAGACAGGCCCACGCCTGCCAGGCCGCCACCGGGAAGCCGCCGAAGAGCCCGAACGCGGCCAGCAGGTTGAGGAGGAGGAGCAGCGCGAGGCTGCTCCAGGCCGTGCAGCGCAGCGCGAAGGCCGGGTACCAGCGGTACAGGGGCGGGCGGGCCCCGGTGCCGCGCGCCCAGCGGGCCGCCACGAGCAGCACGCCGGGCATCAGGTATCCGGCGAACAGGCCGTAGCTGACGGCGAGTCCGGCGGTCCACAGGACGAGGAGGGCGACGGCCCAGAGCAGTTCGAGCCGCCGGGCGCGCAGGGCGTGGGACAGGACGCGGGCGGCGTCGAACCCGAGCGAGGGCGGCACCACGCGGTGTTCGTTGAGGCGCAGTTGCTCGATCACGCGGTCGCGGTACGCGGTGTCGAGGTAGGTGCCCGCGCAGAGCAGCCGGGTGGCCTCGCTGGCGTGCGGCGCAACGGGCGCGGGGTGGGACGGGACGGACGGGTCCGGCTGTTGCCGGGGTAAGGAGGCGGTGCTCACGCTGCATCCCCCGATGCGTGCAGATGCCGTTGTCAGACCTAAAGTTGACAAACCATCAGCATAGGGGCGAGCACGGAAGCGCGACAGCCGAATACCGAACCGGTCGAGAACAGACGGGCCCCGTTCCGGATCGATCCGGAACGGGGCCCGAGAGTACGGCAGTCGGCGCGGTGGATCAGAGCAGACCGAGACCGCGCACGGCCTCGCGCTCCTCCGCCAGCTCCTGCACCGACGCGTCGATGCGGGCGCGGGAGAACTCGTTGACGTCGAGACCCTGGACGATCTCGTAGGAGCCGTCCTTGGTGGTGACGGGGAAGGAGGAGATGAGACCCTCCGGCACGCCGTAGGAGCCGTCGGACGGGATGCCCATCGAGGTCCAGTCACCGTCGGCGGTGCCGTTGACCCAGGTGTGGACGTGGTCGATGGCGGCGTTGGCCGCGGAGGCGGCGGAGGACGCGCCCCGCGCCTCGATGATCGCGGCACCGCGCTTGGCGACGGTCGGGATGAACTCGTCGGCGAGCCACTTCTCGTCGCTGACGACCTCGGCGGCGTTCTTGCCCGCGATCGTGGCGTGGAAGATGTCCGGGTACTGGGTGGCGGAGTGGTTGCCCCAGATCGTCAGCCGCTTGATGTCGGCGACCGTGGAGCCCGTCTTCTTCGCCAGCTGGGTCAGCGCGCGGTTGTGGTCGAGGCGGGTCATCGCGGTGAACCGCTCGGCCGGCACGTCCGGGGCGGCGGCCTGCGCGATGAGCGCGTTGGTGTTGGCCGGGTTGCCCACCACGAGGACCTTGATGTCGTCGGCCGCGTGGTCGTTGATGGCCTTGCCCTGCGGCTTGAAGATGCCGCCGTTGGCCTCCAGCAGGTCGCCGCGCTCCATGCCCTTGGTGCGCGGGCGGGCGCCGACGAGGAGCGCCACGTTGGCGCCGTCGAAGGCGACGTTCGGGTCGTCGCTGATGTCGATGCCCTGGAGCAGCGGGAACGCGCAGTCGTCCAGCTCCATCGCCGTGCCCTCGGCGGCCTTGAGCGCCGGGGTGATCTCCAGCAGGCGCAGCCTCACCGGCACGTCCGCGCCGAGCAGCTGGCCGGAGGCGATGCGGAAGAGAAGGGCGTAACCGATCTGGCCGGCCGCGCCGGTGACGGTGACGTTCACGGGAGTGCGGGTCATGGCGTTCTCCGTAGGACAGCTGGCGGTGGTCGTCCGGGTGGGACGTACAGGTGATCGATCTCTTGGTATCAAGAGAAATCCACCGGTCAGGCTATCGCGCCCGCGCCGGGGCGGACGTCCGGGTCCGTGTGGCCCGCCCCACAGAGTGAACCGGGCCGCGGCGCGGTACCGGGGCAGTCCGGGAGGGGCGACGGGGCTGGGCGGGCCGCCTGTCCGGGAGAGGTGGAGACAGGCGGCCCGCCCGCCAGGGGGGCCGTCGAGCCGGACTCCCGTGGGGGTGACATTCGGGTGCCCGGCGCACGGGGACGTATGCCGGGCACCCCCAAGATTCTTCTCCTCAGGGGGGTGCCGTGCGGCGGTGCTAGGGCGTGCAGCCCTTCTCGGCCGACGCGAGGGTGGCGCACGCGACGGCCTCGCCCGCGTCCTTCACCGCGACCATCGGCGTGTAGGCGATGGTGTCGCCGACCTCGCTGATCGCGTCCGACTGCTTCACCTTCCCGGCGGTGACGACGACCTGGTCGCCCTGCACCGCCTGGGTGATCCGGCCCCACGCGGCCTCGCAGGTCCTGCTGTAGCGGACCTCGACGGTCACCGTCCCGACGACCGCCGTCTTCGCCGTCGTCACGGCGGTCGCGTCCGTCGTGCAGCCCATCGCCTCCGCGTCCTTGCCGGTGCAGGAGTCGCCCGCGCACTTCACCCCGGGCGGCAGATCGGTGCGGACGCTCGCCGACGGCGAGGGGGACGCGCCGCCGCCCGCCTCCTTCCCTGACCCGCCGCCGGTCAGGTAGAACACGGCGCCGACGACGACGAGGGCGCCGGCGGCCCCGGAGAGGAACATCGTCAGCCGCCGCTTCCCGCCGCCACCGCCCGGGGCCGCCCGCCCCGGCTCCCGCCCGGCGGGCCCGCCGTACGGAGGGGGCGTCTGCGGTCCCT
>NZ_FMCI01000213.1 GCF_900091845.1 Streptomyces sp. SolWspMP-5a-2
TCCACACCGCGAAGTGCCCGCGCCCCGGGCCGGGTCCGATCAGGGGCGCGAGCCGGTCGGCGGCCTCCACGGGCAGGCCGCGGCCGAGGGCGGCGCGGGCCGCGGCCCACTGGGCCAGGGTCGCGACCTGCGCGAGTCCGTGGCGGCGCGCGGTCGCCAGGGCGGCGGCCACCTGCGCGTCGACGACCTCGGGTTCGCCCTCGATGGAGGCGGCGAGCGCCAGGACGGCGTGGTGCTGGGCGGCGGAGTTGCGCTGTCCGGCCGCGCGGGCGGCCCGCAGCCCGTCCTCGGCGTGACTGCGCGCCTGCGCGTGCCGTCCGGCCCGCAGTTCGGCGTAGGCGAGGTATTCGAGGGAGCGGGGTTCGAGGTGGCGGGCGTCCAGGCTGCGGGCCGCCGCCAGGGCCCGTGCCCCGGACCGCCGGGCGGCGTCGAGGTCACCGAGGAGCAGGGCGGCCGCGGCCGAACGCAGCAGCGGCTCGGGGGTGTCGTGGGGTCCGGTGGCGTGCGCGACGCGGCGCAGCGGGGCGGCGGCCCGGTCGAACCGGGTCTCCAGGACGAGCCGGACGCCGCGGCGGTAGTCGAGCAGCGGCGCGGCGGCCGTCCCCGGCCCGGACAGCGGCGGGTGGTCGCGGAGCACGGTCAGGCAGGTGGCGGCGTCGCCCGCGGCCCAGGCCGCGTCGGCGGCGGCGAGGACGGCGGTCTCCGCGGCGTGCGGGTCGTCCGGGGCGAGCAGGGCGGCGGCGAGCAGGAAGGACGCGCAGGCGTCGCCGACGGGCCCGTCCCGCACCTCCCGCACGGCGCGCGCGAGTTCGGCGCGTCCGCGCGGCGGCACGCTCGGGTCCGGTCCTGCCAGGGCCGTGCCCGGCGGTTCAGCGCGGCCGCGCGGCGGCACGCTCGGGTCCGGTCCTGCCGTGGCCGTGCCCGGCGGCGGTTCGGGTCCGCTCATTCCCGCGACGTTACTCACGCGTAACGCGCGGCGGAAGCCCGCCGTCCGCCCGCCGTGCGGTGCCGGTCCCGGCCGTCATCAGCGGGTTCGGGCTCCCGGCGGCGGGCACGCGCTGTGCCGGTGCCCAGCCCCGGGGCGCGGGGCCGGTGCACCGGCACAGGGTCCGGTGGGTCAGGAGGTGTGCGGGCAGTTGCCCCGGTACTCCTCGATGGTCAGGCTCGGCTTGGGCAGCGGGCACAGGAACTGCTCGTAGCGGGTGTCGTCGTCGATGAACCGTTTGAGCCAGGAGACGGTGTACTTCGCGATCGTCGTGTTCGACGAGTTGGGCGTGAAGTGGGTGGCTCCGTTCAGCTCCAGGTAGGCCCGGTCGAGCGAGGACGGCAGGCTGGTGTAGAAGGGCTCGGCGTGGGTGGCGACGGGCGCGACCGTGTCGCCGTCGGCCCCGACGATGAGGGTGGGCGTGCTGATCTCCGGCCAGGTCTTGTCGAGGTTCCAGGGCGTCAGCGGGACGGCCGCCTGGAGGGAGGGCCGGGACTTGGCGGCCTCCAGCGAGCCGCCGCCGCCCATCGAGTGCCCGATCACGCCGAGCCTGCCGCTGTCGACGCGGGTGCGCACCGAGCTGCGCTGGGTCAGGTAGTCGAGGGCGGCCAGGAGTTGACGGCCCCGGGAGTCGGGCTGGTCGAGGGTGGTGAGGGTGTCGATGGTGAAGACGACGAAGCCCTGCGAGGCGAGCCGGGGGCCGAGCCAGGAGATGGACGACTGGGTGCCGGTGTAGCCGGGCGAGACGGCGACGGCGCCGAAGGTGCCGTCGCCGGTGCTGGTCGGGTAGTAGATCGTGCCGCCGCCGAAGTCGCTGACGGAGAGCGAGGAGACGGTGGTCTGGGAGACCGCGTAGGAGCCCCTGGCGGCCTCGATGCTGGCCTCGCTGGGCGCCGGTCCCCGCTCGTAGGGGTTGGCGGCGGCGTGCGCGCCGGGTCCGGTCAGGGTGGTGAGCGCGACGATCGCGGCGACGGCGGCCGCGGCGCCGGTGAGGCGGGAGGCGCGGCGGGCGGTCCGCGGGGAGCCGGGGGCGGGCGGGGCGGGGATGGTCCTGTGCATGCCGAGTCGTCCTCTCGGTGGGGGCGGGGGCGGTGCGTTCGACGGGCCCACTGTCGGACGGCGCGGGCCGCCCCGGCACCGGCGAAGTCACCGGTCTCGTGGTCCGGGACCGGGTCTGTCCGGATCTTTTCGGCGGCCGGAGCCCCGCGGGTCGGGCACCTGTGCGAGGCTCGGTCGCGGACGGCGGCCCGAGCGGCGGCCGTCACCTGGGACGACAGCGTGGAGAGGCGGCGCGGATGCGCATCGGACTGCTCGGTACCGGCCCCTGGGCGACGGCGGCGCACGCCCCCGCGCTCCAGGAGCACCCCGACCTCGACTTCACCGGTGTCTGGGGACGGCGTCCCGAGGCCGCAGGGGAACTCGCCGAGCGGCACGGCACCCGCGCCTACGCGGACGTGGACGCGCTGCTGGCCGACGTGGACGCGGTCGCCGTCGCGCTGCCGCCGTCCGTGCAGGCCGATCTCGCGGTGCGGGCCGCTCGCGCGGGCTGCCACCTGCTCCTGGACAAGCCCGTCGCGACGACGGTCGGGCAGGCGCGGGCGGTGGTGGACGCGGTCCGGGCGGCCCGGGTCGCGTCGGTGGTCTTCTTCACCACCCGGTTCGTGCCGGGGAGCGCCGCGTGGATCGACGAACAGGCGAAGGCAGGCGACTGGTTCACGGCGCGGGCGCAGTGGCTCGGCGCGGTCTTCTCCGACGACGGACATCCGTTCGCGACGCCGTGGCGCCGGGAGAAGGGCGCCCTGTGGGACGTCGGCCCGCACGCGCTGTCGGTGCTGCTGCCGGTGCTGGGCGACGTGCGCCGGGTCGCGGCCGCGGTGCCGGGGCCCCTGGACACCGTGCAGCTCGTCCTGGACCACGAGGGCGGCGCGTCCAGCACCCTGACGCTGAGCCTCACCGCGCCGCCCGCCGCGTGCGGCGCCGAGGTGGAGCTGCGGGGCGCGTCGGGGGTGACGCACCTGCCCGACGGCTCCGAGGGCGCGGTCGCGTCCCTGCGGCGGGCCGGGGACGCCCTGCTCGCCGCCGCCCGCACCGGCACCCCGCACCCGTGCGACGCGGCGTTCGGACTGCGGGTGACGGAGATCCTTGTGGAGGCGGAACATCTGCTGAGCGGGGGCGCGGACACCGACTGAGGGCGAGCGGGGAAGGGGCGGCGGCCCGCGCACGACCGGCGACCGGCGTACGCGGGCCGGGGTCGGCGCGAGCTGAGCCGCACGGCTCAGCGGACCGGCGGGTTCTCGCTCCCCGCCCCCGCTTCGCCCTGACCGTCCCGCCGTCCGTGCTCCCCGTCCGCGTCCCCGTCGGCCTCCTCGTCCGCGAAGGGCTCGTCGCTCCACCGGAACCAGGCCCTGTCCCCGTCGATGTGGAGCAGGAACTCGGGGACGGGGCCGTCCGGCGAGGAGAGGGCGACCCGGCGGCCGATCTCGCCGCAGACCGTCTCCCACTCCGCCCACCGCTCCTTCTCCCCCTGCGCCAGGGCGAGTTCACGGGCGAAGAGGTCGCGGACGGCGCCGAAGCCTGGCCCGGGGGTGAAGCGGCCGGAGAGCCAGGGGAAGTCGGCGTCGTCGATCAGGATCTCCCCGATCTCGTCCCCGGCCCCGCCCGCCGCCACGGCCTCTCCCCCGGCCCGGCCCACCTCCGCGCCCCCTCCTCCGGCCCCGGCCCCGGCGGTCTCCGCGACACCTCCCCCGTCCCCGGCGGGCTCCCCCGTCGGCGTCCCCCGCGCCGTGCGTCCCCGCACCGTCCAGACCTCGCCCTGGAACCCCATCCCGCCTCCGCCGTCCGTGGTCGATCACGCCACGACCAGCGTGCCACCCCCCACCGACAACCGGACGGCGCTGATCCGCTACGCGGCGGGCGGCGGCGAGAAGTGGATCCGTTCCCGGACGACCGGGTATCCGGCCCACGCGAAGTGACCGGCCATCGGGACGTTGCCCTGGTCCGTCGCCGCCGCGACGAACTCCGCGCCCCGCTCGACCAGGAAGTGCGTGCACTCGGCCAGCAGGTCGCGCCCGTAGCCGCGCCCCCGGTGCTCGGGCAGCACGCCGATGAACCCGATGGCGGGCCCGGACGGGTTGTGCACGGGGACGTGGATGCCGACAGGTTCACCCTGCCGGGTGTACGCGACCTGCCACCACGCGCGCGGTGACGGGCACCAGCGGAAGAAGTCAAGCTCCTCGCGCGCGGCCCGGTCGGGCCCGCCCTCCCGCACGGCCTTCAGGGCGTGCGCGTCGAGGGTGACGGAGTGGATCCGGCGCAGCGCGTCGAGGAAGACGGCGTCGTCGGGCTCGGCGCGGAAGACGAGCCGGGTCGGGCGCTCGGGCAGCCCCCGGTCGGGCGTCCACCGGTAGGTGAAGCGTTCCACCAGCGGTTCGTGTCCGGCCAGCCGCGCGGCGGCGCACCGGGCGTCGACCGCGGCGCGCCCGGCCGGGTCGTCGCGCCAGCCGCTCGGCACGGTGAGTTCGAGGCCGACCCGCCAGGGGGAACCGCGCAGGAGGGCGGCGCCCGCCGCCTCCTCGCCCTCGGCGACGTCGAACCAGTTGATCTGGGAGGGTTCCGTGTCGTCGGGGCCGCCCCACCAGGCGGCGCGGGCGACGACCCGGCCGTCGCGCAGGGCGACGCGCTTCCAGTCGGGGCGGTACCGGGTGCGCAGGTGGGTGGTACGGCAGTCCAGCGGGTCGGGCAGGGTGTCGAAGAGGTCGACGGTGCTCGCGTCGAGCGGGCGGATGACCGGATCGGTCATGGGTTCCTCCGGGATGCGGTGCTGCGGAGCGCTCCCGGGTCAGGTCAGACGTGGCACGCCGGGGCCGGGGAGAGGGAGCGCGGGACGGACGGGGTGGTACGCATCGGGCTCGCCTCCTTCCACGGGTCGCGGGGCGTGCGGCACACCCTAGGACGGCGCCGGGTCCCCCCGCACCTCTTTTTCCGCGCTCAGGCCCGCCGCCGCGCACGCCGTCCCCTCCCCCGGCTCTCCGGGGCCGTCCGTCCCCTCCCGGCGTGCGGGTGGGCGCGTGGTGGTGGAGCGTGGTGGTGTGATGCAGGTGCGTCAGGCGCGGCTCGCGGTGTCCCGGCGGGCGCACGACCGCCGGAGCTGGCTGCATGGTGCCCCGCCGCCGCGCTGGGTGCGCGTGCTGCCGATCGTGCTGGTCGTCGGGGTGTGCGTGGCGACCCTGCTGAGCCCCTCGCCCCTGGACATCGGCTTCCTGCTGGGCGCGATCCCGCCGCTGGCCGTGCTCTCCTACGGGCCGCTGGCCACCGCCCTGCTGGGCGCCGCCGTGATCGCCATCCTCCAGGCGCCGCCGTTCCGGCTCAACGAGCCCGGCAACACGGACGTCCTCACGATCTGCTTCGTCGCCCTGCTGAGCGTCTTCGTGGCGTACGTGAGCCGCCGCCGCGACGCCCAGCTCGACCTGGAGCGCAAGGTGGCCGAGGCGGCGCAGCGGGCGCTGGTGCCGCCGGTGCCCGACCGGGTGGGGCCGGTGCGGTGCGCGGGCCTGTACCGGGCGGCGCAGCGCGGCACGCTGGTCGGCGGTGACTTCTTCGACGTGCGGACGGGTCCGTACGGGGTGCGGGCGGTCATGGGGGACGTGCAGGGGCACGGTCTGTCGGCGGTCGCGACGGTCGCGTCGCTGCTGGGCGCGTTCCGGGAGGCGGTCCTCGATCTGCCGGACCTGGAGTCGGTCGCCGCGCGCCTGGACCGGCGGCTGGTGGTGGACTCGGCGTCGGCCCGGTTCCCCGAGCTGTTCGCGACGGCGGTGCTGCTGGAGTTCGCGCCGGACGGGCGGACGGTGCGGGTGATGTCGTGCGGGCATCCGGCGCCGGTGCTGGTGCACGGCGGCCGTGCGGTGGAGCTGGGGCTGCCGACGTGGACGCCGCTCGGCCTGGGGCTGTCGGACGGCGCGTCGCCGACGGGGGTGAGCGTCCGGCTCGATCCGGGCGACGTCCTGTTCCTGGCGTCGGACGGGGTCTCCGAGGGCCGGGACGCGGCGGGGGTGTTCTATCCGCTGGTCGAGCGGCTGACCGTGCTGGCGCCGGGGGCGGGCGGTGATCCGGGGAAGCTCGCGGACCGGGTGTGGACGGACCTGTTCCACCACTGCCGGGAGATCCTCGACGACGTGACGATGCTGGTGCTCACCCCGGTGGTGCCGGACGACCGGTGACGGCGGCGGCCGGTTCGTGGTCGCCCTCGGTGTCGATGTGCGGCAGCAGCCGGTCCAGCCATCGCGGGGTCCACCAGGCGTGGCGGCCCAGCAGGGTCATCACGGCGGGCACCATGAGCAGCCGGACGACGGTGGCGTCGATGAGGACGCTGACGGCGAGCCCGAGGCCGAGCATCTTGACGACGATGTCGTCGCTGAGGACGAAGGCCGCGAAGACGCTCACCATGATCAGGGCGGCGCAGGTGATGACCCGGGCGGTGATCTCCAGGGCGTGGGCGACGGACGCCTTGGCGTCGCCGGTGCGCAGCCACGCCTCGTGGACGCGGGAGAGCAGGAAGATCTCGTAGTCCATGCTGAGCCCGAAGATGATGGCGAACATCATCATCGGGACGTAGCTCTCGATGGGCACCGTGCCGGAGACGCCGAGCGCGGGGCCGCCCCAGCCCCACTGGAAGACGGCGACGACGACGCCGTAGGAGGCGGCGATCGACAGGACGTTGAGGACGGCGGCCTTGACGGCGACGAGCAGGCCGCGGAAGACGGCGAGGATGATCAGGAAGGCCAGCGCGACGACCACCGCGATGATCAGGGGCAGTCGGCTGGAGACGATGTCCCGGAAGTCGACCTGGGCCGCGGTGGTGCCGGTGACGTACCCGTGGGCGTCGGTGCCGGAGACGGCGGCCGGGAGGGTGTCGTGCACGAGCCGGTTGGTGAGGTCGGTGGTGGCGGCGTCCTGGGGCGACTGCCGGGAGTACACGGTGCCGATCAGGACGTCGCCGTCGGTGGTGGGCGTCAGCGGGGTGACGGTGGCGGCGCCCGGCACGGCGTCCAGGGTCTTCTGGGCCTGCGCGGAGAGCGCGGAGCGCTGGTCGGCCGGTACGTGCGTCTGGTCGACGACGACGGTCAGGGGGCCGTTGGAGCCGGGCCCGAAGGCGTCGGTCATCAGGTCGTAGGCGCGCCGGTCGGTGAAGGACGTGGGGTCGGCGCCGTCGCCGATGTGGCCGAGCTGGAGGGAGAACAGCGGGACGGCGAGGACGACGACGGCCGTGACGCCCGCCGCGAGGAACTGCCAGGGGCGGCGCTCGACGCGCTGCGCGTACCGGTGCCAGGTGCCGTGCGGGACGGCGCCCGGCGCGGCGTCGGTCTCGGCGACGGGGCGGCGGACCCGGAGGCGGTCGACGCGGGTGCCGAGGAGCCCGAGGAGCGCCGGGACCAGGGTGAGGGCGCCGACGACGGCGGAGACGACAGTGACGGCGGCGGCGAGGCCGAGCTTGCCGATGAAGCTGACGCCGGACGCGTACAGACCGGCGAGGGCGATGATGACGGTGCAGCCGGAGACGAGGACGGCGCGTCCGCTGGTGGCGGTGGCGTGACCGGCGGAGCGGACCGGGTCGGCGCCGTCCATGAGGCCCTGCCGGTGCCGGGTGATGAGGAACAGGGCGTAGTCGATGCCGACGCCGAGGCCGATCATGGTGGCCAGGGTGGGTGAGACGGTCGCGAAGGTGAACGCGGCGGCGAGCAGACCGAGGCAGGCGAGCCCGCCCACCACCCCGATCAGGGCCGTGACCAGGGGGATGCCCGCGGCGAGGACACTGCCGAAGCCGATCAGCAGCACGACGATCGCGACGGCGAATCCGATCACCTCGCTGAGCCGGTCGTTGGCGGCGGGCCTCGCCAGTTCGCCGAGCGGTCCGCCGTACTCGACGTCGGCCCCGGCGGAGCGCAGCGGCTGCACGGCCTTGTCGACGCCCGTGAGGTACCCGGCGCCGAGGGTGGAGGGCTGGACGTCGAACCGGACCGTGATGTACGCCGTGCGGCCGTCGGTGGAGAGGGGTCCGACCGGGGAGGCGGGCACCGACAGCGGGTTCTGCGCGGACAGCACGTGCGGGAGTTTCCCCAGGTCGGCGACGGCGGTCGACAGGGGGGACGCGAGGACGCTGATCGGCTGATCCGTGTCGTGCAGGACGATCTGGCTGCCGTAGCCCCCGGCCGCCGGGTCGTGCTTCTTCAGCACGTCGAGGCCCTGCTGGGACTGGGCGCCGGGAAGGGCGAAGTCGTCGGAGTAGGTGCCGCCGAACGAGCGGTTCAGGAACTGGAGCGCCACCAGGGCGACCAGCCAGACGACGATGACGACGACGTGGTGCCTGGCGCACCCTTCGCCGATCCGCCGCAGCAGTCCCGCGGCCGGGGGCCGGTCGGTCCGCGGACCGCTGTCTGTGGATGCCATGGACCTGGTCCTCCGTGCGGCCGATCCGCTGGAGGGCCCATTAGACGCCCGGCCCGGCCGCCGGGCATCTCGGGCGGGGCGGGCGGGATCTGGGGATTCGGGCCGGGCGGGATCTGGGGATGCAGGGCGGGCTCCCGCGATGAATGGTGTTAACGGGCCCCCGGGCCCGTCCAGCGATCCGGAGCCGAGGAGCACAGATCATGTCGATGCCACAGCCCGACGCGTCCGGGTCGTCCGCGGAGCGCGTCACCCCGGACGACCTGCTGCACACCCGTCCAGGCACCGAGGTGTCCCCCGAGGACCTGGTGCTCGCGGCGGGCCGGGACGTCACCCCGGACACCCTGGAGTGGGCCCGCCGCAAACTGGCCGCCGAGGGTCCGGCGGCCCTGGACAAGCTCCTGCCCTGACGGCGTGCGGTCCGCCCGTCACCGGGCGGGCGGACACCGCGCCCCGGCCACCGGCCGCCCGGCTACCCCCGGCGGTCGAACAGCGCGACCACGCTCCGCGGGGCGCCGTCGCCGAAGAAGACCTCCAGGTTCCGCGCCGAGAGGTCGGCGATCCCGGCGCTGCGGGGGAAGAGCCGCCGTTCGTAGGCGGTGAGCGCGTCCTCGACGTCGGCGTGTCCGGCCAGCGCGCCCGCCAGCTCGGCGCCGTCGTACAGGGCGAGGTTCGCGCCCTCGCCCGCGAACGGCGGCATCAGGTGCGCGGCGTCACCGACGAGCGTCACGCCGGGCACCCGCTCCCACGCCACTCCGACCGGGAGGGCGTGGATGGGGCGGAGCCACGGTTCCAGGTCGCTCTCCGCGACGTAGGCCGTGAGCGACGGCGACCAGCCCTCGAACTCGGCGGCGAGGCGCCGCAGCGCGGCGGCCGGGTCGGCGGTGTCGATCGCCCTCATCCACGCCTCGGGCCGGTTCAGGGCCGCGTAGCCGCGCACGCTCCCGTCGGCGCAGCGGTGCGCGATGATCCCCTTCCCGGGCTCGACCGCCATCAGGGTGCCCCCGCCGATGGCGGCGAGGCCCGCCCTGCGGCGGGCGGGCGAGAGGCCGATCTCGACGAAGCAGGTCCCGCTGTAGAGCGGCTGGGCGGGGGTGAGCAGCGGACGCACCTTCGACCAGGCGCCGTCCGCGCCGACGACGATGTCGGCCCGTGCGGTGTCCCCTCCGGCGAAGGCCAGTTCGCCGCCGCCCCCGGGCAGGTGCCGGACCTCGGTGACCTTGTGGCCCCACCTGATGGTGCCGGGTGCGAGCGAGTCGAGGAGCAGGCGCCGCAGCTCGCCCCGGTCCACCTCGGGGCGGGCCGAACCGGGGTCCGCGGGCAGGTCGAACAGGAGGGTGCCGTCGCGGTCGACGACGCGCTTGGCGTCCTCGCCGGGGCGGACCAGCGCGCGGAACTCCCGGTGGAGCCCGGCCGCGCGGAGCGCGACCTGCCCCGTCTCCTCGTGGATGTCGAGCAGCCCGCCCTGCGCGCGGGCCGTCGCCGAGACCTCGGCCTCGTGGATCGTGGTGGTGACGCCGTGGGTCTGGAGCACCCGGGCGAGCATCAGCCCGCCGAGTCCGGCTCCGACGACGGCACAGGTCTTCTTCATGATCAGGCGCTCCTCGTGTCCCGTCGGCCAGGGCCGGCGGATGGCGGCGCCGGGCCGGACGGGAGGTCCGGGGCCCGGCAAGGAGACGCTCACCGATCAGGGAGTCCCGCGTCGATGTGTGCGCACGGTCCGGAGGCGGAGCGCCGGACGGTGTTTTTCGCGCCGCCAGGAGAGTAGCCCGGATCGCGGCACGGAGCGACCCGGGGTGGGCCCGCGGGCCCGCGCGTCACCTCGGCCCTTCCCCCGGGAGGTGCCCGGCTGACAGACTCCGGCAGGTGCCTGACTACGACTACGACATGCTCGTCATCGGTTCCGGACCGGGTGGCCAGAAGGCCGCCATCGCAGCGGCGAAACTCGGCCGCCGGGTCGCCGTCGTCGACCGACCCGACATGGTCGGCGGCGTCTCCATCCACACCGGCACCATCCCCTCCAAGACCCTGCGCGAGGCGGTGCTGTACCTCACCGGGCTCACCCAGCGCGATCTGTACGGCCAGAGCTACCGGTTGAAGGAGGACATCACCGTCGCCGATCTGACGGCCAGGACCCAGCACGTCGTCAGCCGCGAGGTCGACGTGATCCGCAGTCAGCTCTCCCGCAACCGGGTCGCCCTGCACGCGGGGACCGGCCGGTTCGTCGATCCGCACACCGTGGCGCTCCAGGAGGAGGGCGGCGACGAACGGCTGCTGACCGCCGAGAACATCGTCATCGCCACCGGCACCAGGCCGGCCCGACCGGAGAGCGTGCAGTTCGACGGGCGCACCGTGCTGGACTCCGACAACGTGCTCGCCGTCGAGCGCGTCCCGCGGTCCATGGTGATCGTCGGGGCCGGGGTGATCGGCATGGAGTACGCCAGCATGTTCGCGGCGCTCGGCAGCAAGGTGACGGTCGTCGAGAAGCGGGCCGGGATGCTCGACATGTGCGACGTCGAGGTCATCGAGTCGCTCAAGTACCACCTGCGGGACCTGGCGGTGACGTTCCGGTTCGGTGAGACGGTGGCCGCCGTGGAGCGGCACCCGCGGGGCACGCTGACGGTGCTGGAGAGCGGCAAGAAGATACCGGCGGACGCCGTCATGTACTCGGCGGGCCGCCAGGGTCTGACCGACGGGCTCGACCTGGACAAGGCGGGGCTCTCCGCCGACGCGCGCGGCCGGATCACGGTCGACGAGCGGTACAGGACCGAGGTGGAGCACATCTACGCGGTGGGCGACGTGATCGGCTTCCCCGCGCTGGCCGCGACGTCGATGGAGCAGGGCAGGGCGGCGGCGTACCACGCCTGCGGGGAGCCGGTGGGCGAGATGAGCCACCTCCAGCCCATCGGCATCTACACGATCCCGGAGATCAGCTTCGTCGGCCGGACCGAGGACCAGCTCACCGAGGAGTGCGTGCCGTTCGAGGTGGGCATCTCCCGCTACCGGGAGCTGGCGCGGGGCCAGATCATCGGTGACTCGCACGGGATGCTGAAGCTGCTGGTGTCACCGCGGGACCGCACCCTGCTGGGGGTGCACTGCTTCGGCACCGGCGCCACCGAGCTGATCCACATCGGCCAGTCGGTGATGGGCTGCGGCGGCACCGTCGACTACCTGGTGGACGCCGTCTTCAACTACCCGACGCTGGCGGAGTCCTACAAGGTCGCCGCGCTGGACGCCACCAACAAGCTGCGGCAGATCGACCACATCGGCGACTGAGCGGGGTCAGGCGTTCTGTCCGGCGGGACGGTCCGCGGGCCCGGCGAGGCCCGCGGACCACTTCTCCTCGATCCGGCCGAACTTCCACACCAGCAGGGCGACGACCCAGGTGACGAGGAAGAGGCCGACGATGACGAAGCCGACGGCGTTGAGGTCGAGGCCCGCGATCCAGTCCCAGAACGGCCCGTGCAGGTGGAACCGGTCGGCGAGCAGGCCGAGGAGTTCGACGGTGCCGATGATCAGCGCGACGGCGACGGAGAGACCGGTGACGGTGAGGTTGTAGTAGACCTTGCGCACCGGCTTGGAGAACGCCCAGCCGTAGGCGAAGTTCATGAAGGAGCCGTCGATGGTGTCCAGCAGGGACATCCCGGCGGCGAACAGCACGGGCAGGCAGAGGATCGCGTACCAGGGCAGCCCGGAGGCGGCTCCGGACCCGGCCAGCACCAGCAGCGCGATCTCGGTCGCGGTGTCGAAGCCGAGGCCGAACAGCAGGCCCAGCGGGTACATCTGCCAGGACTTGGTGATCGACTTCATGAAGCGGCCCAGGATGCGGTTCATCAGGCCGCGGTTGTCGAGCTGCTCCTCCAGGGCCGCCTCGTCGAAGTGCCCGGAGCGCATCCGCCGGAAGACCTTCCAGATCCCGGCCAGGATGACGAGGTTGATCCCGGCGATGACGTAGAGGAAGGCGCCGGAGACGGTGGTGCCGACCAGGCCGGTGACGTCGTGGAGCGCGGAGCCGTCGTCGCGGACCGGTCCGGCCAGGGTGCGCACGCCGAGGGAGAGCAGGAGCGCGAGGCCGAAGACGACGCTGGAGTGCCCGAGGGAGAACCAGAACCCGACGGAGAGCGGGCGCCCGCCCTCGCCCATCAGCTTGCGGGTGGTGTTGTCGATCGCGGCGATGTGGTCGGCGTCGAAGGCGTGCCGCATGCCCAGCGTGTAGGCGGTGACGCCGATGCCGACGCCGAAGGACTTCTCGCCGATGCTGTAGTGGTGCGGCGCGACGATCGCGACGAGTGTGAACCAGCCGATCACGTGCAGGGCGACGATGAAGGCCGCCATCCCGCCGGCCCTGACCCACTCCCGCCGCGTCATGGAGTGCCGGACGCGGTGCCGGATCGAGCGCTTCGCGCCGGTCCTGGCGGGGAGGGTGGGAGCGGGGTCAGGGGCGGCCGTCATCGGGAGGGGGTTCCTTCGGTGGTGCGGGGGCGGTCGCGGACGGCGACCTGATGCCATCGTCTCCCACCTGCGCATCATGTGCAGTAAAGGCGGCGGCAGACCTTCCCCATGGGAACGGCACGCCTTTCCCAACTGGAGGGAAAACCGGCGCCGCCGCCGGACGGCTTCCTCACAGCGCCCTGCGGCGCACCATCAGCCCCAGGACCGCGAGGCCGGGCAGCAGGGGCAGCCACACCGTCAGCAGCCGGTAGCCGAGCACCACGGAGGCCGCCCCCGCCGCCGACGCGCCGCCGAGGGTGAGGGCGAAGGCGAGCGCGGCGTCCAGCGAGCCGAAGCCGCCCGGGGTGGGCAGCAGGGCGGCGGCGCTGCTCGCGGCGAGGTACAGCAGCGTCACCCGCACCGGGCCGAGCGGCAGCTCCACGGCCTGGGTGACGCAGACCAGCACCAGGGAGTGCAGCAGCGCGAAGGCCAGCGATCCGCCCCAGAGCGCGGCCGCCCGGCGCGGGCACGCGTGCACGGCCCTGACGTCGGCCGACACCGCCGTCAGGGCGCGCTGGCAGCGCGGCCAGAGCCGG
Organism: Streptomyces sp. SolWspMP-5a-2; assembly: GCF_900091845.1. Classification (GTDB taxonomy): domain Bacteria; phylum Actinomycetota; class Actinomycetes; order Streptomycetales; family Streptomycetaceae; genus Streptomyces; species Streptomyces doudnae. The sequence goes on from NZ_FMCI01000213.1 coordinate 13,453, forward strand.
GTGCGCGGCACGGCGGCGAGCAGCGCGAGGCAGCCGAGGAGGACGGCGAGGACCGCGCCGGGCACGTGCGGCACCCGCAGGACACCGGGGCGGGCCAGCGCGAGGCCCGCGATCAGGACGCAGCGCACCACCGCGCCGGCGGTCGCCTTGACGGCGAGGGCGGTCGCCGAGCGGGCGGTGGACAGCCCGCAGCGGATCAGGAACCGGATGTTGACCGCGCCCGCGCCGAGCCCCACGGGCAGCAGGTGGTTGGCGCTGGAGGCGGCGAACTGGGCGGCCAGCAGCCGCCGTACGGGCAGTGGTTCCGCTACCGCGCCCTGCTGGGCGAGGGCGGCCGCGGCCCAGGTGCCGAGCGCGGCCGCGGCGGCGACCAGCAGCCAGCCGTGGTCGGCCCCGGCGAGCCTGCCCGCGCCGTCGGTGACGGCCGCCCAGTGCCTGCGGGCCAGGCAGACCGCGCCCGCCAGCAGGGCGAGGGCGAGCCCGATCTGCCAGTGGAGACGGCGGCGGCCGACGGCGGGGGCGGCCGCGGCGGGCGGCGCGCTCACCCCGTACCGCCCCGGGCCGGGGACGGCGCGACGTACAGGCGCTTGTCCGCGACGCGGTGGACGCTCCAGCCGCCCGCGTACTCCGGCCGGGGCGCGTCGGGCGAGGTGAGGGCGGCCACCGGCATCCGGTGGACGGCGTCCTCGATGGCGGCGCGGGTGGTGTTGGCGTTGTGGCCGCGGGTCGCCGCCGAGGAGCAGCGGGCGTAGAAGGCGACGGGGATGGCCTCGGGCCCGGCGAGCAGGCAGGGCGGACGCACCCCGAGCCGGTGCAGTTCCGCGGCGACGGCGGACCAGTCGCGGTGGGAGGCGGTGGTGTGCCGGACGGTGTTGCGCAGCACCGCGTACTGCACGGCGAGGTGCCCGGTCAGCGCGAGCGCGACGAGCGCCGCCGACCAGGTGCGCCGTCGTCCTGCGGCCGGTCCTGTCACGGTCAGGAGCAGGTCGGCGACGGGGACGGCGAGCAGCGCGTAGGCGGGCAGCAGGAAGCGGGGGGCCGCGTAGCCGATGAGGAAGAGGTAGGGGAAGGCGGCGGTGGCCGCGCAGGCGAGCGCGGCGAGGGTGGGCGCGGGGCGGCGGGCCCGGACGGCGACGGCGAGGGCGAGGGACGCCAACAGCGGCAGCGCGTACCACCAGAGGGTGACGGCGACGGCGGGCAGGCTGCCGGAACAGGGGCGGCACAGCGCCCGGCCGCCGAGGCTGCGGAGCTGGTCGACGACGGCGAGGTGCCAGCCGAGGCCGCCCTGGATGCTGGAGCCGTCGGCGAGGCGGCGGGCCGGGCCGCCGTAGCGGACGTACGCCTCGGCGATCCATTCGGCCGACCCGCAGACCAGTCCGAGGGCGAGCGGGGCGAGCGGGCGCCGCCGTCCGCGCGGCAGGGCGGCGGCGATCAGCGGCAGGGCGGCCCAGACGGCGTCGGTGGGGCGCATCCAGGCCATCAGGCAGACGGCGGCGGCGAGCCCCCACCAGGCGGCCCGGTCCCGGCGGTCGGCGCGGACCCGCAGCCAGCAGGCGACGGCGGCGAGCGCGCCGACGGCGACCCAGAAGTTCGGCATGGCCTGTGGGGCGTAGAAGAGGGTCACCCACAGGGTGGCGAAGAGGGCGCCGCCGAGGGCGACGACCCGGGGCGGGAACAGGGGCCGCCAGGTGCGCAGGGCCATGTAGAGGGCGAGTCCGGAGAGGACCGCCAGGTAGATCCTGAGCAGGGCGGTGGACGAGGACCAGGAGGCGACGGGCGCGACCAGCAGGGAGATGCCCCGGGCGCGCGGCGCGCTGAAGAAGGCGGCCGGCGCGTCGCCGCCGACCTGGCTGACGTACACGGTCTCGTCCCAGCCGAGGCCCATGTCCGGGCCCACCAGCAGGAGTTGGGCCAGGGTGAAGAGGGCGGCGAGCGTGCCGAGGAGGAGGTCGCCGCGCCCCCGCCCGGCGTGGCCCGTGCCGGGTGCGGTGCGCCGCGTCGCGGCGGGTCTCACGTCTGCGCTGTCGGTCATCATCCGTCCCTCACCCCCGGTCACCCGTAGGGGTAAAGGGGGGAATCGGGGAATTCGTTGCGGAACCCGCCGTAAGAACCTGGACAAAGTCAGGAACAAACTATCCCCAGTCCGGCGAAGGGGACGGCCGTTGTCGGCCGAACGGGTGAGGGCTGGCAGACTCGGCCGGGTGTCGCCGACCTTCGCCGAACTCCTCGTCCGTGCCCGCTCGCTCACCCGCCCCGACGGACCGCGCGCCGTCCTGGGGATCACCGGGAGCCCGGGGGCGGGCAAGTCGACGCTCGCCGAGCGGCTGGTGCGGGAGCTGAACGCGGACGGACCGCCGTGGGTGGCACAGGTGCCGATGGACGGCTTCCACCTGGCCGACGCGGAGCTCGACCGGCTGGGGCGGCGGGACCGCAAGGGGGCGCCCGACACGTTCGACGCGGCGGGGTACGCGGCGCTGCTGCGCAGGCTGCGGGAGGAGCAGGACGCGAGCGACGACGGCGGTGACGGCGTCGTCTACGCGCCCGGTTTCGAGCGGGTCCTGGAGCAGCCGCTCGCGGGCGCGGTGCCGGTGCCCGCGAGCGCCCGCCTGATCGTCACCGAGGGCAACTACCTGCTGCTGGACACCGGCCCGTGGCGGCGCGTGCGCGCCCAGCTCGACGAGGTGTGGTTCCGCGACCTCGACGAGCCGGAGCGCATCCGCCGTCTGGTGGCCCGGCACGAGGAGTTCGGCAAGGACCACGCGGCGGCGCTGGCGTGGGCGCGGGGCACCGACCAGCGCAACGCCGACCTGGTGGCGGCCACCCGGGACCGCGCCGACCTGGTCGTCCGCGGGGACTGACCGGCGCGGACGCTCAGCGGCGCAGGGTCAGCTCCGGTTCCCCGCACGCGTCGCCCGCCACCGGTCCGACGACGGCGGTGAAGGCGTCCGTGCGGACGGTGAGCCCGTCCTGGCCCGCGGTGACGGAGACCGTCAGCGGGTCGGCCGAGCCGTACCGGACCGCGAAGACGTGCAGGTCGGCCGGTCCCTCCGGGACGGGGTCCGCCTCCAGCGCCGTCGAGGAGACCAGGTGGCGCCAGCCCTCGTCCGGGTTGCCGTAGCCGCGCGGGTCGGCGGCGAGCGCGAACGCGGCCTGTTCCTGGGTCTGTGGGGCGCGGGCGTCGAAGTGGTCGGGGCCCCCGGCCGCGGGGTGGGTCAGCCGCAGCGGGCCCGCCGAGGCGACGGCGCCCTCGGCGACCCGGCGGACCCGGTCGCCGTCGTCGGCCGCGTACGGCATCCCGGCCAGCAGGTACGGGGAGCCGGGCAGCCGCTCCACGGCGACCGTCGTCCACAGGAGGGTGCCGTCGGTGACGTACAGCGATCTGACGTGGCGCAGCACGTGGTCGCGGCCGACGACGGGCTTGGTGACGAGCTTGCCGGTGAGTCCGTCGGCGCGCAGGTCGCGGACCCTGACCCGGCCCATCGGGCGGCTGAACAGGAACCCGTCGAGGACGGGTCCGAACCCGTGCTGGCGGTGGGTCGCGGCGGGCAGGTAGTAGGTGCCGCCCGCCTCGACGAGGGCCGGGGTCATCCGGTCGTCGAAGGCCACCGAGACGGCTCCGTCGCGCAGTTGGTGGCGGGTGGGCGCGGTGGCCGGGGTGCGGTGCCAGCGGCTGGTGTCCTGGATCTGCCAGACGAGCATCCAGGCGAAGTGGCCGTCGATGCCGCCGTCGGCCCTGACGGCGTGCCGCGCCCAGCGGGTGTCGCCCCGGTAGCGGCCGAGGTCGGCGCCGACGCGGGTGCCGAAGTAGCGCAGTCCCAGGACCGATTCGAACCCGGAGTGCTGTTCGCTGTAGCGGGGGCCGCCGTGGTCGAAGCCGCCCGTGGTGAGGCGGGCGTCGAGGTAGCGGGCGACGGCGTCGCCGTCCTCGGCGAAGACGTCCTCGCCGCTGACCCGGTGGGCCTGGGCGAGGAAGGAGAGGGAGATCGGGCCGTAGTTGTTGTCGTACGGGCCGCCGTGCTCGGGCGGCAGCAGGGCGCCCCGGTCGGCGAGCCGGTGGGCGCGGATCTCCTCCCGGTAGAGGGCCATGGCGCGGGCGCGGACCGACTCGCCCTCGGCGGGCGGGAGATGGGCGGCCAGCATGAGGCCGCCGACCACGCAGCCGATGGCCTGGTTGCCCGCCTCCTGCGGGTTGAAGAAGGTCGTCCGGGTCAGCCAGGTCCAGTAGCCGCGGCCCAACTCGACCAGCTCGGCGCGCTGTTCGTCGTCGACGAGTCCTTCGGTGGTGTCCAGCAGGTCGACGAGCTGGAGCAGCGCCCAGACCGTGGACGGCCAGTCGCCGATGGGGTGTTCGCCCGCGGCGAGGACGTAGCGGGCGTACGGGGTGCCGGAGTGACGCGTCCTGAGGTTGGGGTAGCCGGGGTTGTCGTCGCGGTGGACCCGCTCGCGCAGGTGGAAGGCGAGGCTGCGGCGGACCGCGTCGGGCAGCCGGGGGTCGCCGGAACGCTGCCAGGCCAGGGCGAGCAGCGAGGTGACGCCGAGGGAGGTGTCCCCGATGTCGTCGACGGCGTCGGGGTGTTCGAGACCGCCGTCCGGGGTCAGCCGGGCGAGGGCCTGTTCGGCGACGTCGGCGAGGACGGCGTCGTACGCCTCGGGGGTGTCGGGCAGGTCGTGCAGCGGGCCGCGCTGGTGGGGAAGGTGCACGGTGGGCTCAGCCCTTCATTCCGGAGGTGGCGAGACCTTCGACCAGCCTCTTCTGGAAGACGAGGAAGCAGACGAGGGTCGGCAGCAGCGCGAGGGTCGACATCGCGAACATGGCGCCGTAGGAGGAGCCGCTGGTCTTGTCGAGGAACAGGGTCAGGCCGAGGGGCACGGTGAAGCGGGCGTTCTGCTGGAGGTAGACGAGCTGGCTCAGGAAGTCGTCGTAGGTCCAGATGAAGGTGAAGATGGTGGTGGTGATCAGAGCGGGCCGCATCAGGGGCAGGATGATCTTCCAGTAGATCTGGAGGGGGTTGGCGCCGTCCATCATGGCCGCCTGGTCCAGCTCGCGCGGGATGGAGCGGATGAACTGCACCATCAGGAAGATGAAGAAGGCGTCCGTGGCGAGGAACTTGGGCACGATCAGCGGCATGAACGTGTTGATCCACGTCAGGTTGTAGAAGATCGTGTACTGCGGGATCAGGGTGGCCTGCATGGGCAGCATCAGGGTGCCGAGCATGACGCCGAACCAGATCCTCTTGCCCCGGAACTCGAAGCGGGCGAAGGCGTAGGCGGCGAGCGAGCAGGAGACGACGTTGCCGACGACCGCGCCGATCGACACGATCAGCGAGTTGGTGATGTACAGGGAGAAGGAGTTGCCCGAACCGCTCCAGCCCTCCGCGTAGTTGGCCGGGTTGAGCGCGTCGGGGATCAGCCCGGGGTGGGTGAAGATCTCGGTGTCGGGCTTGAGGGAGCTGCCGAGCATCCACAGCAGCGGGTAGAGCATGACGATCGCGACGCCGATGAGCAGCGTGTGGATCAGAGTGCGGCGCGGTCCGGTCAGCGAGCGCGGTCTGCGCGGCGACGGGTTCGGGGCGGTGGCGGACATGGGGTGTCGGGCTCCTCACGGGCGCTCGGGCGGGGCGGCGGCGGGCGGGTCGGTCGTCGTCAGTCGTCGTAGTGGACCCAGTAGCGGCCGGCGACGAAGTTGACCGCCGTGAAGCCGGCGATGACCAGGAAGAGCACCCAGGCCAGCGCGGAGGCGTATCCCATCTGGAGGTCGGTGAAGCCCTTCTTGTACAGGTACAGGGAGTAGAGCATCGTCGAGTTGAGCGGTCCGCCGGTGCCGTTGCTGACGACGAAGGCGGGGGTGAACGTCTTGAACGCGTCGATGATCTGGAGGACGACGTTGAAGAAGACGATCGGGGTCAGCAGCGGCAGGGTGATCCTGAAGAAGCGGGTGACGGGGCTCGCCCCGTCGATCGCCGCCGCCTCGTAGACGTCCTTGGGGAGTTGCTTGAGCCCGGCCAGGAAGATGACCATCGGCGTGCCGAACTGCCAGACGGCCAGCAGGACGAGGGTGTAGAGGGCGGTGTCGGGGCTGGATATCCAGTCCTGGCCGGTGATGCCGAACCAGCCGAGGACGTCGTTGAAGAGTCCGTCGCCGCCGAAGACCTGGCGCCAGACGATGGCGACGGCGACCGCGCCGCCGAGCAGCGACGGCAGGTAGAAGGCGGCCCGGTAGAGGCCGATGCCCCGCAGCGGCCGGTTGAGCAGGATGGCGACGCCGAGCGCGAGGGCCAGTTTGAGCGGGACGGAGACGACGACGTACAGCAGCGTGGCGCGCACCGAGTCCCAGAAGACCGGGTCCTCGGTGAACATCCGGTCGTAGTTCCCCGCGCCGATCCACTCGGGGGAGGTCAGCAGGTCGAACTTGGTGAACGACAGGTAGAGCGAGTCGAGCATCGGATAGATCGTGAGGCCGAACAGGCCCACGAACCAGGGGGCCAGGAAGACGTAGGGCCACCAGCCGCCGCCTCGCTTCCTGGCGAGCCTGCGCCGCATCCGTTCGCGTTCCCGCTCGTCGGACGGGGTCGCCGGGGCCGGCGGCTCCTTCACGACCTCGTCGGTCTGCGCGGTGGTCATACTCATCTCCCTGGCCCTCTCCCGGGTGGTTCGGTGGTGCGGCGCGATCAGGCGCTCAGGATGCCCGCGGCCTGGTCGAAGAACCGGCCGAGCTGCGACTTCACCGTTGTCCTGCCGAAGGCGATCGACAGGTTCGACTGGAACAGCAGGTCCCAGATCTGGTCGGCGCCCTGCGGCGGCGGCTGCGGCGCGTCGAGGACGTCCGACGCCTTGGCGACGCGCGAGGAGATGTGGTCGGCCATCGCCAGGTTGCGCCTGTCGGTGTCGTTCAGACCGGCCTTGATGAGGTCGCGGGCCTTCTCCGTCGGCGGGATGCCGCGCAGCAGCTGCATGTCCTTGATCGCCGTCGGGTCCTGGGCGAGGTAGGAGACGATCTTCACCGAGTCGGCGACCCGCTTGCTGGCCTTGGTGGCGCTCAGCAGGACACCGCCGTTGACGTAGTTGCCCTCGCGGGCGCCGGACCAGTCGCCCTGCGGGGTGGGCAGGAAGTCGAGGGTGGCGTCGGTGATCGAGCCGCCCGCGCCGTAGACACCGGTGTCGAAGGTGAACAGGGCCTTGCCGATGACGACCGCGTTCTTGGTGAGGTCGTTGTGGGCGGCGGAGGTGACGGCGGGCGGCGGGCAGGCGTCGGCCCTGCGCAGGTCGGCCCAGTACTCCCACCACTCCTGGAGGGTGTCCGAGGTGAAGCCGAGCTTCTTGCCGTCGGCGCTGAAGAGCTGCTCGCCCTTCTCCCGGGCGAAGATCTCGAAGGCCTGGAGGGCGCCGCCGCCGACGTCGTCGGTGCCGTAGATCTTCCCGCCGCTCTTCTTGTGGATGTCGACGGAGATCTTCTTCAGGTCGGCCCAGGTCCACTCCGGGTCGGGGAAGTCGAGGCCGAGCTTCTCCAGGCCGCTGCGGTTGACGGTGAGCTGGTTGACGCCGATGCCGGACGGGACGCCGTACAGCTTGCCGTCGACGGTGCCCGCGGCCAGCAGCGTCCTGGAGAAGCCGGTGAGGTCGAGGCTCTTGCCGACGTAGGAGTCGAGGGGCGCGAGGACACCCTTGCGGGCGTACTGGGCGACCAGCGCGGTGTCCATCTGGAGCAGGTCGGGGGCGCTGCCGCCGGCGACGTTGGTGTTGAACTTGTCGAAGTAGCCGTCGTAGCCGGAGTAGCGCTCCTCGATCTCTATCGCGGAGTTCTTCTTCTGGAACGCCGCCAGCGCCTTCTTGTAGGCGGCGTGCCGCTCGTCGCTGCCCCACCAGGTCATCGTGAGCCTGTCGTTGGCCGAGCCTGCGCCGGTGCCTCCGCCGCACGCGGTGAGCGCGCTGCCGAGCGCGCCAGCGGCGGCGAGACCGCTCGCGGTGCGGAAGAGGGTTCTGCGCGAGATCTGGTGACCCACCGGGTCCTCCCTGGATGTGCGTGACAGTCCCGGCCGGAACACGGCTCGGGTGCGGTCTGCTCGATGTGGCTCTCCGGGCGACGGTCTCGCCCGGACCGTCTCGCCCCTGTCGGGTGGAGTCCCCGGCCTCTCTGGGCCGCCGCCTCGCGAGCACGCCCTCGCGGGGTCGCCGTACGGCTGTCGCGTACCGGCGGGACGCTCACTCCGAGTCGGCGTCCCGGCCGACTTAGAAAGCGCTTGTCCGGACATTGGCAGACCGAGTCCGAGGGCGTCAATCCTTCGCCTGCGCGCCGTGGGTCACGTTTTGGACTCCCCTGGCCACGGCGAGCCGGGCCGCGCCCACCACCGTGCCGCTGTCCCCGACCTGGCTGCTGACGACCTCGGTGGGCCAGCTCAGCCGGTCCAGCTCGGCCCGCACCCCGGGCAGGAGCTGCGGGTCGGCGCCGGTGCTGCCGCCGAGCACCAGCAGCCCCGGGTCCAGGACGGCGGTGACCGCGGCGGCCAGCCTGCCCACGTCGGCCGCGTGCCCCTCGACGGCCGCGCGAGCGGCCCCCGCACCCCCGGCGGCCAGCGCGAAGAGGCCCTCGACGCTCTCCGGCGCGGGCCCCTCGTCCGCGGGCCACGCCTGCCGGGCGCGGCGCAGCAGGGAGTGGGCGCCGACGTACTCCTCCAGCGCCTCCCGCCGGGGCCTCCGGCCCTCGTCCCAGGGGTAGGGCAGCCGGGCCAGCTCGCCCGCGGCGCCGTTCGCGCCGCGCAGCACCCGGCCGTCGATGACGATGCCGAGGCCGACCCCGACGCCGATGCGCAGGTAGCCGAAGCTGTGCCTGCCCTGGGCCGCGCCCTCGTGGAGTTCGGCCAGCGCCGCGCAGTTGACGTTGTTCTCCAGGTGGACAGGGACGCCCGGCGGCAGCGCGACGGAGACCGCGTCGAAGACGGGTCCGCCCTTGGCGGTCGCCGGGCGCATGCCGGTGCCGGTGAGGTCGGGGGCGGTGACGTCGCCGACGGCCACCACGATGCTGCGCAGCGGGGCGCCCGCGGGCAGCGCGGCAAGGGCTTCCTGGACGGCGCCGGCGGCCCCCGCGCGGGTGCCGGTGACGTCGGCGAGGAGGGTGCCGTCCAGGGCGCAGCCGCGCACCAGGGTGCGGTGCGGGCCGAGATCGACGGCGAGGACGGCTCCCGCGGCCCGGCCGAGCGCGTAGACGGCGGCGGAGCGTCCGGTGCCGCTGGAGGCGGTGCCCGAGCAGGCGGCGAGCCCGGCTCCCTCCAGTTCGGCGACGGCGGACGACACCGTCGGCTTGGAGAGACCGGCGAGGCTCGCGAGTCTCGGCCGGGTCGCGCTGCCCGCCGCGGCCAGCACGGCGAAGACCGCGCCGGCGCTCTCGGTGAGGCGGGGGGCCTCCGCCACGACGTGTTCCACAGTTCCCCCACGGGTCAGGGGCCGCGCTCCCCCGGTGGTCGCGGGGAGGCGGCGATGGATGCCCTCGCGTCGCGAACACCCGTCGGGTCGGCCCGGAAAGAGGTTCCGGGGGCGGGTGTGCGACGACTCTTGACGCACTGTACTTCGTTAGTTAACTTCCTAACGAACTACACGGTACGCGTCCGCCGTGATCCGCACGAGGCCCGTCCCGGGGCTTCCCTACTTCCCCGACTCCCGTTCCGCCGGGCACGGTTCGCCACCGTTCGCTGCCGTGCGCGACGACGAAAGAGGATCCGTGCAGGAGACATCACCCGGGCCTCCGCTCGCGGTCGGGATCGACGTGGGCGGCACCAAGACCCACCTCCGCGCGGCGACGGCCGACACCGCCGTCGCCGACCTGGTCCGTCCCAGCACCGGTTGGCGGCCGCACGACCCGGCCGCCGCCGCGCGGTGGCTCGCCGCGCTGGTCGCCGACGCGCTCCCCGCGGGCGTCCGTCCGGCGGCGGTGGCCGTCGGCGGTCACGCCTGCGAGACCCCGCGCCAGTGCGCGGGGATCCGCGCCGCCCTGGAACAGCGCCTCGGCGTGCCCGCGCGTGTCGTGGGCGATGCCGAACTCCTCGTCCCCGCCGCCGGACTCGACCGGGGCGTCGGCCTGGTGGCCGGTACCGGTTCGGTCGCCGTGGGCACGCTGCCCGACGGCGTCCCGGTCCAGGTCGGCGGCTGGGGCGCGGTCCTCGGCGACGAGGGGGGCGCGGCCGGTCTGGTGCGGGAGGCGGCACGCGCGGTGTTGGCCGCGCACGACCGCGGCGAGGCTCCCGACGCGCTCGCCCGCGGGCTCGTCGAGGCGTTCTCGGTCGCCGAGGTACCGGCGCTCGGTGACGCCCTGGAGGCCGCGTCCGACGTCTCCGCCGAGTGGGGGCGGCACTCCCCCGTGGTCTTCGCCGCCGCCGGGGCGGGTTCCTTTCTCGCCGCGGCCGTGATCGCCGACGCGGGCCGCGCGCTGGCCGCCCTCGTCGGACGGCTCGCCGTGCGCGGGGTGGTGGTGGACGACGTGGTGGTGGCGGGCGGCACGGTGCTCGCGCAGCCGCCGCTGTACACGGCGTTCACCGACGCCCTGGCCCGCTCGGTCCCGTCGGCCCGGCCGCGTCCGCTGCGGGTGCCGCCGGTCGAGGGCGCGCTGACACTGGCCCGCGCACTCCTGTGACCCCGGGCGGCCGGAACCGTCCGCCCGCGGGCCGCAACTCCCCTGTTTTTCCTGGCCGGTGACCGTCACACCGGCCGACGCCGCGATCGCCGGGCGGGGCGCAATGGTCCCGGCGGGGCGGCCGGGGCGTTGAGGACACCGGCCCTGGTGGGGGAACCGCCGGGCCGGGCACACCGGTTCCGGCGCAGCAACAGCTCCACCAGAGACACCAGTTGCGGCGGGCCGAGCACCACACACCTGTTCCGACGGACCGACCGCAACGCTGAGCCCACCAGCGCCGGTGGGGCAACCGCCGTACCGGAAAACCCAGTTCAGCGGGCCGACCACCACGCCGGGCGCACCTGTTCCCGTGGCGAAGGCGGCGCCGTCCTGTCTCGTCCCGCCCGCGCGCCCGTAGTCCCTCGCGGGTCGCGATCGTCCCCACTCCGCACGCACCGTCTGTCTGACCGGCCGCTCCTCACGCACCGTGTGCACCACCTTCCGTCCCTCACGCAGCGTGTGCCTCACCGTCCGTCCCTCACGCACCGTGTGTGGCCGGCCGCTCCTCACCCACCGTGTGTCCCCGTGTCCCTCCGGGCCCGGGTTCCGTCTCACGAGAGGTCACCGCATGTCGTCATCCGTCCGGCCCCCGTCCGTCACGCCGACCGCGCACCCCGGTGTCGGCCGACGGGGGTTCCTCGCGGCCTCGTTGGGCGCCACCGGGGTGCTGGCCGCGCCCACCCTGGTCTCCTGGGCGGCCGCCCCGCGCGCCGGGGCCGCCCCGGGCGCGCTGCCCGCCGCCTTCGTCGACGACTACCGCAGCAACGTCCTCGCCCACCTCACGCCCGAGACCAACGCGGTCGTCCGCGTCCTCGGCGGGATGGCGCGGGTGTGGCGGCCGGGCGCCACGTGGGACACCGGTACCGCGCTGGACCGCGAGCTGCTGCGCGCCAACGTGCGCCACTCGGTGCGGGTCACCGCCGCCCGCACCGAGGCGCAGGCCGAGGAGGCGTTCGTCTACGACCGCCAGCACCAGAGCTACGCGATGATCGCCGGGCTCGGGCCGCTGGCCGGTCCCTATCTGGCCGGTTCGCTGGCCGTCACGTCGATCACCGGGGCGCCGCAGGGGACACCCCCGACGACCGTCAGCGACGCGGTGCCCGCCGACGCGCCCGCCGGTTCCGCCCTGGGCGCGGGCTCGCACGACGCGGCGCTCGGCAAGGTGGCCGAACTGGTCGACACCGTGCGCGGCCCGTACGCCTCGGGCAACCCCGCCAAGTACGCCTTCCAGTACCCCCGGCCGTGGCGGCTCGACGCGGACAGCCGGGTCGTCGACACGGGCCGCACGGACGCCCTCGGCTACCCCGTCCACGACTCGGAGGTGGTCGTCGCGCCCCAGCTGCTGCGCCAGCGCGGCACCGCCCCGGCCGACGACGGCGGCTTCCCCAGCGGGCACACCAACGCCTTCCACCTGGCCGCGCTCGCCTACGCGTACGCGGTGCCCGAACGGTTCCAGGAGCTGGTGACCCGCGCCCTGGAGCTGAGCGACACCCGGATCGTGGCGGGCATGCACTCCGCCCTGGACGTCGTCGGCGGCCGGATCATGGCGACCGCGCTGGCCGCGGCCGCCCTCGCCGACCCGGCCAACGCGGCGCTCAAGTCCGCGGCCCGCGCGCAGGCGCTCGCCTGCTTCACCGAGCGCACCGGCACCACCGCCGACACCCTCCCCGCGCACGCCCGCGCGGCCCGCCCCGGCACCGACCCGTACGCCGACCGGGCCGCCAACGCCCGCGCCAACCGCCCCCGGTTGACGTACGTGCAGACCCGGCGGGGCCCCAGCAGGCCGCTGACCGTGCCGAAGGGCGCCGAGGTGCTGCTGGAGACCAGGCAGCCGTACCTGAGCGCGGCCCAGCGGCGCGAGGTGCTGCGGTCCACGGCGCTCCCCTCCGGGTACCGGCTCCTGGACGGCTTCGAGGAGTGGGGCAGGCTCGACCTGTTCACGGCGGCGGACGGCTACGGCTCCTTCGCGTCCGACGTGACGGTCACCCTGGAGTCGGCGGCGGGCGGCCTCGGCGCGGCGGACGCCTGGCGCAACGACATCGACGGCCCCGGCGGACTCACCAAGCGGGGCACCGGCACCCTGACCCTCACCGGCCGCAACACCTACACCGGCACCACCGCGGTCCTGGCCGGGACCCTGGTCGCGGACGGCGAGCACGCGCTCGGCCACGGGGACGTCCGGGTGACGGGCGGGGCGCTGAGGCTCCCGGGGCCGGTGCGGGTGCGCGGCGTGTACGCGCAGGAGTCGGCGGCCCTGGAGGTCGCGGTGCCGGGCGAGGGCCGCGGCGCGCTCGTCAGCGTGGCCCGGCGGGCGGTGCTCGGCGCGGACGCCGTCCTGACCCTGTCGGTCGGCTCCGGGCGGCCCCCGGCGCCGGGCACGGTGGTGCGGGTGCTGTCCGCGCCCGCGCTGCGCGGCCGGTTCGCGCGGATCGAGGTGAACTCCGACCGGCTGCGGGCCGTACCCGTCTACACGGCGGACGGTCTGTCGGTACGACTCGTGAAGCGGTGACACCCCGGCGGCGGGAGCCGGTGCGACAGTGACCCCATGGACAGGGTCGGGATCGCTCCCGCCGCCCCGGCGGCAGCGCGGGGCGGATGATGGCGCACGAACAACCAGCGGTCCTGGACGCCGGGACCCGCGACGACCAGGACCACCCGCCCGCCCCGCGCCCGCGCCGCTCCCCGCGCCGTCTGCTGCTTCCGCTGCTGGTCGCCGCGCTGCTCGCGCAGATGGCGGTGGCGATGGTGACGACGGCGGTGGCCCAGACCCCGACCATCGACGAGCCGGTGTACGTGGGCACCGCCGCCGACTACCTGCGCGAGCACCGGCTGCGTCTGAACCCCGAACACCCGCCGCTGGGCAAGCTGGTGATCGCGGCCGGGGTGGCCCTCGCGGACCCGCACGTCGACACCGGGTTCCGGGGCGACCAGGGCGCGTTCGGACGGCATCTGCTGTACGAGTCGGGCAACGACCCCTGGCGGCTGATGCTCTGGGCCCGCCTCCCGGTGATCGCGCTGACCCTGCTGTGCGGGCTGGTGGTGTTCGCGTTCGCGCGGGAGGTCGCGGGCGCCGCGGCGGGCGCGGTGGCGCTGGCCCTGTACACCTTCTCCCCCGACCTCGTCGCGCACGGGTCCCTCGCCACGCTGGACGTACCGGCGGCCGGTCTCACCCTGACGTCGGTGTGGCTGCTGTGGCGGGCGCGGGAGCGGCCCAGGCCGTGGCCGGTGCTGGTGGGGGCGGGGGCCGCGTTCGGGGCGGCGGCGGCCGTCAAGATGAGCGTGCTGCCCGCCTTCCCCGTGGTCCTCGCGCTGGCCGCCGTGTCGGTGTCCCGCTCCGGTGCGCCGCGGGGGCGGGCCGCGGGGGCACGGGCGGCGCGGGGAACGGCCGTCGTGGCGGTGGCCGCCGTCGCCGTGGTCTGGCTGTCGTACCTCGCGGTCGACCCGCTGCTGCGGTGGTCGCCCGGCGACCAGGTGCCCGCCGTGCACGGGCTGCGGGGGCTGCTCGTCGATCTGATGCCGTTCCCCGAGGCGTACCGCGACGGCATGCGGGTGCAGTTCGGGCTGGAGAACCGCCCCTGGGAGGGGTTCCTGTTCGGGCGTCTGTACACCGGATCGCTCTGGTACTACCTGCCGGCCGCGCTGCTGGTGAAGACCCCGCTCGGGATGCTCGCGCTGTGGGCGGCGGGCGCCGTCGTGCTGCTGCGGAGCGCCCGGCTGCGACCGGCCGCGCCGTACGTGCTGGTGCCGCCCGCGGTGCTGCTGCTGGCGGCGATGCAGGGCACCCGGGACTTCGGGACCCGGTACGCGCTGTTCGTGCCGATGTTCCTGGCCGTCGCGGCGGGCTGCGTGCTCGTGGCGCGGGCCCGGTGGGCGGTGGTCGCGGCCGGGGCGCTGGTGCTGTGCACGGCCGTCAGCTCGGTGCGCACGTACCCCTTCTATCTGCCGTACTCCAACGAAGCGTTCGGCGGTCCCGCGCAGACCAGGCTGCGGCTGCACGACTCCAACGTGGACTGGGGCCAGGACCTCGGCAGGCTCGCGGACCGGCTGCGCGAGCGCTACCCGGGCGAGCGGGTCTGGCTGGTCTACAAGGGCAGCGGGGTCCCGTCCTACTACGGCATCGACGCCGGCGATCCGCGCACCGTCCCGGTGCGGGAGGTGCACGGGTTGCTGGTGGTGTCGGACTCGGCGGCGGCCAAGGCGCGCGGGCGCCTCGCGGAGCTGCTCGACAGCAGCAGACCGATCGACGACGTCGGGCACTCGATCACCGTCTACCGCAGGTGAGAGGGGTGCCGGCGGTCCGGCCGTGGCCCGGGAGCGGCCCTGTCGGAGACGGTGTGTGGGCTATGTTGAGACACTGTGGGAGACAAAGAAGGCGCACCGGTGTCGTCGCCGCAGCAGGCTCGGGCGCAGGCGTCCGCGATCACTTCGGGCAAGTCCGTGCCGGAGGCGGAGCCGTCCCCGACGTCCCGGCTGCGGGCCCTCTTCGACCGGCCGCAACTGTCCCCCGGGCAGCGGCGGATCGCCCAGTACCTGATCGAGCACATCACCGAGGCCGCGTTCCTCTCGATCACCGACCTCGCCGAGCGGGTCGGGGTCAGCCAGCCCTCCGTGACGCGGTTCGCGGGCGCGGTCGGCTTCAGCGGCTACCCCGCGCTGCGGGAGCGCCTCCAGGCGATCGCCCTGGGCACGCTGGCCGCGGGTCCCGGCGCCGCCGAGGAGGCGGGCGGCAACGAGCTCCAGGCGGCGGTCGACGCCGAGCTGGAGAACCTGGAGAACCTGCGGCGCGACTTCGCCGACCCCGACCGGCTCATCGCGGTGGGCCGCGAGCTGTCGGCCTCGACCCCGCTGACCGTCCTCGGCCTGCGCATCTCCGCGTCCCTCGCCGAGTACTTCGCCTACGCCGCCCGCCGTATCCATCCCGACGTACGGCTGGTGACACGCAGCGGCAGCGTCGCCTACGACGCGCTCCTCCAGTCGCGGGAGGCGGGCGGCACCTGGCTGCTGGCGTTCTCGATGCCCCGGCACGCCCAGGAGACCCTGACGGCGGTGCGGGTGGCGCGCAGCGCGGGGCTGCGGGTGGCCCTGATCACCGATCTCGCCCTGGGTCCGGTGGCCGACGAGGCCGACGTCACCTTCGCCTCAGGCACCGGCTCCCGGCTGGTCTTCGACTCCTACGCGGCGCCCGGGGTGATGGCCGCCGCGCTGCTCCAGGCCATGACAGACGCCGACCCGGAACGGACGCAGGCCCGTCTGGAGGAGTACGAGCAGGTCTCCGACCAGCACCAGTTCTTCCTGCGCGACTGATCCCCCCGGCGCGGACGACGCGCGGGAACGGTCGGGGCGCTCGGCGCGACGGGTGACCGGCGGGCGGGAATCCCCTGACGCCCCTCCACCTCGGCACGGCATAGGCGGATCAATGCCAACAAAGCACGCATGAATGTTTTCATACGCCTTGCAAACCGATCGGCATATATAAATACTGCTCACGGATCCCGCACCGGTCGGCTCCGGGACGTGATCCTGCACCCCCGTCCCCTCAGCCGACGCGCCCGCCCGCAGAAAGCCGACGATCCGCCCATGCGCCCGCACCACCCTCCGCAGCGCCGGCCTCGTCAACGCCCCTGCCTCCGGGCCCCCGCACGGACACCCCCGGCCGCCGTCTCCTACCCGCGTCGGCACCCGGGGGTCTCCCACAGGGCCTCGCCACGGCGAGCGCCCTTGGCGGCCCCGGCCATCCCCTGGGCCGGGGCCGCCCGCCCCCGTCGGACCACCCCACACGACGCCGCACCCCGGAAGCGATGATCATGCACCTGACGACGACGCGCATCAGCCCGGACTGGCCGTGCCAGGTCAAGACGCCCGGTTCCTACGACTGGGAGCGCTCGGCGGCCAAGTGGCTGCGCGACCTCGTACCGGCGCGCTACGCGAGCTACCCCGCGCTCATCCGCCACCCGGTGCTGCTCGCGCGCCACGCCCAGATCCAGGTCCAGCACGAGATCCGGGTGGCCCGCACCGCGCTCCAGACCGCCCGCGCCGACCTCCCCGCCCTCGGCCTCCCCGAGTCGGTCATCGAACACACCATCAAGCTGTACGCGGCCGAGGTGCTCCAGCTCCAGCACATCGCCCGCAGCGTCCGCGCGGTCACCGGCGCCCTGGTCGACAACGGCCGCTGACCCGGCCCCGAGCCGTCAGGCCGCTGGCCAAGTCCCGAGCCGTCACACGCCCTCTCCCCCCGGACCAATTCCCGTTCGGCACAGAGGCTTTGGGACAACCCCCGTTCCACGTTCTCCCGGGCACGCCCCCATCTACTTGCTGCCCGGCCCATCCGCACCGCTAGCCCTGCCCGGTCCTTGACTCCAGGGACTGGCGGGTGTCGTCGCCGTAGACGCCGTTCTCGTCGCCGCGGACGCCGTACCAGAGCTGGAAGCGGGCCACCGCCTCGGTGAGCGTCGCGTCGTAGGTCCCGGCGGTCGACCCGTTCTCGTAGACGTTCGGGATCTTCAGCAACCGCCGCTGGAGATCGGCCACTTCGGGTCCGCTGTCGCCCTCGCGGAGCGTGCCCTCGCCGTCCGGGTCCACCGGCGCCGACGCGGTGGGCGTGGCCGCGGGGTGGGCGTGCGCGGGGGCCGACG
>NZ_FMCI01000212.1 GCF_900091845.1 Streptomyces sp. SolWspMP-5a-2
CCCCGGCCAGGGCAGCCAGCGCCCCGGCATGCTCGCGGCGCTGTTCACCGCCTTCCCCGCCCTCCACCACGTGCTGCACCGGGGCGCCCGCTGGGTCGACGCGCTCTTCCCGCCCGCCGCCCTCGACGACGGCGCCGCGGCCCGCGCCAAGGCCCGGATCACCGACACCGCCGTCGCGCAGCCCGCCCTCGGCATCACCGCGCTCGCCGCCACCGAGTTGCTCACCTCGCTCGGGGTGCGCCCCGCGATGGCGGGCGGCCACAGCTACGGCGAACTCGCCGCGCTGGCCGCCGCCGGGGTCCTCACACCCGGCGAACTGCTCGCCGCGAGCGCCGCCCGCGCCGAGGCCGTCCTCGGCCGGGTCCCCACCGACGACCCCGGCACCATGGCCGCCGTCACCGCCCCGGCCGAGCAGGTCGAGGAGGTGCTGCGGCTGGCGGGGCTCGACGCCGACGTGGTCGCCGCCAACCACAACTCGCCCCGGCAGACGGTCGTCTCGGGCCCGACCGAGGCCGTCACCGCCGCCGTCGCCCATCTGCGGGACGCCGGGCACAGCGCCAAGCCGCTCCCGGTGGCCTGCGCCTTCCACAGCCCGCTGCTCGCCGGGGCGGGGGACGACTTCGGCGCCCACCTCGCCGGACTCGACCTGCCCGCACCGGCCTTCCCGGTCTGGGCCAACCGCACCGCCGCCCGCTACCCGGACGACGCGGCGGGCATCCGCGCCGAACTGGTCGCCCAACTCGGCTCCCCCGTCCGCTTCGCCGAGCAGATCGAGGCGATGTACGAGGCGGGCGCGCGGGTCTTCGTGGAGGCCGGACCCGGCCGGGTCCTCAGCCGCCTGGTCGGTGACGTGCTCGGGGACCGCCCGCACCGCGCCGTCCCGCTGGAGGGCGTGCCCGACGGCGGACTCCCCGCCTTCCTCACCGCCCTCGCCCAACTCGCCGTCAGCGGCGTCGCGTTGCGCACCAGGCCGCTGTTCACCGGCCGCGACGCCGTCGACCCCGCCACCGCCGGTTCCGTGCGCCGGGCCGGGTTCACCGTCGACGGCCATCTGCTGCGCCGCGCCGCCGGCACGCTCCCGCCCCACGCCCTGCATCCCGCCCGCCCCGTGACGGAGGCCGTCTTGTCCCACCCGAGCCCCCTGTCCGCGCCCGCCGCCGGACCCGAGGCGCTGATCGCCGAGTTCCTGCGCGCGAGCCGGGAGATGGTCTCCGCCCAGCGCGACGTCCTGATCTCCTACCTGGGAGCGCCCGAGGCCACGGGCGACCTCGCCGGGGCGGCGACGTGGACCCCGCCCGCGCCCGCCGTCCTCCCCGCCCTCGTCCCCGCCGCCGCGGCGCCCGTCGCCGCGGTGGCCGGCGCGACCGGCGGCGCCCCTCGGGAGT
>NZ_FMCI01000378.1 GCF_900091845.1 Streptomyces sp. SolWspMP-5a-2
GGGAAGCGGCTCGGGCCGCCGCCCCGCGGGTGCGGGACGGCGGCCCGGGGCCGAGCGGGTACCGGTCAGTTCCCGGAGGCAGCGGCGGACGGCTTGACGCCGTTCTTCAGGAAGCCCATGTCCTGGTAGACCGGGGTCTGGAAGCCGAAGGAACCGGCGTTGGCGAGGTCCTTGCGGGCCGCGGTGAGCTGCGGGCGCTGGTAGAGCGGGATGGATCCGGCGGAGGCCCAGATCCGGGAGTCGGCCTTGCGCAGCAGAGAGCGGCTCTCGTCCTCGTCGAGCGTGCCCGCCGCACGGTCGAACAACTGATCGACCTGGTCGGTGCCGACCCGGGTGTAGTTCTGCTCGACGTTCAGGGAACCGTCGGCCGCGGGCACCGGCTTGGCGTAGATCGGCCGGGCGTCGGTGGCCGGGAACGCGGAGGCGGGCCACGAGTAGAGCGCCAGGTCGTACTGGCCGGACGCGATGTGGTCCTTGAAGTAGCTGCTGTCCGACACCTTGGTGATGTCGGTCCTGATGCCGACCCGCTCCAGCATGGTGCCGATCCGCTCGGCCACCGCCCGCAGCGAGCCGGAGCCCGCGCCCGACGGCAGCACGAACCGCAGGGTCAGCGGCTTGCCGTCCTTGGCCAGCGGGCCGGGCGCGGGCGCCGGGGCCGCGGTGCCCTTGGGGGCGTAGGCACCGGCCGCGCCGCCCTGCTTGAGGTGCGCCTCGCCGCCGTACTGCCTGCCGTCCGCGAGGTGCCTGGAGCCGCTCTCGCCGCCGTCGTGGTCCTTCTTGTCCTCGCCGTCGCCGTGGCCCTTGTTGTCCTCGCCGACGATGTACGCGCCGTCGCTGCCGCCCTCGGACTCGTCCTGCGACTTCCTGCCCTCGGAACCGGCCGCCTTCTCGCCCTTCTTCTTGTCCTTGACCGGGGCGCCCGGCACCCACCCGGCGTCGGCGAGCAGCGCCTGCGCCTCGGCCGTGTCCTGACCGCCGATCGCGCCGCTGTTGTCGGCGTAGGCGGCCTGCCCGGAGAGCGCCAGATGGCTGCCGACGGGCACCGCGGGCAGTCCGAGCGGCTTCAGCACGACCTGGGCGAGCGCCTCCCGGTCGAGGGCGCGGGCCACCGCCCTGCGCACCCGCTCGTCCGCGAGCGGGCCCTCCGAACCGTTCAGGGCGAGCTGCGTGAAGGCGGGTTCGAGCGACTTGCGGACCTCGAAGCCGCGCAGCGCCTCCTGCTGGCGCTCGTACTTCGCGATCGCCTTGCGCTCCTTCTTGCGGGCGAGCACTTCCTCGTCCGAGGCGTCCTCGTCGCTGCCGTGCGCCCGCGCCCAGGAGCCCAGCGGCTTCGCGGCGGTCCGGCCGGAGCCCGTCTGCGGGGAGGCGCCCTGAGACGGGGCGCCGCTCGCGCCGCCGTTCCCGGCGACGGAGATCCGGGAGGCGGTGTCCGCGTCGACGTCCGCGAGGTCGATCTTCCCCGCGGCCAGCGCGGCGGCCCGCTTGGAGCGCTGCACGGCCATCAGGTCGATCTCGGAGAGCTTCGCCGGGCGGCCCCACCAACGGGGGTTGCGGGTGAGGGAGATCTCGTCCTCGGCGCGGTCGACCTTCTTCACCGCGAACGGGCCCGCGGTGACCTTGAGCTTGCGGCGCGCGCCGTCGTTGAAGGAGTCGGGGGTGCCCATGACGGACTTCGGGTACAGCGGCGAGAACAGCGAGCGCCAGTCGGTGTACGGGCGCTTGAAGGTGACCTTGACCTCCAGGTCGCTGGCGCCCCGCTCGATCTTCTCGATGCGGTCGTACCCGGCGTTGCGGGCGGTCCAGTAGGCGCTGTCCTTGCCGGACAGGGCGCGCCACTGGGCGGCGAAGTCGGCGGCGCCGATCTCCCGGCCGTCGCTCCAGACCGCCTGCTGGTTCAGCTTGTAGAGCACGACCTGCCGGGGCTCGCTCTCGACGACCTTGGCGGTCTCCAGGTAGTCCGCGTCCCGCTGCGGCCGCCCCTGCGCGTCCAGCCGGAACATCGCGGGCAGGGTGGCCTGCGCGATCCGGTTGGTGGCCGCGTCGGCGTCCGCCTGGTAGGCGTTCAGGGTCTCGGGGATGTCGTCCACGGCCCAGCGCAGGGTGCCGCCGTCGGCGACCTGGTCGCGGGCGGCGGGCGCGATGTCCTGCCCGGCGAGCGGGCGGCCGGCCTCGTCCTCGGAACTGCATCCGGCGAGTGCGGGGACCGCGAGCGCGCCCGCGGCAAGGAAGGCGACCGAGCGCATGACCGCGCGCAGTCCGACGCCGTGGTGGGACATGTCGTCTACCTCCGGGAGGGGGCCGCCGCCGATCTCGTTTGGCGGTATTTGGAGCTGATCAGATCTATGCGGCCCACTGAAGAGGACGGGGTCCCGCGGTCGGGGGCGACACGGCGACACGCGCGCCGAACCCCACCCGTGCGGCGCAACCGGCGCGGGGGCGGCTGCGCCATAGGCGGGAACGTTTCCTCCACGGCGTCCGTGCAGAGCCCGCCTGGGGTCGTCCGGCCCCCGTCCGGGGCCCACCGGGGCCCACCGGGGCCCACCGGGGCCCGCCCGGGGCTTCCCGGGGACGACCGCATCCGCGCGCCCCCGCCAATCCGTGCACATGCCTTCCCAGCGCCGGGTGTGACGCGCAACACTCGCAGGCGCATGAACGTCCCCGCCCAGGGCAGTGCCGCCCGCGGAAGTGAGGTCACGTCATGTCCGTGCACGACGAACTGACATCGGTCCAGCGCAGCCTCGACGAGCTGCTCAGGTCCGTCGGACGGCTGGAGAAGCAGCTGGGCACCGGCGGCCTGGAGATGCGCCGGGTCCGCAACGACGCCAACCACCTGCGCGAGAGCATCGCCCTGCTGCGCGACACCGCGGCCTCCCCCGCCGCCCGGCGCACCGATCTCGTCCCCATCCCCGACACCCCGTACGACACCAGCCTGTGGACGGACTCGGACGACGAGGGACTCGGCGCCCGCGACCGCCACGCCCCCTGACCCGACCGGAGTCAAGCATTGGCCACTGGTACGGAACCCCATCCCGACGGCCGCGGCGTGCGCACCGCGACGCGTGCCGCGATCTCCGCCCGTCATCTGCGCACCGACCGCTGGTGGCTGTCCCCCGCGGGAACGGCGGCGGGCCTGCTCGCCTTCGTCGTCTACTCGACCTGGCGGGCCTTCGCCGACGCGCACTACTACTCCGCGCCCTACGTGTCGCCGTTCTACTCGCCCTGTCTCGCCGAGCGCTGCCAGACCATGCACAGCGGCCCCAACGCGGACCTGTTCGGCAGTTGGTGGGCGCTCTCCCCGGCGATCATCATCCTGGTCTTCCCGCTGGGCTTCCGGCTGACCTGCTACTACTACCGCAAGGCCTACTACCGGGGCTTCTGGGCCTCCCCGCCGGCCTGCGCGGTCGCCGAGCCGCACGCGACGTACTCGGGCGAGACCCGCTTCCCGCTCGTCCTGCAGAACCTGCACCGGTACTTCTTCTACGCGGCGATCCTGGTCGCGGGCGTGCTCACCTACGACACCGTGCTCGCGTTCCGCGACTCCGGGCACCACTGGGGCCACATGGGCCTCGGCACCCTGCTGTTCGTCGTCAACGTGGCGCTGATCTGGGCGTACACCCTCTCCTGCCACTCCTGCCGGCACATCGTCGGCGGCAAGCTCAAGCACTTCTCCCGGCACCCCGTGCGCTACCGGGCCTGGCGGTTCGTCGGCACGCTGAACGCCCGTCACATGCTGCTCGCCTGGGCCTCGCTGGTGAGCGTGGGAGTGACCGACTTCTACGTCTACCTGCTCTCGTCCGGTGCCTTCGACGATCCGAGGTTCTTCTGATGTCCGTGGTCGACCGCCAGGAGTGGGACGTCGTCGTGATCGGCGCGGGCGGCGCCGGACTGCGAGCCGCCATCGAGGCCCGCGAGCGCGGCGCGAGAACGGCGGTCGTCTGCAAGTCGCTGTTCGGCAAGGCGCACACGGTGATGGCCGAGGGCGGCATCGCGGCGGCCATGGGCAACGTCAACTCAGGCGACGGCTGGCAGGTCCACTTCCGGGACACGCTGCGCGGCGGCAAGTTCCTCAACCAGTGGCGGATGGCCGAGCTGCACGCCAAGGAGGCCCCGGACCGGGTCTGGGAGCTGGAGACCTGGGGCGCCCTCTTCGACCGCACCGCCGACGGCCGCATATCGCAGCGCAACTTCGGCGGCCACGAGTACCCGCGCCTCGCGCACGTCGGCGACCGCACCGGGCTCGAACTGATCCGCACCCTCCAGCAGAAGATCGTCGCGCTCCAGCAGCAGGACAAGGCGGAGACCGGGGAGTACGAGTCCCGGCTCAAGGTGTTCCAGGAGTGCACGGTCACCCGGGTGCTGAAGGACGGCGACCGGGTCTCCGGCGTCTTCGGCTACGAGCGCGAGTCCGGCCGCTTCCTGGTCCTGGAGGCACCGTCGGTGGTCGTCGCCACCGGCGGCATCGGCAAGTCCTTCAAGGTGACGTCGAACTCGTGGGAGTACACCGGCGACGGCCACGCGCTGGCCCTGCTCGCCGGGGCGCCGCTGCTGAACATGGAGTTCGTGCAGTTCCACCCCACGGGCATGGTCTGGCCGCCGTCGGTGAAGGGCATCCTCGTCACCGAGTCGGTGCGCGGCGACGGCGGGGTCCTGCGCAACTCCGAGGGCAAGCGGTTCATGTTCGACTACATCCCCGACGTCTTCAAGGAGAAGTACGCCGAGTCGGAGGACGAGGGCGACCGCTGGTACGAGGACCCCGACCACCACCGGCGGCCCCCGGAACTGCTCCCCCGCGACGAGGTCGCCCGCGCCATCAACTCCGAGGTCAAGGCGGGCCGCGGCTCCCCGCACGGCGGGGTCTTCCTCGACGTGTCGACGCGCATGCCGGCCGAGGTGATCAGGCGCCGGCTGCCGTCCATGTACCACCAGTTCAAGGAGCTGGCCGACGTCGACATCACGGCGGAGGCGATGGAGGTCGGGCCCACCTGCCACTACGTGATGGGCGGCATCGCCGTCGACTCGGACACGGCCGCCGCGCGCGGGGTGCCGGGCCTGTACGCGGCGGGCGAGGTGGCGGGCGGCATGCACGGCTCCAACCGGCTCGGCGGCAACTCCCTCTCCGACCTGCTGGTCTTCGGCCGCCGGGCGGGACGGCACGCAGCCGAGCACGCGGCGGAGCAGACGGCCGGACGGCCCGCGGTGGACGACGCCCAGGTGGACGCCGCGGCGGCCGAGGCGCTGCGCCCGTTCTCCGCCGAGGGCCCGGGGGCCGACCCGGAGACGGCCGCCGCCCGCGCCCCGGAGAACCCGTACACCCTCCACCAGGAACTCCAGCAGACCATGAACGACCTGGTCGGCATCATCCGCCGGGAGGGCGAGATGGAGCAGGCCCTCGAACGCCTCTCCGACCTGCGGGTACGGGCCGCGCGGGCGGGGGTTGAGGGCCACCGCCAGTTCAACCCGGGCTGGCACCTCGCCCTGGACCTGCGAAACATGCTGCTGGTCAGCGAGTGCGTGGCGCGGGCCGCGCTGGAGCGCACCGAGTCGCGCGGCGGCCACACCCGCGAGGACCACCCGGCGATGGAACGGCGGTGGCGCCACGTCAACCTGCTGTGCGCGCTCGCCGACCGGGACCCGGCCGACCCGGCGCCCGGACAGATCACCCTGACCCGCGAGGACACCCAGCCCATCCGCCCGGACCTGCTCGCCCTCTTCGAGAAGGAGGAGCTGGTCAAGTACCTGGCCGAAGAGGAGCTCTACGAGTGAGCAGCTACGAGGCCCGCTTCAAGGTGTGGCGGGGCGATGTGCGCGGCGGCGGCCTGGCGGAGTTCACCGTCGAGGTGAACGACGGCGAGGTGGTCCTCGACATCGTCCACCGCATCCAGGCCACCCAGGCGCCCGACCTCGCCGTCCGCTGGAACTGCAAGGCGGGCAAGTGCGGTTCGTGCTCGGCGGAGATCAACGGCCGTCCGCGGCTGCTGTGCATGACCCGCATGTCGGTCTTCACGCAGGACGAGACGATCACCGTCACCCCGCTGCGCGCCTTCCCCGTCGTGCGCGACCTGGTCACGGACGTCGGCTTCAACTACGCGAAGGCCAGGGAGGTCCCGGCGTTCGTGCCGCCGCCGGGGGTCGCGCCGGGCGACTACCGGATGGCCCAGCGGGACGTGGACCGCTCGCAGGAGTTCCGCAAGTGCATCGAGTGCTTCCTGTGCCAGGACACCTGCCATGTGGTGCGCGACCACGAGGAGAACAAACCGGCCTTCGCGGGCCCGCGGTTCCTGATGCGGGTCGCGGAGCTGGACATGCACCCGCTGGACGCGGCCGCCGAAACCGGCCTCGACCGCAAGACCACCGCGCAGGACGAGCACGGGCTCGGCTACTGCAACATCACCAAGTGCTGCACGGAGGTCTGCCCGGAGGGCATCAGGATCACGGACAACGCGCTGATCCCGCTGAAGGAACGCGCGGCCGACCGCAAGTACGACCCGCTGGTCTGGCTGGGCTCGAAGATCGGACGGCGCACCACGGACCGGCCCCGGTAGCCGCGCCCCGAAGCCCCGCGGGCGGGCGGGGGTGCGGGTCTCGTCCGGCGGCCCGCACCCAGCCCCCGCGGTACGCCGTCCGGTCGGCCTCCGTGGCCGCGAAGTCCACGTACCGGGCGACGCCGAAGCGCGCCCGGTCGGCGTCCGCGCGGGACAGCCCCGGCCTGACCCCGCGGACGGCGGCCGGGACGGTCTCGGCGCGGGCCAGGTGACCGGGCCCGGTCTCGTGGAAGAACGGCAGCCCCCTCAGCAGGTCCGTCGACTCGGGGGTGGCCGCGAGGGCGAGCGAGGTCCGCCGGGCGGACGCCACGATCGCGGTGCGCGGGGCGGCCCGCTCCAGGCTGCCTCGTCCCTCGTGCGCCGTCCCACCGTTCACCGCGCGCCCCACGGGGGACGCACCCCGCTCGCGCGCCCGCTTTCCTGCTCATACGCTCCGAAATGTGACGTCATCCCTGATACGGGGGCGGCCAAGACGCCGCGCTCCGTCCCTCCTGTCCGCGCGCCTGCTGCACACCGTGCTGGGCGGGCTGGCCGGTGTGGTGTGGCTGGTGCTGCCCGGGGTGACGACCGACAGCGCGGCCCCGGTTCCACCGGTGCCCGCGACGACCGCGCCCGCGTCCGGCGCCGCGACCCCGCCGGGCCCGGTGCCCTCCCCCGTGCCCGGACCCGCGTCCGTCCCGTCGGCCGAGGGGACCTCCACCGCCGACCTGGCGCTCCCCCTGGTCGTGCTCGTCGCCGCCCTGGTCCTCGGCGGGTACGGGTATCTGCGGCGCACCCGGCGGGTCAGGACCAGGACCACCCCCGGCGGGACGGCCGCCGTCGCCACCGCCCCGCCCCCGCAGGCGGAGACGGACGAACGGGCGCGGGCGCTGCTCGTCGCCGCCGACGACTGGGTGCGGGTCGGCCGGGAGGA
Organism: Streptomyces sp. SolWspMP-5a-2; assembly: GCF_900091845.1. Taxonomy (GTDB): domain Bacteria; phylum Actinomycetota; class Actinomycetes; order Streptomycetales; family Streptomycetaceae; genus Streptomyces; species Streptomyces doudnae. The sequence goes on from NZ_FMCI01000378.1 coordinate 7,456, forward strand.
ACTGGACTTCGCCGGGGCGCGGCTCGGGGCGACGGCCGTCGAGCCCTTCGCGCGGGCGGTGCGGGAGGCGGCGGCCGAACTGTCGGCCGCCTGCCGGATGCGGCGCCGCCACGACGAGGGGCCGCCGGGCGACCGGGAGGCGCGGCGGCACCTGCTCGCCGGGATCGTCGGGCGGTGCGAGGAGGCGGGACGGCGCCTCGACGCGGACGCGGCGGCCTTCGACCGGCTGCGCGGGCTCGACCCGGGGTCCGCGCCGGGGGTGGTGGACGCGCTGGTGGTCGCCGAGACGCGGTTCCGTGCACTGGCCGGGCACACCGGCCGGGTGGCGGAGCGGCTCGCGCGGCTCGGCGGACGGTACGGGGGCACGGTGACGGAACCGGTCACCGGCTACGTCGAACAGGCCAAGGACCGGCTGGTGTTCACGACGTTCCGGCTCAACGAGGCCCGGCAGGCGGCGGATCGGGGCGAGCGGGACCGGGCGGCCCGGCATCTGCGGTCGGCGGAGGGCGGGATCGCGCAGGCCGCCGCCTTCCTGGACGGCGTGGAGCGTCTCGCCGCCGACCTGGAGTCGGCCGAGCGGCTGCTTCCGGCCACGCTGACCGGTGCCGAGGCGGAGATCGCGGGGACGCGCGGGACGGCGCGGGAGAACGCGGAGGCGGCGCGCGGCGACGGCGCGGAACCGCCGGTGACCGCGCGGGGGCACCGGTTCGTCCGCCCCGGCGGTTCGGGCGCGCGGCCCGCGCAGCCGCTGCTGCCCGCGGACACCCTGCTGGCCCGCGCCGATGTCGCCGACGCCGTCCTGGCCGCGGTCCGCACCGCGGCGACGGCGGGACCCTTCGACCCGGTCGACGCGCTGCGGCGGGTCACGGTCGCGGTGCTGCCGCTGGCGGCGGGCCGGGCCGGGGCCGTGCCCGCGGCGGCTTCGCTGGTCGCCGCGCACAGCGTCGCGGACGCCGACACGTTCGTCGGCACGCACCGGGGCGCCGTCGGCCACGAGGCGAGGACGCTGCTGTCGGAGGCGGCGCGCTCCCTCGCGGACGATCCGCTCGCCGCCGACGCGGCCGCGGTCCGCGCCCGTGAGCTGGCCGAACGCGATGTGCGGGGGTACGGCAACCCGCTGACCGGCGAGAGCGGGCACGAGAGCGGTCTCGCGGGCGCGGTGCTGGGCGGCGTCCTGCTGCCGCCGCCGGACGGATCAGGACCGGACGGCGTCGGCCCGCCCCCGAGCTTCGGCGGCCCCAGAACCTTCCGCCGCCGCGCACCCGAGCCCCTCTGACCAACCCGCGCCCGCCCGGGGGAACCGAACCGGCCACCGGTCCCCGATTCCCCCCGGGGGCCCTCCTCGCTCCCCGGGGTCCGTCCGTTCCGTCGGTCAGAACAGGCTGAGGAGTGCCTCCGCCGGGTCCGTGAGGCCCGTCTCGCCGTCCGGGAGGGGGAGTTCGAACCAGACCGTCTTGCCCCGGGGGGTGCGGCGGGAGCCCCAGGACGTGCTGAGGAGGCCGACGAGTTGCAGGCCGCGGCCGCCCTCGTCGGTGTCGCGGGCGCGGCGTCGGCGGGGCTGGACCAGGCCGGAGTCCCAGACCTCGCAGACCAGGGTGCGGTCCAGCAGGAGCCGCAGTCTGATCTCGCCCTCGCCGTACCGCAGGGCGTTGGTGACGAGTTCGCTGACCAGGAGTTCCGCCGTGTCGACGAGCGGTTCCAGTCCCCAGGACAGCAGTTGGCCGCGCGCGTGCTCGCGGGCGCGGCCCACGCTGCGCGGTTCGCGCGGCAGCGTCCAGTCGCCGACGGAGTCGCTGGGCAGCCCCTGGACGCGGGCCATCAGCAGGGCGATGTCGTCCTCTCCGTGGTGGGTGTCGAGGGTGTTGAGGACGTGGTCGCAGACGTCCTCCAGCGGGCGGGCGGGGTCGGTGAGCGCACCGACGAAGGCCTGGAGCCCCTCGTCGAGCGGGTGGTCGCGGGACTCGACGAGGCCGTCCGTGTAGAGGGCGAGCAGCGCGCCCTCGGGCAGGTCGACGTCGACCTCCTCGAAGGGCTCGCCGCCGACGCCGAGCGGCATGCCGGGCGGCACGTCGAGCATCAGGGCGTCCTCGCCGGGTTCGACGAGGACCGGCGGGAGATGACCGGCGTTGGCGAAGGTGATGCGCCGGGTGACGGAGTCGTAGACGGCGTAGATGCAGGTGGCGAGGTACACCTCGGAGAGGTCCGCCTCGGGCGGCCTGCGGGCGGAGCGGGTGGCCTGCTGGACCCCGCCGGGTGCCCCGAGTCCGCGCGCGATCTCGTCCAACGCGCCCAGCACCTCGGCCGGTTCGAGGTCGAGCAGGGCCAGGGTGCGGACGGCGGAACGCAGTTCACCCATGGCGACGGCGGCGCGCAGCCCGCGTCCCATGACGTCGCCGACGACCAACGCGGTGCGGTGTCCTGGCAGTTCGATGACGTCGAACCAGTCGCCGCCGACCTCGCTCGGCCGGTCGGAGGAGGAGTTGCCAGGACGGTAGCGGCAGGCGATGTCGAGGCCGGAGGCGACCGGGTCGCCCGGCGGCAGCAGGGACCGCTGCAGTATCAGCGCCCGTTCGTGCTCGCGCCGGTAGAGGCGGGCGTTGTCGATGCAGACGGCGGCGCGGGCGGCGAGTTCCACGGCGAGGTCGCGGTCGCGGTCGCCGAACGGCTCGCTGCCCTTGGTCCTGGCGAACTGGACGAGTCCGACGACGGTGTCGTGGGCGACCATCGGGACGGCGAGGGTGGACTGCACGAGCCCGCCCTCCTCGGCCGGGACGCGCTGGGTGCGGGCGGTGCGCAGGGCGTCCGCGCACGGCGAGTTGAAGGGGTAGTGGTGGACGGCGCCGACCTCGACGGAGGTCCCGCCGCCGACGAAGGGCGCGTCGGAGACGGCGCTGGCGAAGGCGACCCGGCGCAGCGCGGCGCTGCCGTCGGCGAGCCCCGGCGGGGTCTCGTCACCGGCCAGCAGCCCCTGGTAGAGGTCGACGGTGGCGAGGTCGCAGAAGCCGGGGACGACGACGTCGAGGAGTTCGCGGGAGGTGGTCTCCAGGTCGAGGGAGTTGCCGATGCGGGCACCGGCCTCGTTGAGGAGGGCGAGATTGCGCCGTGCCGCGGCGGCCTCGCGGGCGGCGGCGCGGCGGGCGGTGATGTCGGTGGCGAGCCAGGCGACCCCGATGGGCCGGCCGCTCCCGCTGTGCACGCGGTAGAGGTTGACGGACCAGTGGCGGCGCTCGTCGGTGTTCGGCACGTACCCGGTGACGTGCATGTCGGTGATGGCGTTGCCGGTCTCCAGGACCCGGCGCAGGGTGGCCGTGATCCGGTCGGCCTCGGGCCGGGGCAGGTAGTCGTGGACGCCCTTGCCGCGGTGGTCGTCGGGGCTGCCGCCGAAGATGGAGGCGAACCGCTTGTTGGCGCGGCGGACCCGCAGGTCGGCGTCGATGAGCAGGAACCCGAACGGCGATTGCCCGAAAATCGACTGTGAGGCGGCGAGGTCCGTCTCGATGCTGCGCAGGGTGCGGACGTCCACGACGATGCAGACGGCGGCCTTCTCGCCGTCCTCGGTGAGCGTCGGCATGACGTAGACCTCGGCGAGGCCCTCCTCGCCGCACTCGCCGCGCCGCCTCGGCTCGGGCACCCGGAAGGGGACCACGCCGGTCCACTCCCGCCCGTCGAGGATCTCGGCCATCTTGCGCTGGCCCTGCTCGCGCAGATCGGGGTCGACGAACGCCTCGATCGGGTCCGTGCCGACGGCCTGCTCGGCGGTGAGGCCGAAGAGTTGTTCGGCGCGCAGGCTCCACTGGTCGACGAGTCCGTCGGGGCCGATGGAGAAGGAGGCGACCTTGATGTAGTCGTAGATGGAGCCGGGCGGACTGCTCTGCCACATGGCGTCACCAGGTGCGGGCAGCTCGCCTGCGCCCGTCGCCGCGCGCGGCGCGTGCGCATCGGCGGCGCTCGCGGTGTACGACCGCGCGCCGCCCGACGGGTCCTCGGACTCCGTCGCCTTCGCTGGTATCTCGCTCACGCGAACCGTCCCCTCCAGCTCACCGCGTCCGGTACCGGTCACCGGCCTCGGCTGCCCGCAGTATCCAGCACTACGGCGCCGCACAACACGGTGTTCACGATCACAGCACGGTCCCGATGGTTTTCGGTCCGGACCGTGACAACACTTCCAGTCTTCTAACCAGCCAACACGTCGTCGAACCACTCCTATCGGCAACCGTCGTCCGCCGAACAGGCCGGTCGGCGAAGCGGACTGCCTCGTACAGCTTCCACGGGCGGGCGAGGCGTCCGGTTCACCCCGGTACGGCCAGTTCGAACCAGACCGTTTTGCCGCCGTCGCCGGGTCGGGTACCCCAACTGCGCGAGGAGAGCGCGACGAGTTGGAGTCCGCGCCCGCTCTCGTCCTCCGGACGGGCGACCCGTTCGCGGGGCGGGTCGGGGAGCGGGTCGGAGACCTCGACGCGCAGGACGTCGCCGGGGCGCGCGGGGCGGACGAGGCGGAGTCCGATGGGGCCGGTCGCGTGCCGCAGCGAGTTGGTGACCAGCTCGCTGACCAGCAGGGTGGCGAGATCTGTCAGGGGGTCGAGGTTCCAGCGGCGGAGTCGGTCGCGCACGGCGGCACGGGCGTCACGGACGGCTCCCGGCTCCGCGGGAAAGGTCCACTCGGCGCAGTCGCCTTCGGTGTCGATCACGCCGATCACTTCCCAGGCCGGGCCAGCAAGCCTACCCATGTCCAATTTCATGGGGTTAATGGCCACATACCCGATATTCGGCGTGAAGTACCGCCTTATTCGAAGCACAGTGGCACAAACGGCGTACCCGGCGCCCTGTTCCCGGCGGGCTTCCCCCTCCGCACTCCTGTGCTCCCCCTCCGCTCCCCCCACATATCCCGCGGAAGCAGCGGCTCCGCCCCACTCCGCGCCGAACCGATCACGCCGACCCGCACCGCACCGACCCGCGCCCGCTCCCCAGGCGCCGACCGACCCGCACCGCCCCGCTCGGCGCCGTCCCGCTCCCTGTCGCCTCGCTCCCTGTCGTCCCGCTCCGGGTTCCTGCGCCGCGCGGTCCTAGCGCGCGCCGGGCCGCCCGGTGCCGGGCCGCTCCGCGCCGAGGCGGGTCACCGCGGCGCGCACGGCGGGCACGTCCTGGTCGAGCCAGTCGACGTCCCACACCTCGGCGGCCGGGAGCCAGCGCAGCGCGTCGTGGTCCTCCAGGGGGCGCGGGGCGGCGGAGCCGGGCAGCAGCCGGGCGGTCCAGACCTGGAGGACATAGGGCTCTCTCAGCGGCCACCGGCCGGGGATCCGTTCGACGAGAGCGGCGTCCACGCCGAGTTCCTCGCGCAGTTCGCGGACGAGGGCGTCCTCGGGACGCTCGCCCGGTTCGACCTTGCCGCCGGGCAGTTCCCAGCGACCGGCGAGTTCGGCGGGCGCGCTGCGGCGGGCCGCGAGCAGGCGGCCGTCGTCCAGGAGGGCGGCGCCCACCACGATCCGTTCCGTCATGTGCCGGAGCCTACGGGAGTCGCACGCCGGCGCTCGGCGCCGTACGGCGGACCCCGCTCACGGCCGCATGGTGCGGACGGCGGGCCCTAGTTGAGGGTGGCGGTTCCACCCTGGCCGTTCTGGGTGAGGCACTCGACCCAGTACAGCTGTTTGTGACTCCGGCCGCCGAGCCGGTCGGCCTCCTTCTCCGCCTCGGCCTGCGTCGCGTATCTGCCGACGCTGTACCGGTTGCCGTTGTCGTCCTCACGTATGAGGCGCCAGGGGAGAGTGAGAGTGCTGTCGTTCATCACGCCAAGTCGCCCCTTCCCACCCGCGGTTCGCACCGCGCTCCGCCCTCTGAGGAAACCGCGATCCGCATATGCCTGAGCCTACGCCCTACCTTTACGCAGCGAATACGGGTTTTCACAAAGAGGTACGCAACCGGCCAGAACGCAGGGGGCGCGCGCCGGCGAACGCGCCGTCCGGACCAGGCGACGCATCCGCCCGGGGCCGCCCGGAGAGGGCGGCGGCCACCTGCGAGAACGGCCTGATCGCGGCGACGGGGGCACGGGCGCGCGGTGCGCCCCGCAGGGAAGCCGGGGCGGGTCAACCCCTCGAGGGTGTGCGCTACTTCACGGGAAGGTGGTACGCGACGCGGTACCGATCCGCCGGGACGACCACGTCGGCGGTCTCCACCGGGCGCCCCGAGGCGTAGAACGTGCGCTGGATGACCAGCACCACGTGACCGGGCACGCCACCGAGCGCGGCCAGCTCCTCGGCGAGGCCGGGACGGGCCCCGACCTCCTCCGTGACGTTGTCCACGATCACGTCGATCGCCGCCATCCGCTCGGCGACGCCCATCCCGCCGAGGGGCCCCTCCTCGGGCAGCATCACCGGCGTGCGCCCGGTGACCTCCAGGGGCTCCCACGAGGTGGACAGCATCATCACCTCACCGGCCTCGCGGAAGACGTAGCGCGTGCACATCACGCGCTCGCCCGGCTCGATGCCGAGCCGCTCGGCCACCGCGCCACCGGCCGCGACCTGCTCGCTGCGCGAATCCCAGGTGCCGCGCGCCTCGCCGTCGGCCTGCTCCTGGCGGAACGGGGTCGCCCCGCCGTCGGGCCGGTAGCCGGAGCGCGCCACCCGCCGGGGCACCGGCCGCTCCCGCACGTAGGTGCCGGACCCGGAGCGGCCCTCGACCAGGCCCTCGGCCATCAGCACCTTGCGCGCCTCCAGGGCGACGGTGTCCGAGACGCCGTACTCCTCGCGGATGCGGGCCTGCGAGGGGAGCCGGGTGTGCGGTGGCAGCGATCCGTCGACGATCTTCTTGCGGAGATCACCCGCGACGCGCAGGTACGCCGGCTGCTCACCGAAAGTCACAGGCCGCTCCCATCAGGTTGTACAGACAGCGACAGCCTGGCAACCGTGGGTTCGACGATGCAAGCAAAGGCCAGAGAATCACCCGATGTGATGACTTGCGCTTACCAGGGGCTTACGCAGGCACTTTCTCCCCAGCACAGCCGCCGTCACACCTCAAGACCGGAGTCTCCTCCCCCGCTCGCGCCCCCGGAGCCGTCGCTCCCGTCCGCGGGCGGGGTGGTGGCCAGCCCCAGAGCCTTGCGGGCGGTGACCGAGCGGTCGGGCGCCGACAGCTCCGTGATCCGGTCGTAGTGGACGTAGAACGCGTCGGCGTCCTCGGCCCGCGCCGCCTTCGCCCACTCCTTCTGGAGCGTCGCGACCTCGTCCGCGATCTCCGCGACCGGCTTGCGCGCGGCCTCCGGCCAGGTGTGCCCGCGCAACTGCCCGACCTCCTTCAGGAGCGTCCCCGACATCCGCCCGGCCCACGCCCGGTTCGCCTCGAAGTCGTCGTCGGCGCTCTCCATGGGCTCCTCGTCCAGGACCTTGTTCTCCAGGTTGACGGCGGCCAGGTACGCGTACTGGTCGACGTCGAGCAGGGATTCGTCGTTGCGCAGCGACCCGGTGAGGCCCGCGCCCTCGTCCGTGTTGCCGAACAGGCAGGTGACCTCGTGGTCGCCCAGCTCCCAGCTCGACCCGGTCGGCGTCAGGTAGTAGACGTCGACGTCGGCGGGGACGGCCCAGACGTCCATGGCGTACCCGTACCGCAGTTGGTAGCAGCGGGTGTCGGCGATCGTGGCGACCTCGTCGTCACCCGGGTAGGAGTCGTGCCCGGTGACCGTGAAGGCGGCGAAGACCTCCCCGTCGTGCTCGCCGTCGCAGGGCACGTCGTCGATGTGGTACGCGTACCCCTCCAGCGAGCCGTCCGGCGCGTCGAAGCACTCGCCGACGGTGAGCGCGTAGGCGGTGCCGTCCTCGCCGACCGCCGCCTCGATGCCGTCCCTGATGCCGGTGAGTCCGCCGGTGGCCAGCATCAGCGCCCACAGCACGATCCCGATCGACGACAGCACCGAACCGGCCACCGCCATGCCCTTGCCCCGGTCGCCGCTGCGCCGGATCTGGCCGAGCGCGACCAGACCGAGGAGCAGACCGGCGCCCGGGACGCAGCACAGGATCCCCAGGACGAGGGAGGCGATCGCCGCCCCGTTGACGGGGGTCGGCCGGTTGTACGGGCTGTACCCCTGCCCCCAGGTCTGGTAGCCGTACGGCCCGCCCCCGGGAGGCGGCGGGTACACACCCCTCGCACCTGCACCGGGAGGCGGCGGGTACGGACCTGCGGCACCCGGGCCGGGAGGCGGGTACGGACCTGCGGCACCCGGGGCTGGGGGCGGGTACGTTTCTGCGGCTGCCTGACCTGGGGGCGGGTGCGGACCGCTCGCGCCGGGGCCCGGAGCTGTCGGTGGCGCGGGCGGGTTGTTCCCCGGCTCGGTGGCCCCGGACGGCTTCTCCGTCGCCGGGGCCGCGAACGGGTTCTCCGGAGCCGGGGCCGCGGACGGGTTCCCCCGGCCCCGGCCCTGCGGCGCCGCGAACGGGTCCTGCGGGGGCGGGCCTTGGGGCTCCTGGCGGTCCTGGGGCTGGTCTGCCCCGGGGGGCGGGGGTATCGACACGGGTACCGTGCTCCTGATTCGGGCGGTGGTGCGGGGAGTTGCGGTGGCACGCCTCGCGGCGGGCCCGGCGGCCGGACGTCCGACCCGCGTACGGCTCGGCGCATCGTAGGCACGGGTTCGCCGGGCTGGGAACGGAGTTACGCGGCCCCGGTCGCCAGCCGGAGCTGTTCCTCCTCCACGATGCGGCGGGCGATGCCGACGTCGGAGACGTCCACCGCGTCCGGGGTGGCGTCGGCGGTGTCGCTGCGGCGGGCGTAGGCGTCGAAGAGGCGGGTCTTGTTCTCCAGGATGCGCAGCAGCCGCGCGTCGACGCCGTCGGTGACGAGCAGGCGGTGCACCTGGACCGGGCGGACCTGGCCCATGCGGTGCGCGCGGGCCACCGCCTGGTGCTCCAGGGTCGGTTTGACCTGCGGTTCGCACAGCACGACGACGGACGCGGCCTGGAGGTTGAGGCCGACCCCGCCCGCCTCGATCTGGGCGAGCAGCACGGCGGGTCCCTCGGCGTGCGTGAAGTCGTCGACCAGGCGCTGCCGCGCGCCGACCGGCAGCCCGCCGGAGAGCGGTCCGAACACCGGCTCGGGCAGGGCATCCCGCACCGCGCCCGTGACGTCCCTGAAGTAGGAGAAGACGACCGTCTTGTGGCCGTTCTCGGCCGCCTCCGCGACCAGTTCGCGCAGCCGCCGCAGCTTCGCCGAGTGCTCCGGGTCGGCGTAGGCGGCCCGGCGCATCGCCATGAAGTTCCCGGCGGCGACCGCGGCGCGGTAGGCGTCCTGGTCGGCCGGGCTCGGCTCGGCCCACTCGTCGACCTGGAGCAGCGCGGGCAGTTCGGTGAGCACGTCCCGCTGGTTGCGGCGCAGGTAGGCGGGGGCGACCGTGCGCCGGAAGACGTGCGGTCCCGCCGCCGCGTCGCTGTCCCGGATCTCCGGGACCAGTTCGGGGCGCAGCATCCGCACCAGGGAGCGGAACTCCCCCACGCGGTTCTCCATGGGCGTGCCGGTGAGGAACAGGACGTGCTCGCAGCGCGCGGTCCACTCGGCGACCGAACGGGCGCGCCGGGTCTCCGGGTTCTTCACGTAGTGCGCCTCGTCGACGACGAGCATCGCCGGGGCGCCGCCCTCCCCGGGCGCGGGCAGGGTGTGCAGCACGTCGAAGGTGGTGAGGGCGACGCCGCCGCGCTCGCGCCATTCGGCGTGCGCGTCCAGCCGTTCGGGGCCGTGCACCGGGTGCGCGCGCAGGGTGCTGCGGGAGCGGATCTCCCGCGTCCAGTTGATGAGCACCCCGGCCGGGCAGACCACCAGGAAGTGGCTGTGCCCCTGGGCCGCGAGGTGCGCGAGCGCGGCGATGGCCTGCACGGTCTTGCCGAGCCCCATCTCGTCACCGAGCACGACCCGGCGCTGCGCCAGCGCGAACCGGGCCCCGAAGGACTGGTAGCCGCGCAGCGAGACCCGGCGGTGCGCGTCGTCGAGCGGCTGCGCCTGCACCCGTTCGACGACGTCCGTCGGCAGGAACCCGTCGGCGGCCTGTTCCTCGCCGCGCGGTGCGCCGACCTCGACGAGCTGGCTGTAGTACTCGGCGGAGCGCAGCTCGAAGTCGACCCACGCCTCGATCTCGGAGACCGGGCCGCGCAGCAGGTCGGTGGTGGCCTGCGCCAGCAGCAGGCCGACCTCCCGGGTCTCCGCGTCGGCGACCAGGGCGCGCAGTTCCCGGCCCGCCTCCAGGGCGGCCGTGCGGCGGCGCGCTCCCGTGAGGGCGAGCCGCAGCCGGCCGGTGGTGGGGCGGGCGGCGGGCAGCAGGTCGCCGAGCGCGCCGTCCACGCGCCGGGCGGTGTCGACCGCGCGGCGCAGCTCGGGCCCGGCCTCGACGAGCCGGTGCAGGGCGATGACCAGGGCGGTGGTGCGGGGTTCGGGGTGGTCGACGTCGATCCGCACGGAGACGGTCTCCTCGACCGCGCGGGCGATCTGTCCCGCGGCGGCGAGGACCTGGTCGGCGGTCTGGGCGCCGACGCCGGGGATCTGCCGGAGCTGGTGGCGTCCGGCCTCGTGGACGGCGCGCACGGTGGCGAACCCGGCCGCCTCGACGGCCGCGAGCCGCAGCCTGCCCTCGGTGGCGTCCTTGAGCCGTGCGACCGGGATGGACTCCAGCTCCGCGGCGACCAGTTCGTCGCGCAGCGGGGTGAGCGCGGCCCGGACGGCGTCCAGGGCGCGCTCGTGGTCGTCGAGCAGGGTACGGGCGGTGTCCCGCAGCCCGGCACCCCGCTCGCACAGCTCCCGGGCCCGCCGCCCGACGACGGCCTCCCCGCTGTCCTCCCCCATCCCGCCCTCCCCCTCGGCCCGCCGCGCACCGCGGCGATACGCCCATGGTCGCACCGGCCACCGACAACGCGGCGGGACGGGTCGGGGCAGGACGGGACAGGACGAGACAGGTCGGGACGGGAGAGCCCGCGGCGGGGACAGAGGCGCACGCCGGGTCCGTTGTCAGTGGCGCCGCGTAGCTTTTCCGTACGGCCCGAAGTACCAGCGCACGACCCCGGGACCGGCCGCACGGTGTCAGGGCCCGCCGCGCGCACCGAGGTCCCGCCGCACGGACCGAAGCAACCCGCGCAGCCGGAAGGCACCCCCGCGCACCCCGGACCACCCGCCGTACCCGCTCGCCGTATCCGCCCGCCGTACCCGCTCGCCGTATCCGCCCGCCGTTCCGCCCGAACTCCCGTCCCGCTCCCGCGAGGAGGACGTCCATGGCCGATGCCCGTGCCGATGACGATGCCGATGCCGCCGTCGAGGACCTGGTGGCCGCGTTCCCCGCGCTGGCCGGGCTCGTGCGTCCCGCCGTGCTGCTGCGTCCGGAGCCCGGTACGCCGGGCGTCCTGGACAGTTCGGTCGGCGGCCCGCTGCTGTGGCCCGCGGCCGAGCCGTGGCCGGTCTGCCGCGAGGCGCACGCCGTGGAGGTCCGCGTGAAGGTGCCGGACGAGGATCGCGCGGCCCTGGAACGCGTCGACCGCGCGGTGCGGGGCCGCCGCCGCGCCCGGCCGGAGCGCGCGGAGGAGACCACGGCGGAGGAGACGGCGGTGCTGCGCCGGGTGCTGGCCGGGGCGGAGGCGCTGGACCGGATCTCCTGGGAGACGGTCCGCACCGTGTGGGACACCTCGGGTCCCGGCGTCGCCATGGTCCCACTGCTGCAACTGCGGCACCCGCGCGCGTCCGCCGCCGCCGGTCGGCCGCGGACGGGGCGACCGGACGGCGCCGACCTGCTCCAGGTCCTGTGGTGCCCCAACGACCACGGCGAACTGCCGGACCAGTCGGGCTACCACGGCCCCGCGCTGGAGATACGCCACCGCACCGCCGCGCGGGTGGCCCGGGACCGCGTCCTGACGAGCCCACCCCGCCCGGACCGCGCCGAGGACGCCTACCTGCCGACCCCGTGTCTCCTCTCGCCGCAACCGGTGGCCGACCTCGCCGATCCGGACGGGCTCCCGGACCCGGACGACCTCCCGGCCGCGCTCGCCGAGGAGGCGCGGCGGTGGGCCGGGCGGCGGGGCGCGGGCGCGGTCCCGCTCAACGTGCCGTCCCGGCGGCCCGACTGGAAGCTGGGCGGCTGGCCCGGCCTGGACCTCTCCGGCCCCGATTCCCTGGACTGTGTGTCCTGCGGCGCCCCGACGCGGCTGCTGCTGACCGTCCCCAGCAGCGTGGACGGCCCGGACATCAGCGTCGGCCGCTTCGGCACCCTGCGGGTGCACACCTGCCCGGAGGACGGGAGGCATCCGGCCCGGCTCCACCTCCAGTGACCCGCCCGCCCGGGAAGCCTGCCCGGCGCGCCCGCCCGGCGGTCGTCGCACCCGGCGGTCGGCCTGCCCGGCGGTCGTCGCACCCGGCGGTCGGCCTGCCCGGCGGTCGTCGCACCCGGCGTCGTCGCGCCCGCTCAGGCCGCCCGTTCGCCCGGTGTCCGGGGCCGCAGCAGCACCGCCGCCATGACCGCCGTCCCCGCCAGGCCGATGGAGGCGATCACGGCGACGGCGGTGAAGCCGTGGTCGTAGGCGCGGCGGGCCGCGTCGAGCACCGCGTGGGCGGTCGGCGCGGGCAGGTGGGTCATCACCTCCTCGGCGGTGGAGAACGACTCGCCCGCGGCGGCCCGCTGGTCCGGCGCGAGACCGGGCACCGCCGGGAGTCCGGCGCGGTAGAACAGCGTCAGGACCGTGCCGAGGACGGCGACGCCGAGGCCCGCGCCGAGTTCGAAGGACGTCTCCTGGATGGCGGCGGCCTCGCCCGAGCGCTCGGGCTGCGCGGCGCTCATGATGGAGTCGGCGCCCAGCGTCATGACGACGCCCGCGCCGTACCCGGCGGCGAGCAGCGGTGCCAGGAGCATGCCGTAGTGGGCGGTGTCCCCGACGGCGGCGATCGCCGCGAAGGCGACGGCGAACAGGGAAAGCGACCCGGTGAGGGCCCAGCGGTTGCCCCAGCGGTGCGCCGTCCAGGGGGCCGTGACCGCGCCGACGGCGTTGGCCGCGGCCAGCGGCATCAGCGCGAGCCCGGCGCGCAACGGCGAGTAGCCGCCCACCTGTTGCAGCCACTGGGTGAGGAAGAACAGCAGGGCGACATAGCTGCCGAAGCAGCCGATGACGCAGAGGGTGGCGGTGCTGAAGCGGCGTTCGGCGAAGAGGGAGAAGTCCAGCAGCGGTTCGGCCAGGCGCCGTTGGCGGCGGACGAAGGTGACCAGGAGCGCGGCGCCCACGACGGCCGTCACCACGATGACGGTGTTCACGCCCGCGTGCTCGCCCGCCTGCTTGAGCGCGTACACGACGCCCGCGAGGCCGGTCACCGAGAGCACCACGCTGGCCAGGTCCCAGCGGCGCGGCACGGGGTTCTTCGACTCGGGGACGACGCGGAGGCCGACGGCGAGGATGACGACGATGACGGGGATGTTGACCAGGAAGACGGCGCTCCAGCCCCACTGTTCGGCGACCAGTCCGCCGAGCAGCGGTCCGATGGTGGCGCCCACGCTGTGCGCGGAGGTCCACACCCCGATGGCGAAGGCGCGTTCCCGGTCGTCCGTGAAGACCACCCGGATGATCGCCACGGTGGAGGCCATGATCATGGCGGCGGCGACGCCGAGGGCCGCGCGGGCGGCGATGAGCTGCCCGGTCGACACCGAGAAGGCGCAGGCCGCGGAGGCGAGGCCGAAGGCGACGAAGCCGCTCAGCACCATCCGGCGGCGGCCGATGCGGTCGCCCAGGGTCCCGCAGGTGACGAGCAGGGCGGCGAGCGCCAGCGAGTACACGTCGACGATCCAGAGCAACTGCGCGGCGCTGGGCTGGAGGTCGAGGCTCATGCTCGGCACGGCGACGTGCAGCACGGTGAGGTCGATCCCGCACAGCAGCAGGCTTCCCGACACCACCGCGAGGACCAGCCACCGGCGCCGCGGGGAGGCCGCGAGCCGTTCCGATTCCGTCGCCGCCCGCGCCGGTGCGGACGCGTTCCTGTTCACCATAGTCTCAGTTTCGGTAGGTATCGACGCGGGCCACAAGTACGGTCTTTTGTGTGCCCTAGTGCCATTCGGTATACCAATGGAGGTCAGTTGTGCGTTCCAGCGTCGAAGACGCTCCGGAGTACTGCGCGATCGAGTTCGCCATGGAGGTTCTCGGGGGCCGTTGGAAATTGGCCATTCTCAAGCAACTCGTTTCCGGAACACATCGGTTCGGGGAGCTGCGGCGGGCGCTGCCCGGCATCACGCAGCGCATGCTGACCCGTCAGCTGCGGGAGCTGGAGGCGGACGGTCTGGTGACCCGCACCGTCCACCGCGAGGTGCCGCCGAGGGTCGAGTACGCGCTGACCGACGTCGGACGCAGCCTGGACGCCATCACCGCGCAGTTGGACACGTGGGGCCGCTGGTACCAGGAGACGGTGCGGCGGACCCCCGCCGCCGGGGCGGGTGCGGAACCGGCCGGCACCGGGAGTCACAGCGTCGTGCGGATCTCGTCGTAGCCGAGCCGCGGGCCGCGGGCACGGGCGCCGTCCGGCGCGGGTCGGCCGATGTTCACGAGGAGCAGCGCGGACAGGGCGCCGTCCGGAAAGAATTCACGGTCGACGCCGTCCTCGTCGAAACCGCTCATGGGCCCGGCGGCGAGTCCCGCGGCCCGTATCCCGATGATGAAATAGGCCGCCTGCAGGGCGCCGTTGAACCGCGCGGACCGCTCCCGTTTCCCGCGTTCCCCGGTGAACAGGTCGCTCGCGCCGGGGAATTGCGGGAACTGTTCCGGCAGCCTCAGATGGAAATCGGTGTCGACGGCGAGGAGCGCGGTCAGCGGCGCCCGCAGGGTCTTCTCCCGGTTCCCGCGCGTCAGATGCCGGGCCAGCCGCTCCCGGCTCTCCGGCGAGCGGAGCAGCCAGAGCCGCAGCGGCTGCTGGTTGAAGGCGGTCGGCCCGTTCCTGACCAGGTCGTGGACGGCGCGGACCGTCTCGTCGGTGACCGGTTCGCCGGTGAACCGGTCCACGGTGTGCGCCTGCCGGAACAGCAGGTCCTGGGCCGTCCCGTCGAGGGCCAGCCGCCGTGTCGTCGTGTGCGTCACCGTCCCGTCCCGGCCCGGCTCAGAACTCGGTGAGGTTCTGGCGCAGGGTGCGCCCCGGCGTGTAGTGCGTGCGGGTGAGGCCGCGCCGTTGCAGCGCGGGCACCAGACCGTCGGTGATCTCGTCGACCCAGCGGCGGTCCAGCCGCAGCACCGGGGTGGTCAGCATGAACCCGTCGCCGCCGACCTCCTCCATCACCTCGCCCATCCGCTCGGCCACCTGGTCGGGCGTGCCGATCAGCTCCACCGAGGAGACCAGTCCGCCGGCCGCGTCCATCACCAGTTCGCGCAGGGTCTTGCCGCTGCCCCACTGCTGGAGCTGGTCGAGCGAGCCCTGTTCGCCGTTGGTCTCCAGCCGGTGGGGCAGCGGCTCGTCCAGGTCGAACCGGGCGAAGTCGATCTCGGTGAGCGCGGACGTCTCGGCGAGGACGTCGTGGATGAACTCCGGTGAGGAGATCATCCGCCGGTACTTGTCGCGGGCGTCCTGCTCGGTGTCGCCGAGGGTGGGCGTCACGCAGAACAGCACCTTGACGTCGTCGGGGTCGCGGCCCGCCGCCTCGGCGTGCTTGCGGACGTCGTCGCGGAACTGCTTCATGCCGCTGACGCCGTTGGCGATGGCGATCACCGAGTCGGCGTTGCGGGCGGCGAAGACCCGGCCCCGGGGCGAGGCTCCGGCCTGCACGAACGCGGGCCGGTGCTGCGGCGAGGGCACGGTGTTGAGCGGGCCGCGGACGCTGAAGTACTCGCCCCTGAAGTCGATCGGGCGGACCTTGGTGTGGTCGGCGTAGATCCCCTTCTCCCGGTCGAGGACGACGGCGTCCGCGTCCCAGGAGGCGAACAACTGCCGTACGACGTCGACGTATTCGTCGGCCATGGCGTACCGGGCGTCACGGGTCGGCAGCTTCTCCAGCCCGAAGTTCCGCGCGGCCAGGTCCTCGGCGCTGGTGACGATGTTCCAGCCGAACCGGCCGCCGAGCATGCTGTCCATCGTCGAGGCGAGCCGGGCCGTCATGAACGGCGGGTAGGCGAGCGTCGAGAGGGTGGCGACGATCCCGATGTGCGAGGTGGCGACGCCCATCGCGGCGGCCAGCGGGACCGGGTCGTGCTTGGGGACGACCATGCCCTGGCGCAGCGCCCGCTCGGAGGAACCGCCGTAGCTCTCGGGGACCATGAGCTTGTCCTCGATGATCAGGTAGTCGAAGCAGGCCCGTTCGAGCGCCCGCGCCACCTCCGTGTGGAACCGGCCGTCCCAGGGCGAGCCCCCGTTGCCGAAGGGCCCCTGCCACGCGTCCGGGGTGAAGTTGAAGATGCAGGCGAGGTGGAACTTGCGGGTCACTGCTGGTTCCCTTCGGCGTGGACGGCGGTCCGGCGCTGCGCGTCCGGCCGGTGATCGGGAGCGCGCAGATCGGCACCGGGACCGGCACCGCCCGGCTCAGGAGCGCGGTCGGCAGAGCGGTCGGGAGAGCGGTCGGGGCGAGGGTCGGGACGGTGGTCGGACGCGCGGTCGGGACGGCGGCCGGGAGAGCGGTCGGGATGGCGGTCCGGGCGGCTCTGGGCGAACAGCAGCCCGCTGCCGTCGCGCACCAGCGCGGTCGCCTCGTCGACGACGTGGCGCAGCAGCCGCTCGCCGAGCCCGGCGCTCGACCCGGACGTCGACGACAGCACCCCGCGGTGCGTGGTCTGCCCGACGTCCACCGGGTGCAGATAGATCCCGGCCCGGGGCGGGTCGTCGTGGTCGGGGCGCTCGTCGGTGACCAGGTCGGGGCGCAGGTGCAGCATCAGGCTGGTCTCGGTGACCCCGGCGTGCTCGGCGTGCCAGCCGGGGAACGCCGGGATCTCCGTGGCGGCCCAGGTGTCCCGGACCAGGCTCCACCAGCTGAACGCGAAGACCTCGGCGCCGTCGAACAGCCCCTGCTCGCGCACCTGGTCGAGCGCCTCGAAGAGGAACGGTTCGTTCTCGTAGTGGCCGTTGACGACGACGAGGCGGCCCATGGGCAGCGCGGCCAGCGCCGAGAGCGTCTCGCGCAGGAACCGGACGAGGGTGTCGCCCGCCACGTAGACGGTGCCCGGGAAGTGGAGTCCGCCGCCGCTCTGCGGCAGGGACCGGGCGCCGACCGCCTGCGCGGGCAGCACGAACGCGTCGAGTTCCCGGGCGATCCCCTCGGCGAAACCTTCCGCCAGGATCAGATCGACGGACAGCGGCAGATGCGGGCCGTGCTGCTCGATCGCGCCGACCGGCCAGACCACGGTGCGTCCGCGGACCGCGTCGGTGACCTGGGCGCTGGTCAGATCGGTGAGCAGGGGCGCCGGGGAGCGGCCGTCCGTCATGCGACGGCTCCCCGGGACTCCCGGGCGGCGAACGGGCCGACGAGTTCCCCGGTCTCCGCCACGATGCGCTCCAGCGTCTCGTACATGTCGGTGTGCAGCGCGGTGTAGACCTGCGCCACGGTGGCGCCGACGTTGAGGTAGTCGGCCACGTCCCGGCCGCCGGTCACCCCGCCGCCGCCCAGGATCGGCAGCTCCACACCGCGCTTGCGGAGCTGCCAGATCGCGGCCAGGACCAGCGGTTTGAGGCCGGGCCCCGAGTAGCCGAAGACGCCGTTCAGCTCCAGTTCCCCGGTCTCCGGGGAGACCGCGGCGCCGGGGATGGTGTCGCTGAGGGTGATGGCGTCGGCCCCGCCCGCGATGGCGGCGCGCACCCGGTCCTGGAGCCCCTCGCCGACGGCCAGCTTCACGGAGAACGGCAGATTGGTCCGGCCGCGGGTCTGGGAGGTGTAGGCGTAGACCCGGTCGGGGTTGTCGTCCTCCAGGCCGTCCTCCTCGTTGAGGCAGGAGATGCCGAGTTCCAGCGCGCGGCAGCCGGTCGCCTCGACGTCCTTGGCGAGCGCGGCCAGTTCGGCGGGGGTGTCGGCGTGCAGGGAGGCGATGACCGGCAGTCCGTCGTCGGCGAACGACCGCAGCACCCCCAGCCAGTGGTTCACCGACCGCTTGGAGTAGGTGGTGCTGTTCAGCATCCCGACGGGCAGGCGCAGGATCCGCTCGTCGAGGCCCTGCGGCGGCCTGGGGTGGATCGTCTTGGTGACGACGGCGCCCGCGCCCTTCTCGATGAGCTTGCGGATGTTGCGTTCCTGGTCCGTCAGCAGCCCGGATCCGACGATCACGGGGTTGGCCGGCGCCAGGCCGAGTATCGATAGGTCGCTCACTGCGGGGACTCCGTCCGGCAGAGGGAGGGGTGGTCTGCGGAGAAAAGGGGGGACGGCCGGACGGCTAGGCGACGAGGCTCGCGCCGACCGCCTCGCGCTGCCGCTCGGTGGCGCTCAGCACGGCGTCGACGAGCAGGCTCGGCTTCTCGGTGAAAGCGTCGAAGTCGATGGCCTGGACGGCGCCCACCCGGTGCAGGCCCTTGAGGAGGTGGCTCGCGGACTCCACGAACGGCTGCTTGGTGATGAGGACGATGGGACGCCCCAGGGCGGTGGCCCAGCCGAGTTCGACATGGGTGCCGTCGGTGCGCCGCAGGACACCGTCCTCCAGGAGGGGCAGCACCGGCACGAAGACGTCGCACTTCCGCATCCAGCGGAAGTCCCGTACGGAGACCTGCTCCGGGGTGAAGGAGGCGGTGTCGGCGCCGAACTTCTCGACGACGTGCGCGGAGAAGATGTTCGCGCCGTTCTCCTTGGCCGTGGTGATCGCCGTGGTGATGGCGTCCTGCAGGTCGCCGGCGAAGCCGCCCGCCAGGATGGCGTGCTGGATCGGCCCGCCGACGAAGACGTCGAGCCCCGAGAGAAGTCCGGCAGGGGTGGTGTCCATGACTGTGTCGCTCCAGAGGGTGAGGGGGGTGGAATGGCGATGAGGCTGGAGAGGGGACGGGTGGACGGGAACACGGCACACCGACCACGCGACGACCCGGGGCGCACGGGTCGTGCGGGCGGCGCGAGTTGCGTGGCGGGGGCGAGTGGTGTGGTGGGCGCGGGACGTGCGAGCCGCGCGCCGGACGAACCGCCGTAGGACGACGCCCGGCAGGGCTGACACCGGCCGGGCCAGAAACCCGGCAGGCGCCGACCCTCGGCGGAGCCGGCCAACGGCGGACGGAACGGAGACGGAAAGGACGGGGCCGGCCGACCACTGACGGCTGACGGCTGACGGCTGACGGCCGTGGTGCTGGACCAGGTGCTGAACGAGGTGCTGAACGACGATGTCGGCGCACCGCCCGCCCGCCGCCGACGTCCGGGATGCCACTCGCGACGACGCGCTTGAGACGACGTGCTCGCGACGGCGTGCTCGTGACGGCGTCGGGGAGGGCGCCCCGGTGTCAGCCCCCGGAGCCCCCGGAGGGCTTGGCGGCACCGGAGGTTCCGGGCGCCCTGGCGCCGCCTGACCCCGGGTCGGTAATGCCGAGGTCGGTGATGCCGAGGTCGGCGATCCGCCTGTACCGCCCCCGGTGGTAGAGGAGTGGCTCGCGGGGCTCGGCGGGCGACTCGGCCCGGCGCACGTCGCCGATCACCACGAAGTGGTCGCCGCCGTCGTACTCGGCGTGCAGACGGCAGTCGATCCAGGCGCTCGCGCCGGTCAGCCGCGGGGCGCCGTCCGGGGACGGGTCCCACGCGACCTCACGGAACTTCTCGCCGCCGGAGCGCGCGAACCGCTCGCTGAGCGGGTGCTGGGACCGCGCCAGCACGTTGACGCAGAAGGAGCCGCTCTCCCTGATGACCGGCCAGCTCGCCGAGGAGCGGCTGACGCCCAGGGCGACGCGCGGCGGCCGCAGCGAGAGCGAGGAGAACGCCTGACAGGTGAATCCGACGGGCCCCGCGGGCCCCATGGCGGTGACGACCGTGACGCCGGAACAGAACTGGCCCAGAACCGAGCGGAACCTGTCCGGCGTGACGTGATCCTGAACTGCTGCGGAAGTGTTCTCGCCCAACAAAAGCTCTGTCCTCTCGGGCGTGTACAGCCGGGTCGGATACGGCAAGCTCACCGCTGATCACCGATGGTGACGAGAGGATAGTTGCACGAACAGACGGAATCCGACAAGAGAGCTGGATCAAGTGATAAAGATCCTGCCATCATGCGGTCATGGTGAACGATTCAGACGCATCCGAGGAACTGAGTGGTCTTGACCAGCGGATCGTGGCCGCGCTCCAGATCAGCCCGCGGGCGGGCGTCGCGGAAGTGGGGCGCATCCTCGGTGAGCACGAACGGGCGGTGTCCCGGCACCTCCAGCGGCTCCTGGACACCGGGGCCGTGCGCAGTACGGCGGAGTGGGACCCGCTGCGCCGCGGCCTCGGCCCGGCCGTCAGGCTGCGGCTCAAGGCGCCGATGGGCTGCCTGAAAAGCGCCGTTCGGGAATTGGCAAACCGGCCCGATGTCCTTAACGTCGCCGCCGTGGGGGGCGCGGCAGGCCATCTCTGGTGCGATCTGCTGCTCGCGTCCCGCTCCCTGCTGTACTCCCTGACCACCGACGGCGTCCCCGGCCTGCCCGGGGTCAACGTGCTCGACGCGCACGTCACCCTGCGCCCGTTCCTCACCGAGGCCGGGTGGCACGCCCCCGTCCTGACCGAGGAAGAGGAGAAACGCTTGCGGGCGAGCCTGGTCCGACCGCTGCCCGGTCACGCCCACCGCTACGAGCTCACCCCCACCGACCTGCGCGTCGCCGAAGCCCTCATGAAGAACGGGCGCGTCAGCCTCACCGACCTCGGGGCCGCGCTGGGCGTCTCCACGGCCACCGCGGGACGCCGGGTCACCGCGCTGCTCGAACGCGGGGTGCTGCATCTGCGCACAGTGGTCGATCCGGCCCTGCTGGGACGCCCGGTGGAGGCGCGGGTGCGGCTACGGGTCCACCCGGCGGGCATCGGGGAGGTCGGCACCGCGCTCGCCGCCTGTCCCGCCGTACGGTCCTGCGTCGCCGTGACCGGGACGCACAACCTGCTCGCCGACGTGTGCGTCGAGGGCGAGACGGACCTGTACGGCTTCGTCGCCGACGCGCTCGGAGCGCTGCCGCACGTCGTCGCCTACGACATCGACATCGTCCGCCGCCTGCCCCCGGACGGCGCCGTCCCCGGGGAGACACCCCGATGAGCCGCGCCGCACCCCCGCCCGCGACCACAGGAGCCTCCGGCCATGCCGTCCCATTCGCCGACGACCAAGCACATCTTCGTCACCGGGGGTGTCGCGTCCTCCCTCGGGAAGGGCCTGACGGCCTCCAGCCTCGGCATGCTGCTCAAGGCCCGCGGGCTGCGCGTCGTGATGCAGAAGCTCGATCCCTATCTGAACGTGGATCCGGGGACGATGAACCCGTTCCAGCACGGTGAGGTGTTCGTCACGAACGACGGCGCCGAGACCGATCTGGACATCGGGCACTACGAGCGTTTCCTCGACCGTGATCTGGACGGGTCGGCGAACGTGACGACCGGGCAGGTCTACAACACGGTGATCGCCAAGGAGCGGCGGGGCGAGTACCTGGGTGACACCGTGCAGGTCATCCCGCACATCACCAACGAGATCAAGCACCGTATCCGGCGGATGGCGACCGACGCGGTGGACGTGGTGATCACCGAGGTGGGCGGGACGGTGGGTGACATCGAGTCGCTGCCGTTCCTGGAGACCGTGCGCCAGGTCCGCCACGAGGTCGGCCGGGACAACGTCTTCGTGGTGCACATCTCGCTGCTGCCCTACATCGGCCCCTCGGGCGAGCTGAAGACCAAGCCGACCCAGCACTCGGTGGCGGCGCTGCGCAACATCGGCATCCAGCCCGACGCGATCGTGCTGCGCTGCGACCGGGAGGTCCCCACCGCGATCAAGCGGAAGATCTCCCTGATGTGCGACGTGGACGAGGCGGCGGTGGTGGCCTGTCCCGACGCCCGCTCGATCTACGACATCCCCAAGACGGTCAACGGCGAGGGCCTGGACGCCTATGTGGTCCGCAAGCTCGACCTGCCCTTCCGCGACGTCGACTGGACGACGTGGGACGACCTCCTGGACCGGGTCCACAACCCCGACCACGAGATCACCATGGCCCTGGTCGGCAAGTACATCGACCTCCCCGACGCCTACCTCTCCGTCACCGAGGCCCTGCGCGCGGGCGGCTTCGCCAACAAGGCCCGCGTCACGGTCGCATGGGTCGAGTCGGACGGCTGTGCCACACCGGCGGGGGCGGCGGCCCGGCTCGCGGAGGCGGACGCGATCTGCGTCCCCGGCGGCTTCGGCGACCGGGGCGTGGCGGGCAAGATCGGAGCGGTCCGGTACGCCCGCGAGCAGCGCATCCCGCTCCTCGGCCTCTGCCTGGGCCTGCAGTGCGTCGTGATCGAGGCGGCCCGCAACCTGGCGGGCATCGAGGACGCCGACTCGACGGAGTTCACCCCCGCGACCCCGCACCCGGTCGTCTCCACGATGGCCGAGCAGCTCGACATCGTGGCCGGTGACGGCGACCTGGGCGGCACGATGCGGCTGGGCCTCTACCCGGCGAGACTGACGGAGGGTTCGATCGTCCGCGAGACGTACGGGGACGAGGAGTACGTCGAGGAACGCCACCGGCACCGCTACGAGGTGAACAACGCCTACCGCGCGGAGCTGGAGAAGAAGGCGGGCATCGTCTTCTCGGGCACGTCCCCGGACGGCACGCTGATCGAGTTCCTGGAGTACCCACGGGAGACCCACCCCTACCTGGTGGCCACCCAGTCCCACCCGGAACTCCGCTCCCGCCCGACCCACCCCCACCCCCTGTTCACGGGCCTGGTGAGAGCGGCGGTGGAACGCAAGAAGCGGAACGGAAAGCGACCGGCTCAACCGGCCGGGCGGGGCCCTGACGCCACGTGAGGAGGGCGGCAGTCCTCGCGCCCGGGGACCTACCACTCCCAACGGAATCCGACCACGGCCTCCTCTATGAAGGGGACGTACTTCCGTGCCGTCCGATCGCGGACGGCCCACTCCTGCTCCCACACTGCCTGGCCGGCGAAGTGGTCGTCCCAGACACACCACCAGAGGGATCGCGGGGACTGCTCCGAAGTGAACTCGACTGCCATGTCGACGTTCTCCACCCGCGCGAAAGCAGGACGCCGTACCTCGGTCGCACCCAGATCCCCTATCGGAAAGTAGGCCTGATATTCGAGTGCAGTGGACTCCATCTTCTTCAGCGGACTCGGAAAAAGGATGTCGACGCCGGTCAGCCCGCCTCCGTAGATGTACCGCTCACCGAGCACTCCACCATGGAGCACCTCGATGCGGGACGCCCACGGCTCGTGGTTGAAGAAGTAGCCATCGACTCCGTCCTCGACTGCCCGAATGGCCTGAAACGTCTTTCGGGACATCAACGAACGCGCGGGACCGATCGAATACCTCTCGACAAGGTTGGTCGTCCGATGCCTCTGCGGCTTGACCATGGCGCGCCGATTGCGAAGCGTGTGGGCGACCCCAAGCCCCGGATCACCTTCGCCGAAGAGTGTTCCCCACAGATCTTCGCGATGGTTGTCGTCCATTTCGAAAGCATCGATGAACCATCTCAACGTCTCCGCAGAGACGACTGTGCCGTTCAACGCACGCGAAACCCTGTCCTTCAGGTTTCGCGGCGGGACACTCTCGGCCACTTCACCGATTTCCCAGAGATGGAGCGTGATGACCTGAGCGATCGCCGCCTGGTGAAGATCGCTCCTGCTGCGCCTCGCGCACTCCTGCCATCGCCGCCGGTATCTGGGATGCGTGGCGAGGATCTCCCTGAGCCTCCGACTCGTGATGAAAGCACTCTCGCTCTTGTCGGCTGGCACCCAACACCTCCTCCCCCGTGCCGGGAATGTAGCGCTCAAGTATCGCTCCACCCTGCCCTGCTGCGGCGCTCCTCCCGGAACTGAGCTGCGACTTCTTCCGCAAAGACGTGGCGTTCAGGTAGACGTGCGACACAACTGCGACGGACACCCTGTGAGATTGAACCCGAGACGTCGCCGCGTCAAGTGCGCGTCGCCCACGCCCTCGGAGGAGAAAACATGCTCGACTCAACGCAGCCTGAGCCCGCCCAGAACGCCTCGGACATTGCGTCGGATGCGAACGAAAATCCGATCTCCGAAATCATGAACGACGACAAAGTTCAAACTGCTCTTGAACTCAAAGCGATGCACACGGCGTTCGAGGTGCTCGAACCGCTCAAGACCGAGGCGCAAGGACGAGCGGTCCGGTGGCTCCTGGATGCGCTCGGCATGAGCAACCGGCAACTGCGGCCGGAGGCAGACCGGGAAACGTCCACGGAACCCTCTCCCTCCGCTTCCGCAGCCGAGACGCACACACAGGGCGATACTCCGACCCCCCGGTCCTTCATGACCCAGAAGAAGCCGAACTCACTGGTGGAACGTATCGCCTGCCTCTCGTACTACCTGAGCTACTACCGCGACACCCCTCATTTCAAGACCAGCGACCTGGTGCTCCTGAACACCGAGGCAGCAGCACCCAAGTTCGGCAATGCTTCCAGAGACGTAGACAACGCCGACCGCCAGAGTGGCTATCTGGTCACCGCCGGAAAGAGGCTGAAGCAGATCACTCCTCGCGGTGAGGCGATGGTGCAGTCGCTCCCCGACCGTGAGGCTGTTGCCGCCGCGCTGCGCGAACACCCCTACAAGGCGCGCAAGCCCCGAGACACCACGCCCAAGCGAGTGTCCGAGCAGAACAAGGACGACCAGTGAACGCTGACATCCGATCCGTGCTGAGCAGCGCTTTCCCTCCCCACCTCGTGGATGACCTCATCGCTTCTTACCAAGAGGCGAAAGAGAATTTCTACCGAGGAGGGCACAGGCTCAGTGCCGTCGAGGGCGGACGGTTCTGCGAAGCAGCATTCAGGATCATCGAAGAGATCACGACAGGCACACACACGCCACTCGACGGCAGGAAGAAGCTCGACACGAACGGGATCATCAAGACCGCAGAGGGGCAACCCGGAAACCTGCACCCCAAGTCCGTGCGCATCCATATCCCCCGTTCCCTCCGACTCATCTACGACATCCGCAACAACCGTAACGCCGCGCACCTTTCCGACGAGATCGACGTCAACCTGCAGGACGCCACTCTTGTCACGTCGATGCTCGACTGGGTGCTCGCGGAGTTCGTTCGACTGAGCAGAGGGACCACGCCGCAGGAGGCCCAGAAGCTCATCGAAGATCTGATGACGCGGCGCGTACCCAGCATCCAGGACTTCGGGGGTTTCCAGAAGGTTCTCAGGACAGATCTGCGGGCCAGCGACCGGGTACTCGTGCTGCTCTATCGCAGCGGGACACGAGGTGTCCGCTACTCGGATCTTTCTCAGTGGATGCCGAGCACTATGCGCGCCAACCTCCGCCGTACGGTACGCGCGCTCGACGGAAAAGCCCTTGCTCACGCCTCGGGTGAAACCGTACAGATCACATATGCGGGTCAGCGAAACGTCGAGTCGCGAGGCCTACTCGACCCCATCTGACGCCCGCGTCCGGCCGGCGCGCCGTTTCACTGCGATCAGACGTATTACGGGCTGGCTCGCGCAGGAGTCAGCCCGTAACACCGTAGCCACCGACGGGCGGTCACCCACCTGGCTAGGGTCCGCCTCCGAAGAGTCGGACCCTCTCTGAACCACGCGTTCCACAAGTTCAGAAGCGCGGCGCCGCGTCACCCGCTACACGTTGAACCGGAACTCCACCACGTCCCCGTCCTGCATCACGTACTCCTTGCCCTCCATGCGGGCCTTCCCCTTGGCTCGGGATTCCGCTACCGAGCCCGTCTCCACCAGGTCGGCGAAGGAGATGACCTCCGCCTTGATGAAGCCCTTCTGGAAGTCCGTGTGGATCACGCCCGCCGCCTCGGGGGCCGTCGCGCCCTTCTTGATCGTCCAGGCGCGGGACTCCTTCGGGCCCGCCGTCAGGTAGGTCTGAAGACCCAGGGTGTCGAAGCCGACGCGGGCGAGGGTGGCCAGGCCCGGCTCCTCCGCGCCGACCGACTCCAGCAGCTCCATCGCGTCCGCCTCGTCCAGCTCGGCGAGGTCCGCCTCCAGCTTGGCGTTGAGGAAGATGGCCTCGGCGGGGGCGACCAGGTCGCGCTGGGCGGCCTTGAAGGTGTCGTCGAGCAGCTCGTCCTCGTCGACGTTGAAGACGTACAGGAACGGCTTCGTGGTGAGCAGGTGCAGGTCGTGCAGCAGCTCCGCGCGCTCGCTGCCCTGGAGGACGCCCTGCGAGAAGAGGGTGTCGCCCCGCTCCAGGATCTCCTTCGCCTCCTCGACGGCCTTCACCTTCGGCGCGATGTCCTTCTTGATGCGCGACTCCTTCTGGAGGCGCGGCAGGACCTTCTCGATGGTCTGGAGGTCCGCGAGGATCAGCTCGGTGTTGATCGTCTCGATGTCGTCCTTGGGCGAGACCTTGCCGTCGACGTGCACGACGTTCTCGTCCTTGAAGGCCCGGATGACCTGGCAGATCGCGTCGGACTCGCGGATGTTCGCGAGGAACTTGTTGCCCAGCCCCTCGCCTTCGCTCGCGCCGCGCACGATGCCGGCGATGTCCACGAAGTCGACCGTCGCCGGGAGGATCTTCTGCGAGCTGAAGATCTCCGCCAGCTTCGTCAGCCGCGGGTCGGGGACGCCGACCACGCCGACGTTCGGCTCGATGGTCGCGAACGGGTAGTTGGCCGCGAGCACGTCGTTCTTGGTGAGGGCGTTGAACAGGGTCGACTTGCCGACATTCGGCAGACCGACGATTCCGATCGTGAGCGACACGTGGCGACTTCCCGTACGTGAGAGGACTTCAGGGGCTGGGGCTGCGGGCCCGGTCCTTACAACGGTGCGGCGGGCCGATCCACCAGTCTACGGCGTGCCGCCCCCGCCCCGGCGACGTATCGAACGCGTGGCCAGGGCTCGCTCCCCGGCGTGTCTGAGGAGCCATTCCGCACATTAACCGACCTAAGTTGGTCCAGTGGAGCAACACAGGACGCGCCCCCCGCAGCAAGGACCGCGACGCGGCACGCCCCCGCTGCCCCCGCAGGCGGCACGCGGTGGACGGAAGGGGGCCAGAGACGCCGTCGGCACCGGCCGCCCGGTGCAGCGGCGGGCACCCGGCGCCCGTCCGGTGCCCGCCAGGACACCGGCGCCCCCGTTCGTCCAGGCCGTGCGGCGGCTGCCCAACCCCCGGCTGACCGGGCTGGGCGGCGGCCTCTTCTGCGGCGCCGTCATGTTCGCCCTCGGCTGCCTCGACGCCCTGCTCCTGGAGTCCCTCACCGTCTACGGCGTGCTGTTCCTGCCGGTGTGCCTGGTGACCGCCGCCTGGGTGCGCCGGGGCGATCTGCTGACCGCGCCCGTCGTCGTACCGATCGCCTTCGCCGTCGGGCTGCTGCCCATGGCCGAGGGCGACGCGGGGGTCCTCGGCCGGCTCATGGGCCTGGTGACGGCCCTCGCCACCCAGGCGGGGTGGCTCTACGGCGGCACCCTGGTCGCCGGTGTGGTGGTGCTGTGCCGCCGGGTCGCCCTGATGCGCAGGCGCGCGGCGGCCCAGCGGCGCTGACCGCGCCTCAGCCGTCCTGGGCGGCGTGCATCGCCGCGCCCACGATGCCCGCGTTGTTCTGGAGCTGGGCCGGGACGATGTCCGCCTTGATGCCCTCGATGAAGTGCAGGAACTTCTCGGACTTGCGGCTGACCCCGCCGCCGATGATGAACAGCTCGGGCGTGAAGAGCATCTCGACGTGG
The DNA here is from genome assembly GCF_900091845.1 of Streptomyces sp. SolWspMP-5a-2. GTDB lineage: Bacteria > Actinomycetota > Actinomycetes > Streptomycetales > Streptomycetaceae > Streptomyces > Streptomyces doudnae. Next base: position 35,179 of record NZ_FMCI01000378.1, read on the forward strand.
GCGAGGTACTTCTGGACCCGGCGGGCCCAGTGCTCCCACGTCAGGTCGCCGTCCTCCTTGGCCTTGCTCGACGCCTTCTTCTCCGCGTCGTGGCCGTGCAGCTCCAGGTGGCCCAGCTCGGTGTTGGGCAGCAGCGTGCCGTCCACGAAGACCGCGCTGCCGATGCCCGTGCCGAACGTCAACAGGATGACGGTGCCCTTGCGGTCCCGGCCCGCGCCGAAGGCCACCTCGGCGACGCCCGCCGCGTCCGCGTCGTTGACCACCGTCACCGGGAGGCCGCCGAGCCGGTCGGAGAAGAGGGCGCGCGCGTCGGTGTCGATCCAGCTCTTGTCGACGTTGGCCGCCGTGCGGATGGTGGAGCCGCCGGTGACGACGCCGGGGAAGGTGAGCCCGACCGGGCCGGTCCAGCCGTAGTGCTCCACGACCTCCTTGACCCCGTCCGCCACCCCGTCGGGGGTCGCCGGGTGCGGGGTCAGCACCTTGAACCGCTCTTGTGCAAGGTCGCCCCTGTCCAGGTCCACAGGGGCGCCCTTGATCCCGGATCCGCCGATGTCCACGCCGAAGATCTGCATGGCCCTACGTTACGACGGGGGACTGACAGTCACTCGGCCGAGGTCCCCGGCGTGCCAGAACCGCCGCGCTCGGCGACCAGTGCGGCCGCCTCGTCGCGCAGGTCACGGCGGAGCTCCTTGGGCAGCGAGAAGGTGATCGACTCCTCGGCCGCCTTGACCAGTTCGACGTCCTCGAAGCCGCGCTGCGACAGCCACTCCAGGACCTGCTCGACGAGGATCTCGGGGACGGACGCGCCCGAGGTGACGCCGACCGTGGAGACGCCGTCGAGCCAGCTCTCGTCGCACTCGTCGGCGAAGTCCACCAGGTAGGCCTCGCGGGAGCCCGCCTGCTTGGCGACCTCGACGAGACGGACCGAGTTGGAGGAGTTGCGCGAGCCGACCACGATGACCAGCTCGGCCTCGGCGCCCATCTGCTTCACCGCGAGCTGGCGGTTCTGGGTGGCGTAGCAGATGTCGTCGCTGGGCGGCGAGATGAGCTGCGGGAACTTCTCCTGGAGGGCGTCGACGGTCTCCATCGTCTCGTCGACGGAGAGGGTCGTCTGCGACAGCCACACGACCCGGGAGGGGTCGCGGACCTCGACCTTGGCGACGTCCGCGGGGCCGTCCACGAGCTGGATGTGCTCGGGGGCCTCGCCGGAGGTGCCGATGACCTCCTCGTGGCCCTCGTGCCCGATCAGGAGGATGTCGTAGTCCTCCTTGGCGAAGCGGACGGCCTCCTTGTGGACCTTGGTGACGAGCGGGCAGGTCGCGTCGATGGTGGCGAGCCTGCCGCGGGCGGCCTCCTCGTGGACGACGGGGGCGACCCCGTGCGCGGAGAACATCACGATGTTCCCCTCGGGGACCTCCTCCGTCCGCTCGACGAAGACGGCGCCCTTCTTCTCCAGGGTCTGCACGACGTACTTGTTGTGCACGATCTCGTGCCGGACATAGATCGGAGCCCCGTACTGCTCCAGGGCTTTCTCGACGGCGATCACGGCGCGGTCCACGCCCGCGCAGTAGCCCCGGGGGGCGGCGAGCAGGACACGGCGGCCAGGCGAAGCAGTCATGGCACCCATCGTAAGGCCGCGTTCGGCGGGTCAAAGATCGCGCCTTTGGAGAGACTGGCGTGAGGTGGGAGGGGTGGGCAGGGACAGAACGGTCGAGGCACAGGCGGAGGCACGATGTCCGGGACGGGCGGCGCGACGGCGGGAACGGGCGGAGAGCCCGCGGGAACAGGCGGAGAGGCCGCGGGAGCGGGCGGCGGGCCGGGCGGCCGGCACGGGCTGCGGCGCAGTCTCGGCTTCCGGGACCTCGTCGTCTACGGGCTGCTGTTCATCGCCCCGATGGCTCCCGTCGGCGTGTTCGGCACCCTGGACGCGCGCTCGCACGGCGCGGTGGCACTCGTCTACGTCATCGCGACGGTGGCGATGGCGTTCACCGCCTTCAGCTACGCCCAGATGGTGCGGGTGGTGCCGCTCGCGGGCTCGGTGTTCGCCTACGCGCGCGCGGCGCTCGGCCGGGAGGCCGGGTTCATCGCGGGCTGGATGGCGATGCTGGACTACCTGCTCATCCCGGCGGTCGCCTACCTGTTCTCCGGGATCGCGATGAACGCGCTGGTCCCGGGCGTCTCCCGCTGGGTGTGGACGGCGATCGCGGTGGTCGTCACGACCCTGCTGAACCTCTGGGGCGTGCGGGCCGCGGCCCGGGTCGGCTTCCTGGTGCTGGCCATGGAGATCGTGGTGCTGCTGGTCTTCGTCGTCTCCGCGATCGTCGTCCTCGCGCGCGACGGCGCCGAACGCGGCCTGCTGTCGCCGCTGTCGGGGGACGGCACGCAGGGCGCGTTCGCGCTCTCCGCGGTGATCGGCGCGGTGTCGATCGCCGTCCTGTCGTACCTGGGCTTCGACGCGATCGCGTCCTTCGCCGAGGAGGTCACCGGCGGGTCCGAGAAGGTCGCGCGCGCGGTGCTGTTCTGCCTGGCCCTCGCGGGCGTGCTGTTCGTGGCGCAGACGTACCTGGTCGCGCTCCTCGAACCGACGACGTCCGCGCAGCTCGCCGCCGACCCGGCCAAGCAGGGATCCGCGTTCTACGACGCCGTGGACGTGTCGGTGGGCGGCTGGCTGCACGACCTGGTCGCGGTGAGCAAGGCGATCGGCGCGGCGTTCGCGGCGCTGGCCGGGCAGGCGGCGGCCGGGCGGCTGCTGTTCGCGATGGGCCGCGACCGGCGGCTGCCGCGGGCCCTGTCGCGGACGGACTCCGGGGTGCCCAGGGTGGCGCTGCTGTGCGCGGCGGTGATCACGCTGGTGGCAGCGGTCTGGGCGGCCAGCAGGGACGACGGCATGGACCACCTGGTGTCGGTCGTCGACATCGGCGCGCTGACGGCGTTCACGCTGCTGCACGCGAGCGTGGTGGGCTGGTTCGTGGTCCGGCGGGCCGGAGGTCCCGTGGTGTGGTGGCGGCACCTGGTGATGCCGGTGCTGGGCGCGGCGATCACCATCGCGGTGATCGTGGAGGCGTCGGGCGCGGCCCAGGTGGTGGGCGCGGTGTGGCTGGTGATCGGTCTCGTGGTGCTGGTGAGCCAGCGGGGGCGGGTCGCGGACTGACACGGCGGGCTGACGCAGCGGACTGACGGAACCGGCTGACGGAACCGGCTGACGGAGCGGGGCCGACGGAACGGGCTGACGGAACCGGCTGGCGGAACGGGCTGGCCGAGGGTGCCTGCGGCCCGACGCCCCGCACCTCGACACCTCGGCATCTCCGCACCTCCGCTCCCCGGCACCTCCCCGCCTCCGCTCCTCGGCACCTCCGCACCTCGCCGCCTCCGCACCTCTGCACCTCCGCACCTCCGCACCTCCGCACCCGCGTGCCCACCCCCGCGGTCTCCCCGTGATCCCCCTGCTCACGGCCGCCTCCCGCCGCTCCCCCGTGACGGCGTCCCGTTCGCGCGGTCCGCTGTCAGTGGCTGCGGTTACGCTCACCCGCATGGCTGCGAACACGTCCCCGGAGTCGCCCCTCCCCGTCGGCGAGGTGTCGCGGCTGATCGGGAGCTGGATCGACCGCCTCGGCGCCATCTGGGTCGAGGGGCAGATCACCCAGCTCTCCCGGCGGCCGGGCGCCGGCGTCGTCTTCCTGACACTGCGCGACCCCTCGTACGACATCTCGATCAGCGTGACCTGCTACCGGCAGGTCTTCGAGGCCGTCGCCGACGTCGTCAGCGAGGGCGCCCGGGTGGTCGTGCACGCGAAGCCCGAGTGGTACGCGCCGCGCGGCCAGTTGTCGCTGCGGGCCGCCGAGATCAAGCCGGTGGGCGTCGGGGAGCTGCTGGCGCGCCTGGAGCAGCTGAAGAAGTCGCTGGCCGCCGAGGGCCTCTTCGCGCGGGAGCGCAAGAAGCCGCTGCCGTTCCTGCCGCAGTTGATCGGGCTGGTCTGCGGGCGGGCGTCGGCCGCCGAGCGGGACGTCCTGGAGAACGCCAGGCACCGCTGGCCCGCCGTCCGCTTCGAGGTGCGCAACGTCCCGGTGCAGGGCGTGCACGCGGTCCCGCAGGTGGTGCAGGCGGTGAAGGAGCTGGACGCGCACGACGAGGTGGACGTGATCATCGTCGCGCGCGGCGGCGGCAGCGTGGAGGACCTGCTGCCGTTCTCCGACGAGCAGGTGGTGCGCACGGTCGCCGCCTGCCGTACGCCGGTGGTGTCGGCGATCGGGCACGAGCCCGACAACCCCCTCCTGGACCACGTGGCGGACCTGCGGGCGTCCACGCCGACCGACGCGGCGAAGAAGGTCGTGCCGGACGTCGGCGAGGAGTTCGAGCGGGTGCGCGGCCTGCGGGACCGGGCGCGGCGGTGCGTGGAGGGGCTCCTCGCGCGGGAGGAGCGCGGTCTCGCGCACGCGTTGGCGCGGCCCTCGATAGAGGATCCGCACCGGATGATCGACGAGCGGGCCGACCACGTGGCGTCCCTCACCGACCGCTCCCGCCGCATGCTGGGCCACCTCCTAGACCGCGCGGACTCGGAGCTGACGCACACGCACGCGCGCGTGGTGGCGCTCTCCCCCGCCGCCACCCTGAAGCGCGGCTACGCGGTGCTCCAGACGGCGGACGGTCCGGTCGTCAGGGCGCCCGGCCAGGTCGGCGCGGGCGAGCTGCTGCGGGCGCGGGTGGCCGAGGGCGAATTCACTGTTCGAGTCGATGAGAGCGATGCATAGGGTGGGCGGAATGACCGGCAAGGTGGCGGAAGAGGCGCTCGGGTACGAGCAGGCCCGGGACGAGCTGATCGAGGTCGTGCGGCGCCTGGAGGCGGGCGGCACGACGCTGGAGGAGTCCCTGGCGCTCTGGGAGCGCGGCGAGGAGCTGGCGAAGGTGTGCCGCCGCTGGCTGGACGGCGCGCGGGCCCGCCTGGACGCGGCGCTGGCGGAGGAACAGGAGCAGGACGGCCCCGACGGCGGGACGGACGCGTAGCCGGTCGGCGCGCGCCGCCACCGGCGGCGCGTGATTGGTCGACGCCCGCCCCTCCCCTCTCCCCCCGGCCCTCGCCAAGGGTGACCACCTCCCCCGCGAGCGCCCGTCACCCGAACGGGTGATCTCCCGCGTCGCCCGCGAGGCGGCGCCCCACCCCCGTGAGACCAGTCCCGCCGCCCCGCCCATCGGCCGTCTCCCCCGTGCGCACCTGTGAAGCGGATCACCGCGGTCCGTCTTTGGTTGAACCTTGAACTTCTCTGGCGTACCGTCGTGATCGTCAGCCGGTCCGGGGATTCCGGATCCCGTACATTCCGCCAGAAAGTTCCCCCATGTCTCTCGTTCTTGACCCCCACGCCCAGGACCTGCTGTTCCGCGAGGCCCGCACCGCGAACACCTTCACCGACGAGCCGGTGACCGACGAGCAGGTCCAGGCCATCTACGACCTGGTCAAGTACGGCCCCACCGCGTTCAACCAGAACCCGCTGCGCATCACCCTGGTCCGCTCCCCCGAGGCCCGCGAGCGCCTGGTGCGGCACATGGCCGAGGGCAACCGGCCGAAGACCTCCACCGCGCCGCTGGTCGCGATCCTCGCCGCGGACAACGAGTTCCACGACGAGCTGCCCGCCCTGCTGCCGCACTTCCCGCAGGCGAAGGACCTCTTCTTCAGCGAGCGCCCGGCCCGTGAGGGCGCCGCGGCCCTGAACGCCGCCCTCCAGGCCGCGTACTTCATCATCGGCGTGCGCGCCGCCGGTCTCGCCGCGGGACCGATGACCGGCCTCGACTTCGAGGGCGTCCGCAAGGAGTTCCTGGACGACGACCACACCCCGCTGATGGTCGTCAACATCGGCCGCCCCGGCGAGGACGCCTGGTTCCCGCGCTCCCCGCGCCTGTCGTACGAGCAGGTCGTCACGACGGTCTGAGCGGACCCGACGACGACGAAGGCCCCGGCGGCGAACCGCGCCGGGGCCTTCCGCGTGCCGTGGGCGGCTACGCCGTCCGCAGCGCCTTCGCCATCTCGGCGAGCTGCTCGAACGAGCCGGTGCCCGCGACCACCGTCGTGGCGCCCCGGTCGGAGCGGACGAGCGCGTCGTAGCGACCGCCGGTGTAATGGGTCCAGGTGGCACCGCCGATCTCCTGGGTGACCTTCGTCTCCCTGGAGCCCTGGCTCGCGGTGTCGATGAACTTCGACGGCTTCTGAGTGGACTGCTCTATCTGCACGTACTGCCCGTCGGGGGCCCGGAATCCGAGGTGCCAGGCGTCGGAGTCGTCGCCACGGAAGCGGACCGAGGTGGCCTTCCACTCCTCGGGGAGCCCCTGGGGGGCGGCCACCGGGTAGGAGGCGGCGCGCCGGGCGGTCAGCAGCTCCACCCGGTAGTCGACCCGCTTGACGTCGGGTTCCCCGTCGTCGTGCGGGACGAAGACGTAGATGACCGCCGCCGCGACCCCGATGAGGGCCAGGGAGAGGATCATGTCCCGGACCGTCTTCTGCTTACCGTTCGAACCTGCCACGTCCCCATCGTCGCAGGTGCCCCGGTCTGCTCATCCGTGGGCCCCCCTGCTCATTTTGTAGGACTGGCGATAGAGTCGGAGTCACCCTCATCCGGCCGTCGTCGTATCAGAAAGGTGCGCTCCGATGACCGAGCATCATCACTTGCCGTCCGAACTCGAAGTCCCCAGCGAAGCCCCCGACCGCAACCTCGCCCTGGAACTCGTCCGGGTCACCGAGGCCGCCGCGATGGCCGCGGGCCGCTGGGTCGGCCGGGGCGACAAGAACGGCGCCGACGGTGCGGCCGTGCGGGCCATGCGCACCCTCGTCCACACCGTGTCGATGAACGGCGTCGTGGTCATCGGCGAGGGCGAGAAGGACGAGGCCCCGATGCTCTTCAACGGGGAGCGGGTCGGGGACGGCACCGGGCCCGAGTGCGACATCGCCGTCGACCCGATCGACGGGACCACGCTGACCGCGAAGGGCATGACCAACGCGATCGCCGTGCTGGCCGCGGCCGACCGCGGGTCGATGTTCGACCCGTCCGCCGTGTTCTACATGGACAAGCTGGTCACCGGGCCCGACGCGGCGGACTTCGTCGACATCGACGCGCCCGTGTCGGTCAACATCCGCCGGGTCGCGAAGGCCAAGCGGTCCGCGCCGGAGGACGTCACCGTCGTCATCCTGGACCGGCCGCGGCACGCGGGCATCATCGACGAGATCCGGGAGACCGGCGCGCGCATCAAGCTGATCTCGGACGGCGACGTGGCCGGGTCGATCCTGGCGCTGCGCGAGGGCACCGGCGTCGACCTGCTGCTCGGCGTGGGCGGCACGCCCGAGGGGATCATCTCGGCGTGCGCGGTGAAGTGCCTCGGCGGCACCATCCAGGGCAAGCTGTGGCCCAAGGACGACGACGAGCGGCAGCGCGCGGTGGACGCGGGCCACGACCTGGACCGGGTGCTCACCACGGACGACCTCGTCTCCGGCGAGAACGTCTTCTTCGTCGCGACCGGCATCACGGACGGGGAGCTGCTGCGGGGAGTGCGGTACCGGTCGGAGACCGCGACCACCGACTCGATCGTGATGCGGTCGAAGTCCGGGACGGTGCGGCGGATCGACTCCGAGCACCGGCTGAGCAAGCTGCGGGCCTACAGCGCCGTCGACTTCGACCGGGGGAAGTGAGGATTCCGCGGAGCGATCCGCGTCCCTCCCCGCCCCGCGGAACCCCGCAGGGCGAGAGCGTGCCCGCTGTGCGGAGTGGGCGTCCCCTGGTGCGGTAGGGGGCGCCCACGTTCGGCTGTCAGCCCGCCTGGGCTATGCGGCTGCCCGCCCGCGCCGCCTTCTGCAGTTCGACCTCGCGCCGCCGCCGTCTGGCCAGCACCACCCGGCGTTCCGCGGCCGTGAGGCCGCCCCAGACGCCGTACGGTTCCGGCTGCAGGAGCGCGTGCTCCCGGCACTCGACCATCACGGGACACCGGCCGCAGACCCGCTTGGCCGCCTCCTCGCGGGAGAGCCGGGCTGCGGTGGGTTCCTTGGACGGTGCGAAGAACAGGCTCGCCTCGTCGCGCCGGCACACCGCCTCGGTGTGCCAGGGCGCGTCTTGGTCCCTGTCCCGCACGGGCACCCGCTGGGCCGGAACGGCAGCTACCTGCGCGGACGAATGCGGCGGTTGCGGCACGGTCTACTCCTGACGACGGCTTCGCGAGCGAGAGACGATGCGCAAGGCCTACCCGCTGTGCGCGGGCCTATGCACTCCGTTCCCCACCGCCGGATCACCGGTCGAGGTGTCTGCGCACCGTCCTGTCGGCGCGGCCGACCTTGTCGATCTTGCGCTGCACCCGGTCGAGGATGTCCGCGACGAGCCTGCCGCGCCTCGGCCGCGCCTCGATGCTGCCGAGGACGGACCAGCCGTCGACGTGGACGACCGGGGCGCGCGGGTCGACCGCGTCCAGGTGGTCCACCTCGAAGCTGCCGAGGACGCCGCCGCCGGTGCCGCGCAGCGACACGTTCTCCGGGACGCGCACCTCGACGCTGCCGAAGACGGAGAGCGCCTTGACGACGACCTGCTGGTGCTCGAAGAGGGCCTCGCTGAGGTCGATCTCGACGCTGCCGAAGACCGCGTACGCGTGGATGCGCCGGCCCGCGCGCCAGCGGCCCCGGCGGACGGCACTGCTGAACACCGCGACCACGTTGTCGTCCGGGTCGGCCGGGACGTACGCGCGGGCGGGGCGGCCCGGGGGCGGGACGAACGCCGGTCCCTGACGGCGCTCATGGGCGGCCGGCAGGTCCTGGACGAGGGGTTCGAGCTGGCCGACGGTCTTGGCGCGGTAGACCTCCTCGACCCGCTCGGCGTGCTCCTCCGCGGTCAGCCGCCCCTCGGCGAGGGCCTCGCGGAGGATGTCGGCGATCCGGTCGCGGTCGGCGTCGGAGGCGCGCAGCTCGGCGACTGCGGGCGACGCGTCCGCCTGCGGGGCGTGCTTGTGAAGGTCCACGGCAGCAGCGTACCGAAACGCGATAGATCGCGACTAGGGGGTGGAGGCGCCGACTGAGCCTTACCTCACCGGAGCGGTGTCGGAGGCAGGTTCTACGCTGAGGGGCCCGCCAACGTCGGCGGGCGTCGTCCGTCGAGTGAGGAATGGGCTGAGATGCCTGAGTTCGCGTACACCGATCTGCTCCCCATGGGAGAGGACACCACCCCCTACCGGCTGGTGACCTCCGAGGGTGTCTCCACCTTCGAGGCCGACGGGCGGACGTTCCTCAAGGTCGAGCCCGAGGCCCTGCGCACGCTGGCGGCCGAGGCCGTCCACGACATCCAGCACTACCTGCGCCCGGCCCACCTGGCGCAGCTTCGCCGGATCATCGACGACCCGGAGGCGTCGGGCAACGACAAGTTCGTGGCGCTCGACCTGCTGAAGAACGCCAACATCGCGGCGGCCGGTGTGCTGCCGATGTGCCAGGACACCGGCACGGCGATCGTCATGGGCAAGCGCGGGCAGAACGTCCTGACCTCGGGCGAGGACGAGAAGGCGCTCTCGCACGGCATCCACGACGCGTACACGAAGCTGAACCTGCGCTACTCGCAGATGGCCCCGCTGACCATGTGGGACGAGAAGAACACCGGGTCCAACCTCCCGGCGCAGATCGAGCTGTACGCGACCGACGGCGGCGCCTACAAGTTCCTCTTCATGGCGAAGGGCGGCGGCAGCGCCAACAAGTCGTTCCTCTACCAGGAGACGAAGGCGGTCCTCAACGAGGGCTCCATGATGGCGTTCCTGGAGCAGAAGATCCGCTCGCTGGGCACGGCCGCCTGCCCGCCGTACCACCTGGCGATCGTGGTCGGCGGCACCAGCGCCGAGTACGCGCTGAAGACGGCGAAGTACGCCTCCGCGCACTACCTGGACGAGATCCCGGCGGAGGGCTCGCCGCTCGGGCACGGCTTCCGGGACAAGGAGCTGGAGCAGAAGGTCTTCGAGCTGACCCAGCGGATCGGTATCGGCGCGCAGTTCGGCGGCAAGTACTTCTGCCACGACGTGCGCGTGGTGCGGCTGCCCCGGCACGGCGCCTCCTGCCCGGTCGCCATCGCCGTCTCCTGCTCGGCGGACCGCCAGGCCGTCGCGAAGATCACCGCCGAGGGCGTCTTCCTGGAGCAGCTGGAGACGGACCCGGCGCGGTTCCTGCCGGAGACCACCGACGAGCACCTGGACGAGGCGTCGGACGTCGTGCGCATCGACCTGAACCAGCCGATGGACGACATCCTCGCGGAGCTGACCAAGTACCCGGTGAAGACCCGGCTCTCGCTCAGCGGCCCGCTGGTGGTGGCCCGCGACATCGCGCACGCCAAGATCAAGGAGCGGCTGGACGCGGGCGAGGGCATGCCGCAGTACCTGAAGGACCACCCGGTGTACTACGCGGGCCCGGCGAAGACCCCGGAGGGGTACGCGTCCGGGTCCTTCGGGCCGACGACGGCCGGGCGCATGGACTCCTACGTGGAGCAGTTCCAGGCGGCGGGCGGCTCCAGGGTGATGCTCGCCAAGGGCAACCGCAGCAAACAGGTGACGGACGCGTGCGGCACGCACGGCGGCTTCTACCTCGGCTCCATCGGCGGCCCGGCCGCCCGGCTCGCGCAGGACTGCATCAAGAAGGTCGAGGTCGTCGAGTACGAGGAGCTGGGCATGGAGGCGGTCTGGAAGATCGAGGTCGAGGACTTCCCGGCGTTCGTCGTGGTGGACGACAAGGGCAACGACTTCTTCCAGGACCCGGCGCCCGCGCCGACGTTCACGTCGATCCCGGTGCGGGGCCCCGGTCTGGGCTGACCCGCCGGGCGGCCCCGGGGGCGAGACCGGTCTCACAGGGCCGGCGCCCCCGGACGGCCCAGCGGGCGGAACATCCGGGCCGCGCCGGTCGCTGTACGGAGCATGAGCGACTACCGCATCGAACACGACTCCATGGGCGAGGTCCGCGTCCCCGCCGACGCCAAGTGGCGGGCCCAGACCCAGCGCGCCGTCGAGAACTTCCCCGTCTCGGGACAGCGGATCGAGCGGGCGCACATCGAGGCGCTGGCCCGCGTCAAGGCGGCGGCCGCGAAGGTGAACGCCGAGCTGGGCGTGCTCGACCCGGAGATCGCGCGGGCGATCCAGGAGGCGGCCGGGGAGGTCGCCGAGGGGCGCTGGGACGAGCAGTTCCCGGTGGACGTCTTCCAGACCGGCTCCGGCACCTCGTCCAACATGAACGCCAACGAGGTGCTTGCCACCCTGGCGAGCGAGCGGCTCGGGCGGGACGTCCACCCGAACGACCACGTCAACGCCTCGCAGTCGTCCAACGACGTCTTCCCGTCGTCGATCCACATCGCGGCGACCGCCGCCGTCACCCGCGACCTGGTGCCCGCCCTCGACCATCTCGCCGCCGCGCTGGGCCGCAAGGCCGAGGAGTTCGCCGACGTGGTGAAGTCGGGGCGCACCCATCTGATGGACGCCACGCCGGTGACCCTCGGCCAGGAGTTCGGCGGGTACGCCGCGCAGGTGCGGTACGGCGTGGAGCGGCTGCGGGCGTCGCTGCCGCGCCTCGCCGAACTGCCGCTGGGCGGCACCGCGGTGGGCACCGGCATCAACACGCCGCCCGGCTTCTCCGCCGCCGTCATCGCGGAGGTGGCCCGCGCCACCGGGCTGCCGCTGACGGAGGCCAGGGACCACTTCGAGGCGCAGGGCGCGCGGGACGGCATCGTCGAGACCAGCGGGCAGCTGCGGACCGTCGCGGTCGGCCTGACGAAGATCGCCAACGATCTGCGGTGGATGGCGTCGGGGCCGCGCACCGGCCTCGCCGAGATCGCGCTGCCGGACCTCCAGCCGGGCTCGTCGATCATGCCGGGCAAGGTCAACCCGGTCGTCCCCGAGGCGGTCCTGATGGTCGCCGCCCAGGTCGTCGGGAACGACGCGACGGTCGCCATGGCGGGCGCCGCGGGCAACTTCGAGCTGAACGTGATGCTGCCGGTGATCGCGAAGAACGTGCTGGAGTCGGTGCGGCTGCTGGCCAACGTGGCGCGGCTGCTCGCCGACCGGACGGTGGACGGGATCGTCGCCGACCGGGAGCGGGCCCGCGAGTACGCGGAGTCGTCGCCGTCCGTCGTCACCCCGCTGAACAGGTACCTCGGGTACGAGGAGGCGGCGAAGATCGCCAAGAAGGCGCTCGCCGAGCGGCGGACGATCCGTCAGGTGGTGCTGGACGGCGGGTACGTGGAGCGCGGCGACCTCACCGTCGAGCAGTTGGACGAGGCACTGGATGTCCTGCGGATGACACGCCCGTAACCGCGCGCGAACCTTTCGCGCGGACCGGCCGGAACCGTGACGGGGACCGCAGCGTCGTATGCCGCGGGCACCTAATATCTGTGCATGGCAGACGGTGGAGCGGTACGCGGGGACGCGAAGCGGGTGACAGCGGGCGGTCCGACGGGTTTCTGGGACCCCGGGAGTCAGATCCTGTGGCGCTACCGGGAGAACGGCGGCCCGGGGATCCACATCGCCCGCCCGGTCACCGTCGTGCGCGACGACGCCGAGCTGCTGGCCGCCTGGATGGCCCCGGGGACCGAGTGCGTCAAGCCGGTGCTCGCCGATGGCACTCCCGTGCACCAGGAACCTCTGGAGTCCCGGTACACCAAGGCGCGGACGGTCCAGCGCGACCACTGGTTCGGCACCGGGGTGCTCAAGCTGGCCAGGCCGGGCGAGCCCTGGTCGGTCTGGCTGTTCTGGGACCCGGGATGGCAGTTCAAGAACTGGTACGTGAACCTGGAGACACCGCTGACCCGTTGGGACGGCGGAGTGGATTCCGAGGACCATTTCCTGGACATCACGGTGCGTCCGGACCACAGTTGGGACTGGCGCGACGAGGACGAGTTCGCGCAGGCCCGGCGGGACGGTCTGATGGACGAGGGGCAGGCCCGGCGGGTGCGGGAGGCGGGACACGCGGCCGTGGAGGTGATCCACGCGTGGGGCCCGCCGTACAGCGAAGGATGGCAGCACTGGCGCCCCGACCCCTCGTGGGCTGTACCGTCACTCCCGGAGGACTGGGACCGTACGCCCGCGCACGTGTCCACATGAGACCCTTGATGCGCCCCCGGTCCACAACCGTAGGATCGTCCTCCGCAAGGGCGCACAGCAGCAACTCCCGGAGCATGCGCTGGGCTTGGCCGATCGTCACCGAGGGGCGGCAGGACGTGAGCGAGGGGTACGAGGAGACCGTTGCGAGCCGCAGACGGTTCGTCCGCGGTACAGGAAGGACCTCTGACCACGCGGGAATTCCGTTCCTGGGGCACGTAAACCGGGTATCGGCATCACTGCGGGACGAACCGCGCGCACGGCGCGCAGCCCCGGACGGACGGATTCGACACGCGTGACGGAGCACCCCATCTCCTTCGAGCGCCCCCAGCCGGGCGTCGACCCCGCGGACCCACGCGGGGCGCTCCTGCGCACCCCGGCGCCCGCGCCCGCCTCCCCGTCGGGCGCCTTACCCGCGCAGGCACGCGCGGGCGAGACGCCGTCGACGCCGGAGACGGCGGTGCCGTGCGGCACGGGCGGCACGGGCGGCGGCCAGTCCGGCACGGACTCCGAGCACTCGCAGCCCGCCGTCGCCGAGCCCGACACGCACCGGCCGCGTCCGGCGCCCGAGGGCATCCCGTCGCAGCCGGGCACCGAGGGCGAGCGGCCGCCGGTCCTCGGCGGCGGTGAGCGCAGGTCCGGGCAGGGCCTGCCGCCGGGCCAGCCGACGCCGATGCGGCGCGACGGCGACCGGCTGCGCTTCGTGGGCGCCGCGACCCGGCGGATCGCCCGCGGCATCGACCTGGACGAGATCGTCATGGGCCTGTGCCGGGCGACCGTGCCGACCTTCTCGGACGCGATCCTGGTCTATCTGCGCGATCCGCTGCCGGTCGGCGACGAACGGCCCACCGGCCCGCTGCTGCTGCGCCTGCGCCGCACCGACCGCATACCGGCCGAACGGGACACCGACGGCGGTTTCGCGCCCGCGCTCCAGCCCGAGCCCTCGGAGCTGGAGACGGTCGGCAACGAACTGTGCGAGGTGCGACCCGGCAGCGCGCTCGCCGAGGTGCTGCGCGGGGTGCGTCCGGTCTTCACGGACGCCCCGGCGGCCCGCGCCGCCCTGCCCGAACTGCTCGGCGAGGGCGGCGAGTTCACCGTCCCGGACGGGCAGCGGGCGATACTGGCGCCGCTGCGCGGCCGACGCCGGGTGATCGGCGCCGCGCTCTTCCTGCGCCGCCCGGAGCGCATCGCCTTCGAGGCGGACGACCTGCTGGTCGCCGCCCAGTTGGCGACGCACAGCGCGCTGGGCATCGACAAGGCGGTCCTGTACGGCCGTGAGGCGTACATCGCCGACGAGCTGCAGCGCACCATGCTGCCGGAGAACCTGCCGCGCCCCACGGGTGTCCGGCTGGCCTCGCGCTATCTGCCCGCCGCCGAGACGGCGCGGGTGGGCGGTGACTGGTACGACGCGATCCCGCTGCCGGGCAGCCGGGTCGCGCTGGTCGTCGGCGACGTGATGGGCCACTCGATGACCTCGGCGGCGATCATGGGCCAGTTGCGCACCACGGCGCAGACCCTGGCCGGGCTCGACCTGCCGCCGCAGGAGGTCCTGCACCACCTGGACGAGCAGGCCCAGCGGCTGGGCAGCGACCGCATGGCGACCTGTCTGTACGCGGTGTACGACCCGGTCTCGCACCGGATCACCATCGCCAACGCCGGTCATCCGCCGCCCATCCTGCTCCATCTGGGCGGCCGGGCCGAGGTGCTGCGGGTGCCGCCCGGCGCCCCGATCGGCGTCGGCGGGGTGGACTTCGAGGCCGTCGAGCTGGACGCGCCCGCCGGGGGCACCCTGCTGCTGTACACGGACGGCCTGGTGGAGTCCCGGCTGCGGGACGTGTGGACCGGCATCGAGCAGTTGCGGGAGAAGCTGGCCGCGACCGCCCAGCTCACCGGGCCCGACCATCCGCCGCCCCTGGAGGCCCTCTGCGACGAGGTGCTCGACATGCTCGGCCCCGGTGACCGGGACGACGACATCGCGCTGCTCGCCGCCCGCTTCGACGGGATCGCGCCGAGCGACGTCGCGTACTGGTTCCTCGAGCCGGAGGACGCGGCTCCGGGCCGGGCCCGCCGGCTGGCCCGCAGGGCGCTGTCCCGGTGGGGCATGGAGGATCTGAGCGACTCGGTGGAGCTGCTGGTCAGCGAGGTCGTGACGAACGCCGTGCGGTACGCGTCCCGGCCGGTCACCCTGCGGCTGCTCCGCACCGACGTGCTGCGCTGCGAGGTCGGCGACGACGTGCCGCAGTTGCCGCGGCTGCGGCAGGCGCGGGCGACCGACGAGGGCGGGCGCGGCCTGTACCTGGTCAACAAGCTGGCCAGGCGCTGGGGCGCGACCCGGCTGAGCACCGGCAAGGTGGTGTGGTTCGAACTGAACCGCACCTAGTCGGAGACCGACGACGAGGAGGGGCGCCCGGCACTGTGCCGGGCGCCCCTCCTCGTCGTGCGCTCCTGCTCGGCGTGCGCTACTGCTCGTCGTTCGGGTCGAGCGGGTCGTCCGGGTCAGGGCCGGTGGGTGTCTGGCTCGGCGTCTGGGACGGCGGCGAGCTGGTCGGTGTCCGGGACGGCGTCTGCGACGGGGTCTGGGACGGCGTGTCGCTGCCCGACGGGGTCTGGGACGGCGTCTGGCTGGGGGTCTGGCTCGGCGTCTGGGACGGCGTGTCGCTGGGGGTCGGCGTCCGGGACGGCTGGACCGCCGCGCCCTGCGTGGTGTCCAGGTCGAACCGGGCGCTCCTGGACGTCACCCCGAAGGTGTACGCCGCCCAGATCTGCGCCGGGAAGCCGCCGCCATTGACGCGGGGCTGGCCGCCCGCCTCGTACATCGAGACCTGCGCGCCGGACTTCTTCGCCTCGCCGAAGAGGCCGACGGAGGTGACGAGGTCCGGGGTGAAGCCGGTGAACCAGGCCGAGCGGTTCTCGTCGGAGGTGCCGGTCTTGCCGGCGACCTTGCGGCCGTCGCGGGCGGCGTTGTCGCGCACCGAGACCTTGGCCGTTCCGTCGTCGACCACGCCGGTCAGCACCGAGGTGACCGAGTCGGCGGCCTCGCGGCTGATGACCTGTTCGCCGATCGGGTTGGGCAGGTCGACCGTGCGGGCGCTGCTCTCGGCCGACTTGACGATGGTCGGGGTGACCTTCTTGCCGTGGTTGTCGAGCGTCGCGTACACGCCCGCCATCTGGAGGGGGCTCGCGCCCATGGTGCCGAGGGTCTGCGCGGGCACCGCCTTCAGGTCGGCGGTGTCCATGCCCATCCGGCCGGCCACCTTGAGCACCTTGTCCATCCCGACGTCCACGCCCATCTGCGCGAAGACCGAGTTCACGGACTTGTTCATGGCGGTCTGCACGGTGACGTCGCCGTAGCTCGCGTCGTCCTCGTTCTCCGGGGCGAAGCCGACCTTCACGCCGTTGTCGACGACCGGGCGCTTGCTGGTGCCGTCGTAGAGCGTGGTCGCCGCGATCTGCTCGCCGTCCTGGGTCTGGGCGGCCTCGTCGAAGGCGGCGGCCAGGATGACCGGCTTGAAGGTCGAGGCGGGCTGGTAGTCGACCCGGGTCGCGTTGCTGCGGAAGTGCTTGTAGTAGTCCTGGCCGCCGTACAGCGCGACCACCGCGCCGGTCTTCGGGTCGACGGAGACCGCTCCGGCCTGGACGTCGGCGTCGACCTTGCGCCGCTTCGGGTCGAGCTTGCTGGTGAGCTGCGTCTTCGCGGCCTTCTCCAGCGCCGCCTGACGCTTCTTGTCGATGTTCAGGGTGATGTTCCAGCCGCCCGCCTTGACCATCGTCACGGCGTCGTTGACGTCGTCGGCCGCGCCCTGCTTGACCAGTTGCCTGGCGAGCTGGTTGTTGGCCGCGTCCACCAGGTAGCCGACCTGGCCGCCCATCCCGGGCGCCGCCTTGGGGTCCTTGGGGACCGGGAAGGTCATCGACGTCCGCTTGCCCTGGTCGAGCCAGCCCTCCTCGACCATGTTGTCGAGGACGTAGTTCCAGCGTTCCTTCACCAGCTTCTTACCGGTCTCGGAGGCGGAGGCCCAGTCGTACTGGCTCGGTGCCTGGAGCAGCGCGGCGAGGTAGGCGCCCTGTTCGACGGTGAGTTCGTCGGCGTCGACGCGGTAGTAGGCCTGCGCGGCGGCCTGGATGCCGTAGGCGCCCCGGCCGTAGTAGCTGGTGTTGATGTACCCGGCCAGGATGTAGTCCTTGGACTTCTCCCGGTCCAGCTTCAGCGAGATGACCAGTTCCTTGAGCTTGCGGGTGACGGTCTGGTCCTGCGTCAGGTAGTAGTTCTTGACGTACTGCTGCGTGATCGTCGAACCGCCCTGGGCGCCGCGGCCCGCGACCGTGTTGAGCAGACCGCGCGCGGTGCCCCTGAGGTCGACGCCGGCGTCCTTGTAGAACGTCTTGTTCTCGGCGGCGACGAACGTGAGCTGGACCTTCTTCGGCACCTTGGCCAGGTCGACGACCTCGCGGTTGCGCTGGCCGTCACGGGTCATCAGGGAGCCGTCGCTGTACTTGTAGACGTTGCTCTGGAGCTGGGCGTCGGCGTTGCCCTCGGGAATGCCGATCATCATGTAGAGCGCGACGAAGGCGCCCATGCCGAGCAGGCAGAGACCGAGCAGGGTCCCGACGACCTTCTTCCAGGTGAACATCCTGCGTATGAGGCTCCGGCCGTCCTTGCCGTCCTTGCCCGGCTTCCTGCCGCGGCCCTTGCCCTGCGCCGCCCGCCGGGCCTCGGCCCGGCCCCCGACGCCGGGGGCGTGGGTCCCGGACGGTTGTGGAGGCGCCGCGCGATGGCCACCGCGCTGCCGCGCTCGTCTCTCATCCGCGCGTCCCATTGGTCCGTTCCGCTCCGCTTCGATCAAGTGTGCTCAGAAGTCACACAACTTCGCCGCCAAGGTCAGCTCAGAAAGCTAACACCGCCAGTTGTGGCAAAGGTCCGGCGATCCGGCCTTTTGCGGACGTGACAATCAGCACCCGTCCCCAAGGAACCGACGGCCGGGAGGCGTGAAGGGTTGCCCGGCGGGGTAAAGTGATATCACTTAGCTAGAACTCAGTAAGCAGTTCAGCAACCGACGAACGGGGGACCCTGATGTCCGCGCACGACACAGCGCCGGAGACCGCCGCGGCCGACGTACCCGAGATGCCCGCACCCCGCGTGCGGGAGGTCGCCGCGCACAGCATCGGCGGCGGGCTCGCCCTGCTGCTCGGCCTGGTGGGGCTGCTGGCCGGGATCGGTCTGGCCGTCGCCGCGAGCGGCGTCTCCTCGGGCGGCGGCAAGGCCGTCCTGATCATCGGCGGCGTCCTCCTCGCGCTCGCCTCCTTCATCGCGATGTGCGGCCTGAACACGGTGGCCCCCGGCGAGGCCCGGGTCGTCCAGCTGTTCGGGCGCTACCGGGGCACGATCCGGCAGGACGGGCTGCGCTGGGTGAACCCGTTCACCTCGCGCACCAAGATCTCCACCCGGGTCCGCAACCACGAGACGGCCGTCCTCAAGGTCAACGACGCCTACGGCAACCCGATCGAGCTGGCCGCGGTCGTCGTGTGGAACGTCCGGGACACCGCGCAGGCGGTCTTCGAGGTCGACGACTTCCTGGAGTTCGTCTCCACCCAGACCGAGGCGGCCGTGCGGCACATCGCCATCGAGTACCCCTACGACGCCCACGACGAGGGCGGCCTCTCACTGCGCGGCAACGCCGAGGAGATCACCGAGAAGCTCGCCGTCGAACTCCACGCGCGCGTGGAGGCGGCCGGGGTGCGGATCATCGAGTCCCGCTTCACGCACCTCGCCTACGCCCCCGAGATCGCCTCGGCGATGCTCCAGCGGCAGCAGGCCGGGGCGGTCGTGGCGGCGCGCCGGGAGATCGTGGAAGGCGCGGTCGGCATGGTCGAGGCGGCGCTCGCGCGGATCTCCGAGCGGGAGATCGTGGAACTGGACGACGAGCGCAAGGCCTCGATGGTGTCCAACCTGATGGTGGTCCTGTGCGGCGACCGCGCCCCGCAGCCGGTCCTGAACACCGGGACCCTCTACCAGTGACGGAGCCCCCCGAGGTCCCCTCGGCGAAGCGCCGGCCGCAGCAGCGCAAGCAGATGCTGCTGCGGCTGGACCCGGCCGTCCACGACGCGCTGGCGCGGTGGGCGGGCGAGGAGCTGCGGTCGGCCAACGCGCAGATCGAGTTCCTGCTGCGCAGGGCCCTGAAGGAGGCCGGACGGCTGCCGGGCGACACCGGCCCGCTGCCGCGCAGGGGACGGCCGCCGGGCGGCGCGGCCGACGGACCGCCGCCCGCCTGAGCCCGACCCCGAATCCCTGTTGCCGAATCCTGACATTCCCTCCTGACCTGCGACTTCCCACCCTTCGGCGGCGACTGCACACCCCGGGTATACACAGTGGGTATACCCGCTGTGTAGAGTCGTCGGCATGTCCATTGGTCACACCCTCCTGGGGCTCCTGGAGTCCGGCCCGCGCCACGGCTACGACCTGAAGCGGGCCTTCGACGAGAAGTTCGGTCACGACCGGCCGCTGCACTACGGCCAGGTCTACTCGACGATGTCGCGCCTGCTGAAGAACGGGCTCGTCGAGGTCGACGGCATAGAGGCGGGCGGCGGTCCCGAGCGCAAGCGGTACGCCATCACCGACGCCGGGATCACCGACGTCGAGCGGTGGCTCGCGACCCCCGAGGCGCCCGAGCCGTACCTCCAGTCGACCCTCTACACCAAGATCGTCCTCGCGCTCCTCACCAGCCGGGACGCGGCCGACATCCTCGACACCCAGCGCGCCGAGCACCTGCGCACCATGCGCGCGCTGACCGAGCGCAAGCGTCAGGGCGACCTCGCCGACCAGCTGATCTGCGACCACGCCCTGTTCCACCTGGAGGCCGACCTGCGCTGGCTCGAACTGACCGCGGCCCGCCTCGACAAGCTCCGTGAGGCGGTGACGGCATGACGCACCCGGCCGGTTCCCTGCTCACCGCCGCCGACCTGCACAAGGCGTACGGCCCCACCGTCGCCCTCGACGGCGCCGAGTTCTCCATCCACCCCGGCGAGGTCGTCGCCGTCATGGGCCCCTCCGGGTCCGGCAAGTCGACGCTGCTGCACTGCCTCGCCGGGATCGTCCCGCCCGACTCCGGGTCGATCCGCTACAACGGCCAGGAGATGGCCGGCATGAGCGACACCCAGCGCAGCGCGCTGCGCCGCTCGGAGTTCGGGTTCGTCTTCCAGTTCGGCCAGCTGGTGCCCGAGCTGACCTGCGTCGAGAACGTCGCGCTGCCGCTGCGCCTCAACGGGACCCCGCGCAAGGCCGCCGAACGCGCCGCGCTCTCCTGGATGGAGCGCCTCGAGGTCGACGGCCTGGGCAGGAAGCGGCCCGGCGAGGTCTCCGGCGGCCAGGGCCAGCGGGTCGCCGTGGCCCGCGCGCTGGTCACCGACCCCCGGGTGATCTTCGCCGACGAGCCCACCGGCGCCCTCGACTCCCTCAACGGCGAACGCGTGATGGAGCTGCTGACCGAGGCCGCACGGACCACCGGCGCCGCCGTGGTCCTGGTGACCCACGAGGCCCGGGTGGCCGCCTACTCCGACCGCGAGATCGTCGTACGGGACGGCAGGTCACGGGACATGGAGCGCGCGGTATGAACGTGCGGCAGTGGTCGAGGGACCTCGCCCTGGGCGTCAGGTTCGCCCTCGGGGGCGGACGCGAGGGATGGGTCAGGGCGGTGCTCACTGCCGTCGGCGTGGGGCTCGGGGTGGCGCTGCTGCTGCTCACCACGACCCTGCCGACCGCGCTCTCCGTCCGGCACGAACGGGAGAAGGAGCGCGCCGACTTCACCTACATCTACACGCCGACGAAACCCTCCGAGGACTCCCTGGTCATCGCGGACAACGACACCGAGTACCAAGGTGCCGACATCCGCGGCCGGGTGATGGAGCCGGAGGGCGCCGATGCACCGCTGCCGCCCGGCCTCAGCTCCTTCCCGGCCACCGGCGACATGGTCGTCTCCCCCGCCCTGAAGGAACTGCTCGACTCCCCCGACGGGGCGACGCTGCGCGCCCGGCTGCCGTACCGGATCACCGGGACGATCGGCGAGCGCGGTCTGGTCGGCTCGCACGAACTCGCCTACTACGCGGGCGCCGACGGCCTCCCGGACCGGATCAACCCGCCCGACGTGGCCCGCATCGACCACTTCGGCAGCCCCACCCGGGGCGACGAGAGCGATCCGGTCATGACGCTCCTGATCCTCGTGGTGTTCGTGGTGCTGCTGATGCCGGTCGGGGTGTTCATCGCCGCCGCCGTGCGCTTCGGCGGCGAGCGACGCGACCGCAGGCTCGCCGCGCTGCGGCTGGTCGGCTCCGACAGCCGGATGGTGCGCAGGATCGCGGCGGGCGAGGCGATGGCGGGCGCACTGCTCGGACTCGTGCTCGGCGCGGCCTTCTTCCTGGTCGCCCGGCAGATCGTCGGCACCGTCGAGGTCTTCGGGATCAGCGTGTTCCCGAGCTACCTCACCCCGCACCCCGCGCTCGTCCTGCTGGTGGCGGTGGCCGTCCCGGCGGCCGCGGTGGGCGTGACGCTGTTCGCGCTGCGCGGGGTCGTCATCGAACCGCTCGGCGTGGTGCGGACGGCGAAGCCCGCCCGGCGCCGCCTGTGGTGGCGGCTGCTGCTGCCGGTGGCCGGCCTCGCGGCCCTCGCCCCGATGATCGGCCAGGGGCGCGGCGGCGGCGACTTCAACGAGTACCTGGTCGTCGGCGGCGTCCTGCTGCTGCTCGTCGGCATCACCGCGCTGCTGCCCTGGTTCGTGGAGACCGTCGTCGGACGGCTCGGACAGGGCGCGGTCTCCTGGCAGCTCGCGGTCCGCAGGCTCCAGTTGAGCAGCGGCTCGGCGGCCAGGATGGTCAACGGCATCGCCGTGGCGGTGGCGGGCGCCATCGCCCTCCAGATGCTCTTCGCCGGGGTGGACTCCCAGTACAGCAAGTGGACCGGCAACGACCTGACCCGCGCCCAGATGGAGATCCGGGCGACCGGCGCGGCCCCGGTCGCCGAGATCGCCGAGGGCATGCGCGCCACCGAGGGCGTGCGGGGGGTCGTCTCGATCGCCGACGCCGATGTCGGCGACGCCCGCGACGAGCCCGAGCACAGCGCCCAGGTCAGCGTCGGCGACTGCGCGTCGCTGCGCGAGGCGGCGATCCTGCCGTCCTGCCGCGAGGGCGACGTCTTCTACCTGGCGGACACCGCGGACGACACCGAGACCGGGAAGCTCCTGACGTCCGGGAAGCAGCTGTACCTCAACCCGGCCTACGGCAGCGGCGACAGCCAGGCGGGCACGGTCGGCTGGCGCCCGCCGAAGGACCTGAAGCAGGCCAGGAGCAGGCCCGACCCGACCGGCGTCGAGCGCAGCGGCTTCCTGATCACCCCGAGCGCGCTGCCGAGCGGCGCGGCGGACGGGCTGCGCGGAGTGGTCTACCTGTCCCTCACGCCGGGCGCGGAGGACGCGCAGGAGCAGGTGCGCAACACGGCCGCCCGGCTCGACGCCCTGCTGCGCCCGGAGACGCTGGTCTCCAAGAAGCGCACCGCGGAGTTCAGTTCGCTGCGCACCGGGCTGTTCGTGGGCGCCGCGTGCGTGCTCGCGCTGATCGGCGCGAGCCTGCTGGTGGGGCAGCTCGAGCAGTTGCGGGAGCGCCGGAAGCTGCTGTCGGCGCTGGTCGCCTTCGGCACCAGGCGCCGCACGCTGGGCCTGTCGGTGTTCTGGCAGTCGGCGCTGCCGATCGGCCTCGGGCTGGTGCTCGCCGCGGTGGTCGGGCTGACGCTGGGCACGGTGCTGCTGAAGATGGTCGGCGCGGGCGTGCGGATCGACTGGACCGGTGTGCTGGCGATGACCGGGTTCGGCGCGGCGATCGTCCTCGCGGTGACCCTGTGCAGCCTGCCGCCGCTGCTCAGGCTGATGCGGCCGGACGGGCTGCGCACCGAGTAGGTACGCCGTGGGCGTGCGCGGGCCCCTCCCCCACCCGGGGGCGGGGCCCGCCCGCGTGTCACAGGCTGTACTCCTTGACCACCCGCCTGACCTGCGCGAAGAGCATGCCGGTGTTGACGGACCTGCGGCAGACGACGACGGCGACGACGTCCTGCTGCTCGGTCAGCCGCACGAACAGGTGGGTGAGGTTCTCGCTGTTGACCAGGATCTCCTGGAAGAAGTGGTGGTCACCGGGTGTCCCCCGGCGCTCCTTGAAGACGTCCTCGATCATCACGACGGTGCGGCCCTGGAACAGGTCGAGGGTGGCGCCCGCGAGCAGGTCGAGCACCTCGGGCGGATGGTTCTCGACGGTCTCGTGGGCCAGCAGCATCCCGGTGGCCATGTCGACGACGCCGGAGGCGACGCAGTCGGGGGCCTCGGCGCGCAGCGACTTGACCAGCCCGAGCACCTGGTCGGAGAAACCGGACGCGGTCATGTGTTTCGTCACCATCCCCTCAGACCCCCTCGGGGGCCTTCTCGGTGAGGATCGCGTCGAGCCTGCGCAGCGCGGGCTGGGCCGCCCGGTGCAGGCCGTCCACGTCCAGGCCCTCGTCGCCGAGGACGACCATCAGCGCGGTGTCGCCGACCGCGTAGAAGGCGGCGCAGCCGTGGCTGCCATAGGTCACCGTGCGGCGCAGGGTGCCGCGGGCGGTCGCCTCTGCGGTGCGCCGGGCGAGGCCCAGTCCGGCCGCGGCGAGCGCGGCGAGGGTCTCGGGTTCGACGGGGTGGGCGGTGTCCGCGGCGATGAGCAGCCCGTCGGCCGCCGCGAGGGCGGTGTCGGTGATCCCGGGCACCCGCTCGCGCAGGTCCCGCATCTCCCGGGTCAGCGCTTCGTGGTCCATGTGCTCAACTCCCGCTGCTGCGTTCGCATGTGGTCGGTCTCTTTTCCTGTTCTCCGGCCCGCTCCGGCGCCGCCCGGGGGCGGAGGGGCGGGCGTGCGGTCATCCGGGGGTGCCGCCCCGCAGCCGGAACAGGCCCTTCCAGCCCGGCGGTTGGCGGGGCGGCGGGAGGGACCCGGTGATGCCGCTGGCGCCGGGGCTGCGGCGGGGCAGGCCGAGGGGCGCGGGCGGCACGGCTGCGGGCCCAGGCGGCGGGGTGCGGTGCCGGATCGGGCCGGGGGGCGCGTGGACGACGATCGTCGCCGGGGCCGCCGGGCACTCCAGGAGCCCGTCGGCGAGCATCCGGGCGATCTCGACGGTGACGGTGTAGACGCCGCGCCCGGTCCTGAAGGCGAGGT
>NZ_FMCI01000205.1 GCF_900091845.1 Streptomyces sp. SolWspMP-5a-2
TTGTCCGCGGTGCCGCCCGCCTCACCGGGCGACGCGCCGGAGCCGGGCTTGGCCGTCGACCCGGCGGCGCTGCGCGGCGCCACCAGCTCGCCCACCGGGTGCGCCTTGCCCGCCGCGGCGAAGCCCCAGTCGAAGAGCTTCGCGGTCTCCTTGTAGATCTCGTTGTGCTCGTTCTTCGCCGGGTTCATCACGGTGACGAGCAGCACCCGGCCGTCGCGCTCGGCGACCCCGGTGAAGGTCGCGCCCGCGTTGGTGGTGTTGCCGTTCTTGACGCCCGCGATGCCCTGGTAGACGGAGATGTCGAAGTCGCCGCTCAGCAGCCGGTTGGTGTTCTGGATCTCGAAGGTCCCGCGGACCTCCTTGCCCTTCTTCTTCTCCGTGTCCCCGGGGAACTTGGCCCGCACCGTCGAGCAGTACTCGCGGAAGTCCTTCTTCTGCAGCCCGGAGCGGGCGAACAGCGTCAGGTCGTACGCCGACGACACCTGCCCCGGCGCGTCGTAGCCGTCCGGGCTGACCACGTGGGTGTCGAGCGCCTGCAACTCCGCGGCGTGCTCGTTCATCTCCCGGACGGTGTTGTCGACGCCGTCGTTCATCGCCGACAGCACATGCACGGCGTCGTTGCCCGAGCGCAGGAAGACGCCCAGCCACAGATCGTGGACCGAGTACGTCTCGCCCTCCTTTATCCCCACCATGCTGGACCCGGCGCCGATGTCCGCGAGGTCGGCGGGGACCACCGTGTGCCGGTCGGTCTTCGGGAACTTCGGCAGCACGGTGTCCGCGAACAGCATCTTCATGGTGCTCGCCGGGGGCAGCCGCCAGTGCGCGTTCTGCGCGGCCAGCACCTCGCCCGACTCGGCGTCCGCGACGATCCAGGACCGCGCGGTCAGCCCCTTGGGCAGCACCGGGGCACCGCCGCCCAGATCGGCCTGCGCCCCCGGCTGCCCGAGCCGCGCGCCGCCCAGCGACGACATGTGCGCGGGCGGGGTGGCCGAGGGGCTGCCCGACGGGGTCGGGGCGGCGAGCGCGGCGGGCGCGGTCAGCGTGAGCGACGACAGGGCGGCGGAAGCGACCAGCAGGGATCGCCTGACGGTCCGGTGAGGTGCGGGCACGGACGAGAACGTACATGCCCCGGTCACGGATGTCCCGCCGGCCTCCCCACCCCGGCCGTCGAGCCGCCGGGGCGACGGCGATACTGAAGGCATGAAGCTCAGCCGCCCGGTCTCCTGGTTCCTGCTCGCCTTCGGGGTGTGGAGCTGGGTCATCTGGGTCACTTTCGTCAAAAACCTGATCAAGGACGGCAGCGGGCTCGCCTTCGACGGCGGCCACCCGACGGCGTACTTCTGGGTGCACCTGACGCTCGCGGTCGTCTCCTTCGTATTGGGGACGGTCGTCGGGGGCATCGGGTTGCGCGGGCTGCGCGCACTGCGCCGCATGTCATAGCCCGGCCCTGCCGTCAGCACGACAGGTTCACGCCACATCCGACTACGTCCGACAACGGGGGCACGGCACCGTGGTCATCGTCATCCTCTTCGTCCTGCTCGCGCTCGCCGTGGTGGTGGGCGCCAACTGGTACGTCTGGAGACGCCTGTTCCGCGACACCACGCGGGCGCCGGGCGCGGCGCGCCGGGCGGGCGCGG
>NZ_FMCI01000201.1 GCF_900091845.1 Streptomyces sp. SolWspMP-5a-2
TTGCTTCATGAATTACGTGATCCGATCCATACGGGCCGCCGAGTGGGCGGCCGTGAAGGACCTGCGGCTCGCCGCGCTCCAGGACCCGGTCGCCCACCTCGCCTTCCTCGACAGCTACGACGAGGCCGTCGTCAGGTCGGACTCCTTCTGGCAGGAGCGGGCCGAAGGGGCCTGCGAGGGGGCCGAGAAGGCCCAGCAGTTCGTGGGGATCGCGGCCGACGGGGTGTGGGCCGGAACGGCCACAGTGCTCCTTGAGGAGCCCGGGACGACCGACTGGGCCGGGAACCGCATCGAGCACCGGCAAGGGCACGTGGTGGGCGTCTACGTGCGGCCCGAGCACCGCGGGAAGGGCCTCAGCGAGGCGCTCTTCGAGGCCGGGACCGCCTGGGCGCAGAAGGCGGGGGTCGAGCGGATGCGGCTCATCGTCCACGAGGACAACCTGCGGGCCCAGGGGCTCTACCGGAAGCTCGGCTTCAAGCCCAGCGGGGTCACCGTCCCGCTCGGCAAGGGCACCGACGAGGCCGAGCTGGAGTACGTGCTGGAGAGGCCCGTCTGAGACGCCGGGCCGCCGATGGCCCCCGGCGTCAGACCGGGAGTTCCGCGTGCGGCCAGCGGGACCTCGCCTGTTCGCGGGAGCGGAGCAGGGCCAGCGTCTGCACACCCCGCTCCGCGCCCGCGGCCAGCAGGTCCGGGAGCTGGGGGAGCGGGGCCACCGCGGCGACGTCGTCCAGGACGAGGGTGAGTGGTGGGTCGAGCCGACCGGCCGATGACCGTTCGGCCATGTGCCGGCCGCGCTCGACCACGCTCGAGACGAGGGCCGTCAGAAGGGGCATCGCGCCTGGATTGCTCCTCGGGTCCTCGATCGACTCCCCCACTACATAGAGCGTGCCCCCTTCGTCGACGAAGGAATCCAGCGCGAGGGCATCGGCTCGATGGGGAGTGCACGCCTCCCTGATGTTCACGGTGAACAGCGCGGACAGCGCCCGGCTCGTCAACTCCTGTGCCATGTCCCGGCGTTCGGGATGGGCGGTGAGGGCGGCCTCCAGCTCGCCGCCCGCGCCCGGTGCCGCCTTCGGGTGGGTGCGCAGGACCCGGACCGCGTCCTGCACCTGGGTGCCCTGCGCCCAGCGGTGGACGTGGCGGACCGTGCGGCCGTCGATCGCGGCGGCGTGGACGTAGCTGCGCAGCAGGGTCTCGGCGACGTCGGCCACCGCCTGGTCGATCTTCGCGGTGGGGCGGACCGCGGCGAGCAGCGCCCCCGCCCGCTCCTGGGCCGTCTGCTTCGTCTCGCAGCCCGCGATCGGCGACCAGTGCAGACGGGCCGGGGTGTCGCAGCGGTGCGCGGGGTCGTAGAGGTGGACCGGGCCCAGCTTGGCGCGGGCGTCCTTGGTGTCGGCCCACAGGACCGGGTTCGAGGTGACGACGACGGCGGGCCCCGGGGCGTCACGGACCGCCTGCGCGGCCGTCGTCAGGCGCTCCTCCCGGTCCGCCACCACGATCCGCTCCCAGCCGCCGACGATCGGCCCGCCCGGCAGCGGGGGCGCGAGCGGTTCGGGCAGCGGGGCTGCCGGGGCGGCCGGTGCGACGGGGGCGGGCTGGGGGACGGGCGCCGGGAGGGGCTCGGTGGGCGGGTCGTGCCGCGGGGCCGGGGCGGGCGGCTGTTCCGCCCGCGGGGCCGGGACCTCCTGGGGCGCCGGCTGCGGGTCCAGCCGTCGGGCGCGGGCCGCCTTCCAGTGGGCGATCCGGCTCATGGTGAACACCGTCAGCACGAACAGCAGCATCAGCTGGCCGATGAACAGGCCCCAGAACAGGCCGTATCCGGAGAGCTGGTCGGGTGCGGTGGCGGTCCAGGCGCCGGGCAGGTCGCGGGGGCGGCCGATGAGATGGCGTATGGCCAGCGGGGTCCGGGTGAAGGTGACCCCGTCCGGCCAGGCGCCGTGAGCGAAGACGGCGGAGAGGCCGGTCGCCGACCAGAGCAGCAGGGTCACGCCGAGGAGGAACGCCAGCAGGCCCAGGAGGAGCCCGTCGGGGACTCCTCCCCGGCCGGTGCCGCCGCGGTGCTCGTCCGGTCTTGTCACGGCCGTCCGCCTTCCGTCAGGCCACCGTCGACGAACTGTCGTAGTCGCCCAGATGCTGTTCCACGAAGGCCGCCGCCCGTTCCTCCGCCTCCAGTTCGGCGGCGCGCATGGCGTCGTCGGTCCGGTGGTCGACGGACGACTCGGTCATCGCGCGGTCGGTGAAGACCAGCGGGCGTTCCGTCTCGGTGATCAGGTGCTTGACGACCTGCACGTTCCCGTTGACGTCCCACACGGCGATGCCCGGTGTGAGGGTGGGGATGATCTCCACCGCCCAGCGCGGCAGCCCGATGACCCGGCCGGTGGCGCGTGCCTCGTCGGCCTTCTGGGCGTAGATGGTTCTCGTCGAGGCCATCTTGAGAATCGCGGCCGCCTCCTTCGCGGCGGCGCCGTCGACCACGTCGGAGAGGTGGTGGACCACCGCCACGAAGGACAGGCCGAGGCGGCGGCCGAACTTCAGCAGGCGCTGGAACAGCTGGGCCACGAACGGGCTGTTGATGATGTGCCAGGCCTCCTCGACCAGGAAGATGCGCTTCTTCCGGTCGGGGCGGATCCAGGTGTGCTCCAGCCACACGCCGACGATCGCCATCAGGATGGGCATGGCGATGGAGTTGCGGTCGATGTGGGACAGGTCGAAGACGATCAGCGGGGCGTCCAGGTCGATGCCGACCGTGGTGGGGCCGTCGAACATGCCCCGCAGGTCGCCGTCGACGAGCCGGTCGAGGACGAGGGCCACGTCCAGGCCCCAGGCCCGCACGTCGTCCAGGTCGACGTTCATCGCCTCCGCGGACTCCGGTTCGGGGTGGCGCAGTTGCTCGACGATGTCGGTCAGCACCGGCTGCCGGTCCACGATCGTCTCGTTGACGTAGGCGTGCGCGACCTTCAGGGCGAAGCCGGAGCGCTCGTCGAGTCCGTGGCCGAGGGCCACCTCGATGATGGTCCGCAGCAGCGCGAGCTGGCCGGTGGTGGTGATCGCCGGGTCCAGCGGGTTCAGCCGGATGCCCATGTCCAGGGCGGCCGTCGGGTCGAGCCGGATGGGGGTTATCCCCAGCTCCTCCGCGATGAGGTTCCACTCGCCGACGCCGTCCTCGCCCTGCGCGTCCAGGACGACGACCTGCCGGTCGCGGAAGCGCAGTTGGCGCAGGACGTACGTCTTCTCCAGCGCCGACTTGCCGTTGCCCGACTCGCCGAGGACCAGCCAGTGCGGGGCGGGCAGTTGCTGGCCGTAGAGCTGGAAGGGGTCGTAGATGTAGCCCTTGCCGGAGTAGACCTCACGGCCGATGATCACGCCGGAGTCGCCGAGGCCGGGCGCGGCGGTCGGGAGGTAGACCGCCTGGGCCTGGCCGGTGGAGGTGCGCACCGGCAGCCGGGTCGTCTCCACCTTCCCGAAGAGGAAGCCGGTGAAGGCGTCGGTGAGGACGGACAGCGGGTCCCGCATCAGCGCATCAGCCCTACCTTCGGATTCCGGTGGCGAACGGGAGCGTGTTGACGAAGGCGCGGTGGTGCTCGCGGTCACACCACTCCAGCTTCAGGTACGACTTGCCGGCCGACGCCCGGATGGTCCGCTTGTCGCGGGCCAGGGACTCGGGGGAGCGGGAGGAGACGGTGATGTAGCCGACCAGGTTGACGCCGGCGGCGCCGCTGGCGAGGTCCTCGCCGCGCTGGTCGATGCGGGAGTGGGCGGCGACGTCGCGGGGGTCGACCGTCCGGTTCATCTTGGCGGCGCGGCTGGCCTCGGCGTCGTCGTTGGTCTTCTCGGTCAGCATCCGCTCGATGGCGACCTCGGTGGGTTCGAGGTCCATGGTGACGGCGACCGTGCGGATCACGTCGGGGGTGTGGACCAGGAGCGGGGCGAGGAAGTTCACGCCGACCGGGGTCATCGGCCACTCCTTCACCCACGCCGTGGCGTGGCACCAGGGGGCGCGGGTGGAGGACTCGCGGGTCTTCGCCTGGAGGTAGGTGGGCTCCATGGCGTCCAGCTCGGCCGGCCAGGCGTTGCGCTTGGTCATCGCCTGGAGGTGGTCGATGGGGTGGTCAGGGTCGTACATGGAGTGGATCAGCGAGGCGAGTCTGCCCTGGCCCAGGGGCTGGCGGACGCGGATGTCCGCCTCCTGGAGACGGGAGCAGATGTCCGTCAGCTCGCGGGCCATGACGACGGCGAGCCCGGCGTCGCGGTCCACCTTGCGGCCGCCCTGCGGTCGCGCGGCGCGGGCCATCGCCTGGGCCTCGGCGGCGAGTTCGCGGGTGTAGTGCATGCAGGCGACGAGGTAGGCGCGGTGCTGCTCGCTGCTGGTCGACACCATCGACTGCAACTGGTCGTAGGAGCGCGACAGCCAGCCGGGGGCGCGTTCGTCGCCGCGGACGGCGACGTCCTTGGCGTGCGCGTCGGGGTCGGCGGGCAGGGTGCGGGCGAGCATCTGGATGCGGGTGACGAAGCCGTCCCCGTTGGCGACGTGCTTGAGCAGGGTGCCGAAGCGGTCGACCAAGGCCTCCTGGTCCTCGGAGTCGCGCAGGCCGACGCCGGGGCCCTCGATCTCGATGGCGGCGGTGACGGTGCGCCGGTCCGCGTGGAGCAGGACGGCGATCTCGTCGGGGCCGAAGGGGGCGGCGAGCCAGGTGATGCGGCCGATGCCGGGCGGCGGGCCGATCTCGACCTCGCGGCCGTCGATGCGCACTCCGGCCTCCTGGACCCCGCTGCGGTACAGGGTGCCGCGCTTGAGGGTCCGCTTGTAACTGCGGTTGATCTCGAACCACTTGTAGAACGTGCGCTGCTTGTACGGCACGTAGACCGCGGCCAGCGCGATCAGCGGGAAGCCCGTCAGCAGCACGATGCGCAGGGAGAGGACGGGGACGAGGAGCCCGCACATCATGCCGAGGAACGCGCCCGCGATGATGAGCGCGATCTCGCCGGACTCGCGGTTGCGGCCGACGATCGCGTTCGGCCGGGCGCGGCCGATGAGATATGTACGGCGGGGCGTGACCGGATGGGACAGGTGGGACTCGGTCGTCAACGCCCTTCACCTCCCGTGCGGTTGGAGCTGCTGTTGCGGGCGTTGCCTGCGTGCGGGGTGCTGATCCCGGTGCTCGACCGGGGAGCGGGTGCGGCGGAGGGGACAGATCCGCCGCCGCCACCGGCCGGGGTGCGGGTGCTGTGGGCGGCGACACCGCCGGAGACGGGGTTGGACGGGCGGGCGCCGCCGGAGGACTGGCCGCCCGCGCCGCCGCCGTCGTTGGCCCGGGTGCTGTGGGTCTTGATGCCCTGGGCGACCATCGTGGCGGGGGAGCTGAAGACGGCGGCGGCCTTGCCCTCGGCGCCCTGCATGATGCGGTTGTTGCGGGAGTTGGCGATCTCGTCGCCGAAGCCGGGGACGAAGCGGTAGATCATCGCGCTGGCGAAGATGGCCAGCAGGATGATCGCGAGCCCGGAGACGACGGCCGAGAAGGAGTCGGGGCCGTTGTCGCTGGAGAGGGCGCCCGCCAGGCCGAGGACGATGACGATGACCGGCTTCACCAGGATGACGGCGATCATCACGCCGGCCCAGCGGCGGACGTGGCCCCAGAGGTTCTTGTCGACCAGGCCCGCGTAGACGACGGTGCCGAGGAGGGCGCCGACGTACAGGAGCGCGGCGCGGATGACCAGTTCGAGCCAGAGGACGCCCGCGGCGAGGATGCTGACCAGGGCGACGACGATCAGCATGATCGGGCCGCCGCCGATGTCGCTGCCCTTGTCGAGGGCGCCGGAGAAGGTGCCGAAGAAGGTGTCGGTCTGGTCGCCGGTCGTCTTCGCGAGGACGTCCGTGACGCCGTCGGTCGCCGAGACGACGGTGTAGAGGATCAGGGGGGTGAAGGCGGACGCCAGCACGGTCAGCCAGAGGAACCCGACCGCCTCCGAGATCGCGGTGCCCAGCGGCACCCCGCGGACGGCCCGCTTGGCCACGGCCAGGAGCCACAGGAGGAGGGTGAGGATGGTCGACGCGGCGAAGACCACGGCGTACTGCTGGAGGAACTTGGGGTTCGTGAAGTCGACGTTGGCGGTGTCCTTGACCGCGTCGCTCAGCTTCCCGATCGTCCAGGAGGCGGCGTCGGCACAGCCCTTGGCGAGGGAGCTGAGGGGGTCGAGGGTGGAGGTGAGGCTGGGTGTTCCGCCGCCGCTGCCTCCGGCCCCTCCGCCTTCCTCGCAGTACTTCCTCGCCGGGGGAGCGATCAGGGAGCAGTCGCTGCTCTCCGTCGGGGAGGGGGTGGGTGACGGTGTCGGCGCGGCGAAGGCGCGGGTGGCCAGGACGACGGTCGAGGCCTGCACCGTCGCGATGACGGCGGTCAGCTTGAGCACACGCCGGTTAGCGGGCATAGGTGAACCCTCCGTACTCCTCGACGGCCTTGGCCATGTCGTCGGCGCTGGAGGCCTTGCTGTCGCCGGGGACGGGCGCCGGGCCATCCTTCTGCGCGTGCTGCTCGATCTTCCAGTCGCCGTCGGCCCACTCCAGCCGCATGGTGATGGTGAACCAGCTGTTGGTGACCGGGTTGGTCGAGTTCTCGCCCGCGAGGCCGAGCAGACCGCCGGACCACACCTCCACGGTCGCCCGGTCGGCGGAGGAGTCGGTGACCTTGGTGCCGATGGGGCTCGTCCGGGAGACGAAGGTGTAGCCGGACGGGGTGGAGCCGTCCTCGTTCAGGCCGACGTTCTTGTTGAACTGCGCGGTGTAGGCCTGGTCGAGCTGCGTCTCGTAGTGCGCGACGCGGGAGGGGACCATGATGGTCTGGAGGATGGAGTCGCGCTTGGACTTGGTGAACATGTCCGCCGACCCCAGTGCCACCGCGTAGTTCGCCGCCGCGCTCTGGGCGCCCTCCTGGGTTTGGGGGAAGCCCGTCGGGATGCCGTTGGAGGTGGTCTCCGGGGGTTTCTGGCCCGACGCGGCCGTGGTCGACGTCCGCGGCTTGTTCTCCGCTCCGCTCCGGGCGGCGGAGTCGCCGTCGCCGCGGTTCGCGAAGGCGATCGCCGCGATCAGGAGGACGACCACGCCGACCACCGTGATCAGGCTGCGCGGTGAGGTGCGGCCGGAGCGGCGCGGGTCGGCGGGGCCGTCGGGCAGCCTGGTTCTGGTCTGGCCCGTGCCGCCGTAACCGCCGGAGCCGGGTTCGTCTCCGAGACTCATGCCGCGTACGCCCCCTCGACGTCGTGCGGGAACACGTGGGAGTACGACGGTAGCCCTGCCGGGGTCCGCGCGGGCGCGGTGTGGTGACTCGACATCAGGGAAACGCAACCTCAGCCGGTGGAGGGGGGTGGGACGAGGGGGAGAGGCGCCGGTCGGCGGCTCAGACCGCCATGCCGTACACGATGGTGAACAGCGTTCCCAGTGAGCCGATGATGAAGACGCCCGTCAGGCCCGCGATGATGAGGCCCTTGCCCTGCTCCGCGCTGAAGGTGTCGCGCAGCGCGGTCGCGCCGATGCGCTGCTTGGCGGCGCCCCAGACGGCGATGCCGAGGCAGATCAGGATCGCGAAGGCCATCACGACCTGGATCATCGTCTTCGCCTCGGTGCCCAAGGTGCCGAAGGGGCCCCAGTCCGGAGCGATCCCGCCGATGATGGTGTTGATGTCTCCCTTGTCGGCCGCAAAGAGCATGTAAGTCACCGCCCCTGGTGGGTAGTTCCGCTTCCCCTGCGGTCGTGCAGAGGTCAGGCTCATTCTCGCTGACAAAGACGCCGTCGTATGTCGACTTGGCGTCATTGCTTGGCGGGTTTCGTACAAATAGCTCGTACGGTCACTCTGTGTATCACGGCAGGTCACGCCGGGCAATGAGGCCTGAGCGAAACCTGACGTGCGGTTCCGTCGTTGACCCCTTCTATGACCTGGGCCGTTTCTGACGGTCGGTCGGTGGTCGGCGTTTCAAGAGTATCCCGGCACGGCGAACGGGCCGCGGTCGGTCGCCGCGGCCCGTTCGGTGAGGGAGGGTCAGCCGGTGAAGGCGGAGACCCCCTCGGGGGTGCCCCAGCCCGTCGGGCCGTCGTATCCCGACTTGGCGGTGCAGAGGTAGGACGAGGAGCAGCTTCCGTTGTTGCCGCTGGTGACGTCGTTCAGGGCCGAGGTGCCGGCCGAGGCGTAGGGGAACGACGCCGGGTAGGAGCTGCTGGACGGGGTGCCGGCGAGGGCGTAGACGCCCGCGATGATCGGCGACGAGGCGCTGGTGCCGCCGAAGGTGTACCAGCCCGCGGTGACGCCGTAGCTGTCGTAGACGGAGACGCCGGTGGCCGGGTCGGCGACCGCTGCCACGTCGGAGACGGTGCGCTTGGTGCAGCCGGTGTCGGTCTGCCAGGTGGGCTTGGTGTCGTAGGCGGAGCAGCCGGAGCCGGTGGCCTCGGTGCTGCTGGTCTTCCAGACGGTCTCGGTCCAGCCCCGGGTGGTGGAGGAGGTGGCGAGGGCGGTGCCGCCGACGCTGGTCACGTAGCGGGAGGCGGCCGGGTACTCGGCGCCGTAGCCCGAGTCGCCCGCGGAGACGGTGATGGCGACGCCGGGGTGGTTGAAGTACGAGGAGTCGTAGGAGGTGTCGGAGGAGGACTCCGAGCCGCCGTAGCTGTTGGAGACGTACTTCGCGCCGAGGGTGACGGCGCGGTTCACCGCGGTGCCGAGGTTGGCCATCGTCGCCGAAGTGGCCTCCACCAGGAGGATGTTGCACTTCGGGCAGATCGCGGAGGCCATGTCGAGGTCGAGGGAGATCTCCTCGGCCCAGCCGCTGTCGGCGCTCGGCAGGGAGGTCGTCGAGCCGCTCTGACTGACCTTCTTGAAGCAGCCGTTGGCCGTCGTGCAGGCGCTCAGGCCGTAGTAGGAGCGGTAAGTGGCCAGGTCCGCCTCGGCCTTGGGGTCGTCGTAGGCGTCGACGATGGCGATGGTCTCGCCGGTGCCGTTGGAGGCGGCGGCCGAGGTCAGGCCGTAGGCCGCCTGGAGGTTGCTCGGGCCGTAGCCGGAGGGGGTCGAGGCGTCGGCCGCCTTGGGGGTGACGCCGGTGCGGGCCGCCTGCTGCTTCTGGAAGGCGGTCAGGCCGCCGGTCACGCGGTAGGAGTCGCAGGCGAGTTCGCCTCTGTGCGCCGGGGTGGCACAGGGGGTCGCGGTCCAGGTCGTCCTCGCGGCGGTGGCGGCCGCGGCGGACTGGGCGGCGTCCGCCTGGACGGCGGTGCCGAAGCCGGCCAGGAGCAGGGTGGCGGTCGCGGCTATCGCGGTGCCCGCGCGGCGCCAACCGCGCTGTCCTGACGGTCTTCCGGGGGAATGCGTGCGCATCGTGCAGCCTCCTGATGTTCCTTGGTGGGGTGGAACAGGGGCGGTGCGGGTGGGGAGCCGCCAGTGCGGGGTCCCCGGCGGCGGGCGGCGGCCCGCCCCGACGATGCACTTGTTGGGTACGCGACAACAGAGGGGTCGCGGAGTTCTGACTTCCGCCTTACCGAACCCGGTCTGCGTCCTTACCGAACCGCGTCGGGCCCTTGACCCAACACACAGCCGGCGCATGGGATGGAGGGGGCCCCTGCGTCCGCCGTGGCGGTGGGCGGGGCCGCCCGTACGGCGGCGCCGTACCCTCTCATCCCGGGCGGACCGCGCGGGGACGCGCTACGGTGAGAGCGGCAGGGATGTTTCTCACCTTCTTGGGTCAGAGTGGGTCCTGATGAAGCGCATCTCACGCATCACCAGGCTCGTCTACGGCGCCGTGCTGCTGTTCGTGCCCGCCGTCACCTCCTCCTCGCTGGCCGCGGCCGACGACGGGATCGGCCCCCTCGGGGTCACGGCCGTCGCGGGCGTGACCGCGCAGAGCGCGAGAGTGGGCGCCCTCTTCGGGGCAGGGCGCGGGGAGTCGCTGCCGGGCGGACACTTCTGCACCGCCTCTGTGGTGCACAGCGCGCGCCACAACCTGATCGTCACCGCGGCGCACTGTCTGGGCTCCGCGGGCGAGGGCGCGCTCTTCGTTCCGGGATACCGGGACGGCCGGGCGCCCTACGGGGTCTGGACGGTGCGGAAGACCTTCCTGCCCGCCGGGTGGTCCAAGGGGCGGAACGAGGACAGCGACGTGGCCTTCGCCGTCCTCGACGAGCGGGACGGCAGGAACGTCGAGGACTTCGTCGGCGGCAACCGCTTCGCCACCCGCACCACGACCGGCGCCACCGCCGTGACCGTCACCGGCTACCCGGACTCCCGCGAGGTCCCGGTCGGCTGCAGCAACCGCCCGGTTGCCCACAGCGCCACCCAGCAGCGCATCGACTGCCCCGACCTCACCGGCGGCACCAGCGGCAGCCCCTGGGTCAACGGGGACGGCTCGGTCGTCGGCATCCTCGGCGGGCACGAGCAGGGCGGCACCACGGCCGACATCTCCTACAGCGTGGTGCTCGGCGACGAGGCCGGGGAACTGTACGAGGACGCGGCCTCGGCCTCCGACTCCTGAGCCGCCCCGTTCCCGGTGCGCGGGGCGGGCGTGACCCGGGCCTCCCCCGGTCGTTCGCCTCCGGCTGATTTGTCTTCGGTTCGATCGCCCCGTGACGCCGCACCCGCCCCTACACTGACCTGGGCTACGGACTCCCGGTCGGCGAGGGGCGGTTGACGGTGCGTAAGGCGTGGATCGTGGCGTCGGCAGTGGTCGGCACCGGGCTCGCCTTCGTGATGGTGCTCGTCGTCGGGGTCTATCTCGTCGCGGGCAACCTCATGGGCGGGGTCGGCGGCGCGGGCAAGTCGCTGGCCAAGGGCGCGGTCCCGGCCGCCTACCGGGACGTCGTGCAGAAGTGGGGCAACCTCTGCCCCGCCATCAACCCGGCCCTCCTCGCCGCCCAGCTCTACCAGGAGAGCGGCTTCAACCCGAACGCCAAGAGCCCGGCGGCCGCCCAGGGGATAGCGCAGTTCATCCCCGGCACCTGGGCCACCCACGGCATCGACGGCAACGGGGACGGCGTCAAGAACGTCTGGGACCCGGAGGACGCGATCCCGTCCGCCGCGTCCTACGACTGCGAGCTGGCCTCGTACGTGAAGGACGTTCCGGGGAACGTGACCGAAAACATGCTGGCCTCGTACAACGCGGGCGCCTACGCGGTCATCAAGTACGGGGGCGTCCCGCCGTACAAGGAGACCCGGAACTACGTGAAGACGATCACCACCCTGGAGGAGAGCTTCGCGGCTCCCGTCTCCCGGGTCGATCCGTCCGAGCAGGCGGCCGGGGCGATCTACTACGCGCAGAAGAAGCTGGGCACCCCGTACCTGTGGGGCGGCACCGGCACCTCGGCGCAGGGCGGGCGTTTCGACTGCTCGGGGCTGACGCAGGCGGCGTACGAGAGCGTCGGGGTGACGCTGCCCCGGGTCGCCAACGACCAGTACAACGCGGGCCCGCACCCGGCGCGCTCGGAACTGCTCCCCGGCGACCTGGTCTTCTTCTCGGACGACCTGGAGAACTCCCGCGCGATCCGGCACGTCGGCATCTACGTCGGCGGCGGCTACATGATCGACGCGCCCCGCACCGGGGCCGTGATCCGCTTCGACCCGATCGACACCCCGGACTACTTCGGCGCCACCCGCGTGACCGAAGATGGCGCGAAAGCGCTCCCGACGACGGTCTGACCGTAGCGTGAACCCACCCCCTGAGCTGCGACGATGAGTCTCTCTTCGATAACGTCTGCGTGATCATTCGGTGGAGTGTGGAACGTATGAACCGGGACCGTGCGTTCCTGTTGACGTAGTGATCCACAGCCACGGGGGTGGGTGGGCGCGGCGCACGTCAGGTGCGCGCGCCGAAGCAGACGACGAAGGGGCCGCAGCACGATGGCTGGACTCGCCGAATCCGGGTCGAACCCCGACATCGACCTGCTCTACGACATCAACGGCCTCGCCAAGGACGCCCCGCACTGGTTCGACCGCGTCATGGAGTTCGTCGGCGAGTACGGGCTGCCGGTGGCCATGGTGCTGCTCGTGCTGGGGTGCTGGTGGTCGGTGCGGCGCAAGGGCGGCGAGGACGCCCCGGCGTCGGTCGCCGCGCTGGTGTGGGCGCCCCTCGCGGCCTCCGTCGCGCTGCTGGTGAACATCCCGATCCGGGGGTTCGTGGAGCGGCCCCGGCCCTTCCTGACCCATCAGGGCCTGGACGTGCTGATCTCCGGGAAGACCGACTACTCGTTCGTCAGCGACCACGCGACGATCACCATGGCGATGGGCGTCGGCCTCTTCGTGGCGCACCGCCGCTTCGGCCTCGCCGGGATCGCGCTCGCCCTCCTGGAGGGCTTCTGCCGCGTCTACATGGGCGTGCACTACCCGACGGACGTCATCGGCGGCTTCGCCCTCGGCACCGCCGTCGCGCTGCTGCTGTCGCCGCCGGCGATGGCGCTGCTGACCCCGCTGGCCCGCGCCGTGGACCGGTCCCCGCGGGCCGGTCTGCTGATCCGCGCGCGGGGGGAGGCCCGCTCCGGGCGCGACACCCTGCTCCCGGGCCGCAGGACCGCCGCGGGCGCGGAGGAACGGGACCTCGCCGCCTAGGGCGTGTCTGACAATGCCCGTCTGCCTCGCGGCGCCCTGCACGCACTCCCGCCGCACCGGGCGCAGTCCCGAGTACGCCCAGTACGAGGGACTGCGCCCGGCACGCCGAGAGCACGCACCTGACCCCGCGAGGCCGCCCTCCGGGCAACGACGCGCATGGTCAGACACGCCCTAGTGCCCTGAACGGAGAAGCGCACCGGCGCGCGATGCACGGCACCGGGCGGTCAGAGGGCCTGCGGGTAGGTGAAGAACCCGGTCGGGTCGTACTTCTTCTTCACGCGGGCCAGGCGGCCTGCGGCGTCCCCGTAGTAGGCGTCGCGCCAGTCGCTCAGCGTCGGGTCGGTGTAGTTCTGGTAGGCCGCCCCGGAGGCGTACGGCTTCATCGCGTCGTGCGCGCCGGAGAGCCAGGTCCTGGCGGTGGCGCCGCTGGTGCCCGGCTTCCAGGAGGCGATGTACTGGGCCAGCATCCGGGAGCGGCGGTGCACGAACGCCGTCGCGGTGGGGGAGACCCGGTTGATGGCGCCGCCCAGGGCGGTGAGCGCGACGCTGCCCGAGCCGCCGCGCACCGCCGCCGTCCTGGCCAGCAGCCGCTGGACGCCGTCCGCCGGTATGGAGCGGTCGAAGAAGTCGGAGTGCGCCGCGTACGTCTCGCGGCCGAGCGCGCCCTGCGGGGAGCGTCCCGGGGTGGCGCCCGGCAGATGGCACTGGGCCTGCGCGGAGAACGAGGAGCAGCCCGCGTAGATCTCCATGGCCTCCTCGTAGCCGCGGCGGCGCAGGGAGACGCTGCTCGCGTCGGCGCCGACCCGGTCGGCGAGGCGGTCCACGGCGTTCTGGAGTTCGCCGTGGGTGCCCAGGGAGAACGCGGCCACGGAGACGGTGGGGGTGCCGCCCTCGGCGTTGGCCAGGTGCAGGGAGGACCAGATCTCGTCCGGCTGGGCGGGGCCCCACTCCTGCCAGGCCTTCACGACGGCGGCGGCCTTCGACCACGGCCAGCTGAGGTAGCCGGTGACGGCCTGCGGCGCCGGGTGGGTGGTGAAGCGGAGTTCGGTCACCACGCCGAAGTTGCCGTTGCCCGCCCCGCGCAGCGCCCAGAACAGCTCCTTCTCCGTGGTGGCGTCGGCGGTCACCTCCTTGCCGTCCGCCGTGATCAGGGTGGCCCGGGTGAGGCTGTCGCAGGTCAGTCCGTAGGCCCGGGAGACGACGCCGTGGCCGCCGCCGAGGACCAGGCCGGAGACGCCGACCGTGGGGCAGGAGCCCGCGGGTATGGTCACGCCCTTCGCGGCGAGCCCCCGGTAGACGTCGATGAGCTTGGCGCCCGCGCCGACCACCGCCGTGCCGCCGCCCGCCCGGACGTTCTTGAGGCGGGAGACGTCGACGATCAGCCGCCCGTCGCCGGAGGACCAGCCCGCGTAGGAGTGGCCGCCGTTGCGGACGGCGACCCGGACGTGATGGGCGCGGGCGTAGGCGAGGACGGTGCGGATGTCGTCGGCGTGCGCGACATAGGCGACGGCGGCGGGCCTCAGGTCGTCGAAGCGGGTGTTGTAGAGCTGGCGGGCCGCCGCCCACTGGGCGTCCCCCGGGCGGACCAGGGTGCCGTCGAGGCCGTGGGCCAGGGCCGTCCAGCTCGCCGGGGCCGCGGCCGCGCCGGTGGTGGTGCGGGCCGGGCGGGCGGAGGCGGAGGCGGAGCGGGAGGCCGGCGAGGCGCTGCCGTCCGCCGTGCCGCCGCCCTTGCAGGAGGCCGTGGCCGCGGTCGCCAGCGCGACCGCGCCGCCCCCGATGAACGTACGCCGTTGCATGGTGTCCCTCCCGAGCGCTCTCCTGGTACAGGACGGCGCGCCGGGCTCGGGGGTTCCCTGGCCCCGGTCGTGCGTGCGAGAGGTCACCCGGGCGTCGGGGCGGGCGGCTGTGCGAGCATCGCACCGGTATCAGGGTGTGCTCTGCCCGTGAGCGTTCCGTGACCTAACCACACCGTCCGCAGGGGTTCACCTCCCGTTCATTTACGGCCATAGGCGCCTTCACCTGATCTGCCTAATTTCGGCCTTACCCGATGCGGGGCGCACCACCACGACGCGTCCGCATCACTCAGACTTCGCACGCCGCCGGTTCAGGACGGCGGCTCCTGGAAGGAACACTTTCAAGTGAAGCTTCAGCGCATGAACCGGCGGGCCCTCGCTCTCGGTGCTCTTGCCGTCTCCGGCGCCCTGGCCCTCACGGCGTGCGGCTCCGACGACACCAGCTCGGGCAGTGGCGACAGCAGCGCGTCGGCCTCGACGCAGGCGGGCTCGATCGACTGCGGCGACGCCAAGAACGGCCAGCTGCTCTCCGACGGCTCGTCGGCGCAGAAGAACGCGATCGACGCCTGGGTGGCCCAGTTCTCCAAGGCCTGTGGCGTCCAGATCAACTACAAGGCGGGCGGCTCCGGCGCCGGTGTCACCTCCTTCACCCAGGGTCAGCTCGCCTTCGCGGGTTCGGACTCGGCGCTGAAGCCCGAAGAGGTCACCGCCTCCAAGAAGGTCTGCTCCGGCGGCCAGGGCATCGACCTGCCCATGGTCGGCGGCCCGATCGCCATCGGCTACAACCTCTCCGGTGTCGACAACCTGGTCCTGGACGCGCCGACGCTCGCCAAGATCTTCGACAGCAAGATCACCAAGTGGAACGACCCGGCGATCGCGAAGCTGAACCCCGACGCGAAGCTTCCCGACCTCAAGATCCAGGCGTTCCACCGCTCGGACGAGTCCGGCACCACGGACAACTTCACCAAGTACCTGAAGGCCGTCACCCCGGACAACTGGAAGTACGAGGGCGGCAAGGCGTGGCAGGCGGACGGTGGCCAGGCGGCCGCCCAGTCCTCCGGTGTCGCCGCGCAGGTCAAGCAGACCAACGGCGCGATCGGCTACTTCGAGCTGTCCTACCTCGGTGACGGCGTCAGCCCGGTCAGCATCGACACCGGCGCCTCCGCCCCGGTCGTCCCCAGCAGCGACAGCGCCACCAAGGCGATCGCCGACGCCAAGGTCGTCGGCACCGGCTCGGACCTGGCCCTGCAGCTGAACTACGCGACCAAGGCCGAGGGCGCCTACCCGATCACCCTCGTCACCTACGAGATCGTCTGCGACAAGGGCAACAAGTCGGACACCCTGCCCGCGACCAAGGCGTTCCTCAAGTACATCGCCTCCGAGGAGGGCCAGGGCCTGCTCCCCGGCCTCAAGTACGCGCCGATCCCCGCCGACATCATCGGCAAGGTCCGTACCACCATCGATGGCCTGAGCTGATCTGAGTGTGCGGTCCGGTCCCGGGCCTCGTCCCGGGACCGGACCGCACCGTCCGGTGCACCGCCGCCATGAGCCGCACGGCCTCCCGTTCGGCTTCGCAGAGCCGCACCTCCGCGTGCGGGTCCGCAGACCGGAGAACCCGATGGACATAACAACCAAGAACACCGAAGCGCCGCCGCCCTCCCCGCAGCCCACCGAGGCCGAGAGCAAGCGTGCCGCCCGTGGCGCCACCCGACCCGGAGACCGGATCTTCCTCGGCCTCTCCCGTGGCTCGGGCATCCTGCTGCTCGTGGTGATGGCCGCGATCGCGGTCTTCCTCACCTATCGCGCCACCCTCGCGATCAGCAAGGACCACGGCAACTTCCTCACCACGCTCGAATGGAACACCGGCGTCAACCCGCCGACCTTCGGCATCGCCGTCCTCGCCTACGGCACGGTGATCTCGTCGATCATCGCCATGGTGATCGCGGTGCCGATCGCGGTCTCGATCGCGCTGTTCCTCACCCACTACGCCCCCCGCAGGCTGAGCGGTCCGATCTCCTACGTGATCGACCTGCTCGCCGCGGTGCCGTCGATCGTCTACGGCCTCTGGGGCGCCCTGATCCTCGTCCCGAACCTCAACGGCCTCTTCGGCTGGCTCAACGACTACTTCGGCTGGACCGGCTTCTTCTCCTGGGACGAAGGCGCCCCGCGCTCGATGCTCACCGTCGGCATCCTGCTCGCGATCATGATCCTGCCGATCATCACCAACGTGAGCCGCGAGGTCTTCCGGCAGGCGCCCCTGATGCACCAGGAAGCGGCGCTGGCGCTCGGCGCCACCCGCTGGGAGGTCATCAGGATGTCGGTGCTGCCGTTCGGCCGTTCCGGCGTGATCTCCGCCTCGATGCTCGGTCTCGGCCGCGCCCTCGGCGAGACGATGGCCGTCGCGACCGTGCTCTCCCCGGACTTCCTGATCCACCTCAGCCTGCTCAACCCGGGCGGCGGCACCTTCGCCCAGAACATCGCCAGCAAGTTCGGTGAGGCCAACGAGTTCGGCCGGGACGCGCTGATCGCGTCCGGTCTGGTGCTGTTCGTCATCACCCTGCTGGTCAACGGCGCGGCCCGGCTCATCATCGCCCGCCGCAAGGAGTACTCGGGGGCCAACGCATGAGCCACGCAGCCGTCACCGAAGAGCGCCCCAGCACCCTGCGCGGCGCCTCCCTGCCGGTCTGGTCGCCCTGGGCGATCGCCGCCGGGTCCGTGGTCGTCGCCGTCCTGCTCGGACTGGTCGCGGGGATCGACAGCCGCGTCCAGTGGGGTCTGATCGCCGGGCTCCTGTTCCTGGCCGGCACCTACGGCATCGCCGCCAAGGTGGAGGGCCGCAGGCAGGCCAAGGACCGCATCGCGACCAGCCTGGTCTGGGTCGCGTTCCTGCTCGCCGTCGTCCCGCTGGTCTCCCTGGTGTGGACGACCGTCGCGCGCGGCGTCAAGGTCCTCGACCTCTACTTCCTGACCCACTCGATGGGCATC
Source organism: Streptomyces sp. SolWspMP-5a-2 (assembly GCF_900091845.1). Lineage (GTDB taxonomy): Bacteria > Actinomycetota > Actinomycetes > Streptomycetales > Streptomycetaceae > Streptomyces > Streptomyces doudnae. Next base: position 17,342 of record NZ_FMCI01000201.1, read on the forward strand.
GTCGCCGACTCCCAGCCGGGCGGCGGCATCTACCACGCCATCATCGGCAGCCTGGAGCAGGTCGGCCTGGCCACCCTGATGGCCGCCCCGATCGGCGTGCTCACCGCGATCTACCTGGTCGAGTACGGCCGCGGCGGCCTGGCCCGCGCGGTCACCTTCTTCGTGGACGTCATGACGGGCATCCCGTCGGTCGTCGCGGGTCTGTTCATCCTCAGCCTCATGCTGATCTTCGAGATGGAGCCGTTCGGCTTCGCCGGTTCGCTGGCCCTGGCCATCCTGATGGTCCCGGTCGTCGTCCGCTCCACCGAGGAGATGCTCAAGCTCGTCCCGAACGAGCTGCGCGAGGCGTCCCTCGCGCTGGGCGTGCCGAAGTGGCGCACCATCCTGAAGGTGGTCCTGCCGACCTCCATCGGCGGCATCACGACCGGCATCATGCTGGCGATCGCGCGGATCGCCGGTGAGACCGCGCCGGTGCTGCTGCTGGTGTTCGGCAACCGGTTCATCAACAACAACCCCTTCGAGGGCGCCCAGCAGTCGCTGCCGCTGTACATCTACCAGCAGTACGCGAACAGCGCCGGCGCGAACGCCGCGTACGACAGGGCCTGGGCGGCGTCGCTCACCCTGATCGCCTTCGTGATGATCCTGAACCTGCTGGCCCGCGGCATCGCCCGCTGGAAGGCCCCGAAGTCCGGTCGCTGACGCGGCCAAGGCGACCGAGAATTCTGGAAGTGACGTAATCATGGCCAAGCGAATCGATGTGAGCGGACTCACCGCTTTCTACGGGTCCCACAAGGCGATCGAGGACATCTCGATGACCGTCGAGCCGCGTTCGGTGACGGCGTTCATCGGCCCCTCGGGCTGCGGCAAGTCGACGTTCCTGCGCACCCTCAACCGCATGCACGAGGTCACCCCGGGCGGCCGGGTCGAGGGCAAGGTGCTCCTCGACGAGGAGGACCTGTACGGGCAGGGCATCGACCCGGTCTCCGTGCGGCGCGAGATCGGCATGGTGTTCCAGCGCCCGAACCCGTTCCCCACGATGTCGATCTTCGACAACGTCGCGGCGGGGCTGCGGCTCAACGGCGGCTACAAGAAGAGCGACCTCAACGACATCGTCGAGAAGTCCCTCAAGGGCGCCAACCTCTGGAACGAGGTCAAGGACCGCCTCAACAAGCCCGGCTCGGGCCTGTCCGGCGGTCAGCAGCAGCGGCTGTGCATCGCCCGCGCGATCGCCGTCGAGCCCAAGGTGCTGCTGATGGACGAGCCCTGCTCGGCCCTCGACCCGATCTCCACGCTCGCCATCGAGGACCTGATCGGGGAGCTGAAGGAGCGCTTCACGATCGTCATCGTGACGCACAACATGCAGCAGGCGGCGCGCGTCTCGGACCGCACGGCGTTCTTCAACCTCTCCGCGGTCGGGCAGCCCGGTCGGCTGATCGAGATAGACGACACGGAGCGGATCTTCTCCAACCCGTCGGTCCAGGCGACCGAGGACTACATCTCCGGACGCTTCGGCTAGGCCGGCATGTGACCCCTCGCGGTGCTGCATGGCGGTGCCACCGCGGGGACGATGAAGGGCCCGCCCCCGTTCCGGGGGCGGGCCCGTCGTCGTCGCGGGGGCATCCGGCGGTGCGGGTGCCGTCCGCCCGATGGCCGGAAATCGGCTACAGGAACGCCAGGTTCACCAGGCCGTACGCGCCCGCCGCCACCAGGGCCGCCGCGGGCATCGTGATGAACCAGCCCAGGACGATGTTCTTGGCCACGCCCCAGCGGACCGCCTTCACGCGCTTGGTCGCGCCGACGCCCATGATCGCCGAGGTGATGACGTGGGTCGTGGAGATCGGGGCCTTGAACAGGAACGCCGTGGTGAACATGATCGACGCGCCGGTGGTCTCGGCGGCGAAGCCCTGCGGCGGGTCCAGCTCGATGATCTTGCGGCCGAGGGTGCGCATGATGCGCCAGCCGCCCGCGTAGGTGCCCAGCGACAGCATCACCGCGCAGACGATCTTCACCCAGACCGGGATCGGGTCGCCGTAGTCCTCGACGTCCGCGATGACCAGGGCCATCACCACGATGCCCATCGTCTTCTGGGCGTCCTGGAGGCCGTGGCCGAGAGCCATGCCGGCCGCCGAGACCGTCTGCGCTATGCGGAAGTGGCGCTTGGCCTTGTGCGGGTTGGCCTTGCGGAACAGCCACAGGATCGCCGTCATGACCAGGTAGCCGACGATCAGGCCGACCACCGGCGAGACGAACATCGGGATGACGACCTTGTCGAGGACGCCGTCCCAGTAGACCGTCGTGCCACCGGCGAGCGCCGCGCCCACCATGCCGCCGAAGAGGGCGTGCGAGGAGGACGAGGGGAGCCCGAAGTACCAGGTCACGAGGTTCCAGGCGATCGCGCCGATCAGGGCGGCGAAGAGGATTCCCATCCCCTTGGAGCCCTCGGGCGTCTGGATCAGGCCCTCACTGACGGTCTTGGCGACCCCCGAGCCGAGGAACGCGCCCGCCAGGTTCATCACCGCCGCCATCGCCAGCGCCGCGCGCGGGGTCAGCGCCCGCGTCGACACCGAGGTGGCGATGGCGTTCGCCGAGTCGTGGAAGCCGTTCGTGTACGTGAAGAAGAGCGCGACCGCGATGGTCGCGATGAGCGCGAAGGTGTCCATCGACGGCTCAGGACTCCTTGACGGCGATGGTCTCCACCGTGTTCGCCACGTGCTCGAACGCGTCCGCGGCCTCTTCGAGGACGTCCACGATCTGCTTCAGCTTCAGCACCTCGATGGCGTCGTACTTGCCGTTGAAGAGGTGGGCCAGCAGCTTGCGGTGGATCTGGTCGGCCTGGTTCTCCAGACGGTTGACCTCGATCCAGTACTCGGTGAGGTTGTCCATGGTCCGCAGGTTCGGCATCGCCTCCGCCGTCAGCTCCGCGGCCCTCGCCAGGACCTCGATCTGCTGCTCGACGCCCTTGGGCAGTTCCTCGACGTTGTAGAGGACGACCAGGTCGACGGCCTCCTCCATGAAGTCCATGATGTCGTCGAGGCAGGAGGCGAGGGCGTAGATGTCCTCGCGGTCGAACGGTGTGATGAACGAGGAGTTCAGCTGGTGGAAGATCGCGTGTGTGGCGTCGTCGCCCGCGTGTTCCGCTGCCCGCATCCGCTCCGCGATCTCGGCCCGGCTGGCGGTGTCCGCCCCGAGCAGTTCCATCAGGAGCTTCGAGCCCGTGACGATGTTGTCCGCGGAGGCGGCGAACATGTCGTAGAAGCTCGTCTCCCTGGGGGTCAGACGAAAGCGCACAAGGGGTCCTCGGGATGCATCGGTTTCGGTCAGGCTGATGCTAAGGGCATCATCCGGCCACGGCTAATGGGCCGTCCTCCAGTGTCGCCCATCGGGCACGGTGATCAGCACGGGGGCTTTCCAGGAGCCCTATACCCGGCAAACTTCGTTACCATATACCCGGTAGGGGTATACAACCGGATCTGGAGGACGTGATGACCACCACCGAGGCCGGCGCGACGCCGACGCCCTCCGACGCGACCGCGGCGGACGCCGCTCCCGCCGTCACGCACGGCTACCACCACCAGAAGGCGGAGCACCTGAAACGGCTGCGCCGGATCGAGGGCCAGATCCGCGGTCTGCAGCGGATGGTCGAGGAGGACGTCTACTGCATCGACATACTCACCCAGGTCTCCGCCTCCACCAAGGCCCTCCAGTCCTTCGCGCTCCAGCTCCTGGAGGAGCACCTGCGCCACTGCGTCGCCGACGCCGCGCTCAAGGGCGGCGACGAGATCGACGCGAAGGTCGACGAGGCGACGAAGGCCATCGGACGACTGCTGCGCACCTGAGCCGCCGGGGGCCCGCCGCGTTCCCGGACTCCGGCCGGGGCCGGAGGAGACGCCCGCGGGGCGGCCGGGCTCCCGGACGCCGGTGGGGGCGCCCGGAGAGGGCCGGGCCGTGGACCCGCCGGGGCCGGACGGCCCGCGCGGGTCGCCGTGCTCCCGGTCGGCGGGGCGGGCCGTGCGGTCGGGCCGGTGCTCAGGCGCCGGTGGTGGCGGGGGTGCCGGGGTCGTGCGCCACCTTCAGCACCTCGTCGATGCTCTCCAGGCTGAGCCGCTCCCCGTGCGCGGCCGACGCGGCGATCATCAGCTCCCCGCACAGCTCGATCTCGTCGAGTGCCACGTGGTCCTGAACTGCCGTACCGCCGACCGGAGCCACGTGCGTCACCTCGTCTCTGCCGTCACCGGCTTCCTAGAGTAGGGAGCGGTCCACACGCCGCGCATGGCACGGACGGGCTAGTTCTCGCCGCCCCCGGCTCCTCCCCGCGCAGCAGGGCGACCCCGTGCTCACTCCTCCGCGATCTTCCCCGCGTAGATGTCACCGGCGTCCGGGAGCCGGACGTCGGCGGCGGCGCCGAAACCGTACAGCAGCGTCGTCGAGGAGACGTCGACGACGGCGTCGCGGTGGCCGTTGACGAACCGGAAACGGTGGCTGACCTTGCGGATCCTGCCCGTCTCGTCGAGGAAGACGTCGAACGGGACCTCGGTGGTGGCGAACCCTTTCGCCGCCGCGGCCAGCGCGCCCCGGCCGCCCTCGGCCGCTTCCCGCGCGGCCAGCGCGAGGTCGGCGGTGCCCCGGTAGTGCCGCACCTCGGTACCGGCCACCTCGGTGCGCCCAGCGTAGGTCGCGGTGCGGGCCCCGCGCAGCACCTCGGCCGCGGTGAACGGGTCGGTGGCGCCGCCGGTGACCAGATTGCCGTCGGAGAGGGTCGCCGTCGCCACCCGCACCCACTTGTCGGCGGGCACCCCGGCCCCCCGGTTCTTCATGAACAGGGCGCCCGGCGCGAGGAGTTCGGTGATCGGCCGGTGCTCGACGGTGCCCGCCGGGTCCTGCGGCAGCGTCACCGTGAGCCGCCCGAGCCGGTGGCGGAAGTCGTAGACGCCCTCGCCGCGGATCGTGACCCGGGTGCCGCCGGTGGCCATCTCCATCGAGGTGCGGGCCCGGGACGTACCGGCGTCCACCAGCGCGTCGGCCGCCCGGTGCAGCGTGTCGAGGGGGTCGGTGGGCGGGGAGCCCTCGGCGGCGGCGCCGCCCGCGCAGCCCCCCGCCCCGAGGCAGACGACGACCCCGGCGGCGAGCGCGCCGCCCCACCTGTGCTCCCGCTGTGCCATCGTCGACCCCCGCTGTGTCCGGCACGGGCACCCTGCCGTTGCGGTTAACGACGGGACGGGCGGCACCGTCACGCGGTGCGGATGGCTTCACCGGTGCTGGGTAACGTGATGGGTGTGGCGCACACGGAAGGTCTCGGGATCACCCCGGACACGCACGGCCATCCGACGGTGATCGTCGAACAGGGCCGGTTCTGCTTCGCGAGATGCGGGTGCGGGTGGCGCGGCCCCGCCCGCCGGGCCCGCAGCCAGGCCCGGACGGACGGCGCGACCCACGAGGGGTCGACGCGCGGGTAGCGCCCCCGGGCGGCTCGTCCGGCGGCTCGCGGGCGAGCGGCACCGACCACGGGTCGGCCCGCACCCCTCTGCCTGGACGGGCGGAACCCCGCCGGGGCGCGGGGCACGGGCGGCACCGGCGGCGCTGAAACGATCCGGCACCGGGGTACCGCCGCCCGCTCACGCGCCGTCCGCACACACGCCGCCGGTGGATCGCGGGAGCCCGCGCGACCGCCTCCTACCGGGCGTTTCCGGCCCGCCCCCGGCCAGGCGGTCGCGGCCCGGCCGTCGGTGTCGGCTCCCCGGACAACACACCTAGGGCATCGTCAGACCCGCCCTAGTTCCGGCACTGCCGCGCATGCTGCGCGGCGGCGAAGCGCGCGGGCCCCGATCCGGTGATCAGCAGGGGCCGCGGACACCCCTCGCACCTGATCCATTCCCCCCGCCGGTCCGTCTCGATCCAGACCGACGAGCCCGCCGCCGTGCGCCACAACTCAGGACGTCCCATCCCGCACACCTCCATGTCCGACCCGTCTCAGCTCAGCCCGCCGTCCGCGGCTCCGTCAGGGCGCGAGCGATCACCCGCGCGCCCTTCGGCGGAGCCGCGCCGCCGGGTCGCCCGGCGCGCCCGCGTGCGGCACAGCCCGCACCTCGGGCCCCTCACGTCCCAGGGCCGCAGGACGGCCGGCTCATCGGCAGCCGCCCGCTCCTTCCGCCGGACCGCGATCGGCGGAAGCGACCCCGGTGTCCCTCCCATAAAGCAAAGTGTCTTTCCGGGAAGACGCGTTCGCATTGGACACAGGGAGGACTCCGCGTGTCAAGAAGGAAAGTCAATATGTCCCGTGCGACCCGATTGGCGCCCGGTGAATCCTGCACATTGCAGATATGACGGGTCGTCGAATGCGGCAGATGTCTATTGCGCAACCCCTGATGGCGGGTGAGCTGCCCCGCCCTGGCCGGGATGACAGGATGCGGGCATGGCCGACCATGACCTCACTCAGCGCACACAGCTGTCTGACCTCGTCCGCAGCCGACGCGCAGAGCTGCGCCTGAGCCTGCGCAGCCTCTCTGCGGCGTGCGTCGACCCGGAGAATCCGGAGAACGGCAGCATAATTGGCTACAATTATATTGACCGGCTGGAAAAAAATGCCGACGTAAAAGCCCCGAAAATTCCTGAGCTGCGCGCACTGGCGAACGGGCTCGGTGTCCCCTTAGCTGCAATTCAGGACGCCGCCGGGGCGCAGTTCATGGGGATCACGCCGCAGTACATCACCAGCGGTGAGGCCCGCGCGCTGGTCACCTACGCCGAGGGGATGACCGACGCCGAGCGGCGGCAGCTCCTGGCCATTGTCGAAGCGTACAACCGCAGCCGCACCCAGTAATGCGAAGCAGGGAAGGGAAAGACATGCCGTCCGGAGAAGCCAGGACCACCACCACGTTCAAAACCGTCGATTCCTGCGACGACATCCCGGGGGTGGCCGTAGTGCTTCCCCTCGAGAGCGACGGTAATTTCACCTGGCACATCGTCAGGGACGAGATGGACTCTGCCGCGCAGGAGCAGATGCGGGCGAAGATGCAGCAGCTCATCGATGACGGCTGGTGGAAACAGAACTGGCACGACGGGCCCGCACTCGATCACGCGACGCTCCAGGCGAGCACCCTCGTGGCCCCCGGTGCCGTCGAATCCGTCGTCCTGATCGCGGACGACCTCCCTGACGGGCGCCTCGTGCACTGGGAGGAGCGCGCGGGCTATTTCGCGTGGAAGGTTCTGCGCGGGCACATCACCGAGAAGGCGCGTGCCGAGATGCAGGCCCAGATGCAGTACCTCCAGAACACGCGGCAGTGGCTCCAGGTCTGGGACGACCACGACCGGCCCGCCCGCTGAAGGACCTGCCCGCCGGGCACGGCGGGCGGCCCCTTCTCCGGAGAGAGCGGAGCGGGGCCGCCGTCGGAGGAGCCGACCGGCCGTCGGGTCACGGCGCGGCGGAGCCGCCGGCGCCTTCCTCGGCGATGGCGTGCAGGGCCGTCGCGATCAGGTCGCGGTCGCGCGGGCGGCTGATCCGCCGGCGGGCCTGTTCCGGCGTGAGCCAGACGAGGTCACTGACCTCGGCGTTGGGGGTGAAGGTCCCGCCGGTCGCCTCGGCCACCCAGTAGCGCACCTCCTTGGGCCGCCGCTGGTGGTCGACGTACCGGGCGGCGGGGAGCGGCGCGCCCAGACGGCACGTGTGACCGGTCTCCTCCAGCACCTCGCGACGGGCCGCCGCCTCGTGCGTCTCGTCCCGCTTGAGCTTGCCCTTGGGCCAGGACCAGTCGGCCCACCGGGGCCGGTAGACCAGGGCCAGTTCGATCTGCTGCCCGGACGCGCGGCGCCACAGCACGCAGCCGGCCGCGCGGACGAGGGTGTCGTGGGTACTGGTCACCGGGGTTCACCGCTCCTTCGTGGGGGTCAGGGGGTGCGGACCGCCTGTTTCTGCCAGCACTGCTGGAACGCGAAGCGGGCCGCCTCCACCTCGTGCCGCTGGTCGGCGTGCAGGACGCCCAGCGCGTACGCCGTCGCCGGGGCGATCCTCGGGGTGCGGGCGGCGGCCGCCGCTGCCGCCGCCGCCTCGGAGGCGTCCCGGTGCCGGTCGAGGGCCTGCCCGGCGGTGAGCAGCCGCACGTCGACGGGGCCGTCCCCGCCGTGCAGCACCTCCAGGGCGTAGCGGTGCAGCCGCAGCAGCAGTCTGACCTGGTGCCAGGGGGCGTCCTGCGGGTGCGGGGCCGGGTCGGGGGAGAGGCCGTGCACCAGCGCCTCCGCGTTGTACGGGTGCCCCGCGGTGACCAGCGGCAGCGCGGCCACCGCGTCGGCGAGGCGCTCCTCGGCGGCCCGCGCGAGGGGGCGCAGGTCGGCGTCGGCCGAGGTCAGGGGCACCTCGCTGGCCAGCACGGCGACCTTGTCGGCGACGCCGTGGAAGCGGGAGGAGCCGAGTGCCTGCAGGGCGCTGGAGTGGGCCCTGGTCCTGGCCAGGGTGAGCTGCCGTTCCAGCAGGGCGCCCGCCTTGGCCGCGCCCACGGTGAGGTTGCCGCGCTCGGGGGCGGCGGGGCCGCCCGCCTGGGCCGGGAAGACGGCCGTGCCGGAGAGCCGGTGCAGGGCGAGCAGCAGCCGTTCCAGGCGGGCGGCGCAGGCGTGTTCCATGGTGAGCGTGCCGGAGACCCAGGCGAGTTCGGGGCGCAGCCCCTCCGACCACTCGCTCTCCAGGAGCGGGCGGAAGGTGTGCAGGCTGCCGCTGACGCGCCGGACCGAGCGGCGCAGGGCGCGCGCCGCGTCGGCGGACTCCGCCGTGCCGTTGCCGCCGCTGCCGGACTCCCGGTGCTGCCGCAGCGCGCGGAGGAACTCGGTGGCCTGGGCCCGCAGGTAGTCCGCGAGGGCGCCCCCGGTGGGGGAGGGCCCGGCGGCCGGGTCCGTCGGGTCAAGGTGTTGCTGTGCCACGCCTGCGCCTCCGGGCGTCTATGAGCATCTCCTGGATGTTCCGCAACGGGCTGCCCTCGGCGTCGGTGGCGTGCCGGATCCACTCGCCGTCCGGGCCGAGGTGCCAGGAGGCGGTGGTCTCGGACATGCCGGTCTCCAACAGCCGGTTCAGGGCCGCGCGGTGGGCCGGGTCGGTGACCCGGACCAGGGCCTCGATCCGGCGGTCGAGGTTGCGGTGCATCATGTCGGCGCTGCCGATCCACACCTCGGGTTCGCCGCCGTTGCCGAAGGTGAAGACCCGGGAGTGTTCGAGGAAGCGGCCGAGGATCGAGCGCACCCGTATGTTCTCCGACAGACCGGCGACGCCGGGCCGCACGGCGCAGATGCCGCGGACCCACACGTCGACCGGCACGCCTGCCTGGGAGGCCCGGTAGAGCGCGTCGATGATCGCCTCGTCGACCATGGAGTTGACCTTGATGCGGATGAACGCGGGGCGCCCGGCACGGTGGTGCTGGGCCTCCTTGTTGATCCGTGCGACGAGTCCGTCGCGCAGGGACTTGGGCGCGACGAGCAGCCTGCGGTAGGTCTCCCGGCGCGAGTAGCCGGAGAGCCGGTTGAACAGGTCGGAGAGGTCGGCGCCGACCTGCGGGTCCGCGGTGAGCAGCCCGAGGTCCTCGTAGAGGCGGGCCGTCTTGGGGTGGTAGTTGCCGGTGCCGACGTGGCTGTAGCGGCGCAGGGTGTCGCCCTCCTGGCGGACCACCAGGGACAGCTTGCAGTGGGTCTTCAGGCCGACCAGTCCGTAGACGACGTGGCAGCCCGCCTCCTCCAGCTTGCGCGCCCACCTGATGTTGGCGTGCTCGTCGAAGCGGGCCTTGATCTCGACCAGGACGAGGACCTGCTTGCCGACCTCGGCGGCCTCGATGAGGGCGTCGACTATGGGGGAGTCGCCCGAGGTGCGGTAGAGGGTCTGCTTGATGGCGAGGACGTCGGGGTCCTGGGCGGCCTGCTCCAGGAACGCCTGCACGGAGGTGGAGAAGCTGTCGTAGGGGTGGTGGAGCAGGACGTCGCGTTCGCGCAGGGCGGCGAAGATGTCGGGGGCGGACGCGGACTCGACCTCGGCCAGGTCGCGGTGGGTGCCCGCGATGAACTTGCGGTACTTCAGCTCGGGCCGGTCCAGGCCGTGGATGCGGAAGAGGCCGGTGAGGTCCAGGGGGCCGGGCAGCGGGTAGACCTCGGACTCGGAGATCTTCAGCTCGCGGACCAGCAGGTCGAGGACCTCGCGGTCGATGGACTCCTCGACCTCCAGGCGCACCGGCGGGCCGAAGCGGCGCCGCATGAGTTCCTTCTCCAGGGCCTGGAGGAGGTTCTCGGTGTCGTCCTCCTCGACCTCCAGGTCCTCGTTGCGGGTGAGCCGGAAGGCGTGGTGCTCCAGCACCTCCATGCCCGGGAACAGCTCCTCCAGGTGCGCGGCGATGACGTCCTCGATGGGGACGTACCGGCCGGGCGAGCTCTCCAGGAAGCGGGAGAGCAGCGGGGGCACCTTGACGCGGGCGAAGTGCTTGTGGCCGCTGACCGGGTTGCGGACCACCACGGCCAGGTTGAGGGAGAGCCCGGAGATGTAGGGGAAGGGGTGCGCGGGGTCGACCGCGAGGGGGGTCAGCACGGGGAAGATCTGGTGCCGGAACAGGGTGAAGAGGCGGGCCTGCTCCTTCTCCGTCAGTTCGCTCCAGCGGACCAGGTGGATGCCTTCCTCCGCGAGCGCGGGGGCGACGTCCTCGTGGTAGCAGGCGGCGTGCCGGGCCATCAGCTCGCGGGAGCGGGCCCAGATCATCTCCAGCACCTCGCGGGGCTGGAGCCCGGAGGCGGAGCGGGTGGCGACGCCGGTGGCGATGCGGCGTTTGAGTCCGGCCACCCGGACCATGAAGAACTCGTCCAGGTTGCTGGCGAAGATGGCGAGGAAGTTGGCGCGCTCCAGCAGGGGCGTGTCGGGGTCCTCGGCCAGTTCCAGGACGCGTTCGTTGAACGCGAGCCAGCTCCGTTCGCGGTCCAGGAAGCGGCCCTGCGGGAGCTGGGGTCCGTCCGTCGGCGCTTCCTCGTAGGAGTCGAGGTCCGCGTCGAGGTCGGGTTCCAGGTCGGAGACCGCGGCGGCGACCGTGTGCGGGCGGTGCGCGGCTATGGAGCCCACGGAGGGCTGCGCGTGCTGGACCTTTGCCTGGGCGTCTGGCTGGCTCATGGACCCATTCTTCCGCGCGCGGGACGGTACGGGCGCGTCGGACGCCGCGGGCGGGAGCGGTGGGGCGGGCGGGGAGGCGTTCCCCGACCCGGTCCTCCTGGTGCCGTTCCGGCGGGAGGACCCGTCGGGTGTCCCGTTGGGCGGCGTGGGCTCTGGCGCGGCGGGCGTCATTGGCCGAGCCTCGCAAGCCCGTCTGAACCGTTGGTTACGGCGACATGGCGTGCGGGATATCGCGGGGCGGCCCGCGCGCGTCCGGATGCGGGGACGCGGCGGGCGGGCCGGGCGGGTGTCAGGCGGTGCGGCGGCGCAGGACGGCGAAGGCGGCGGCGGTCGCGAGGGCCGCGAGGGTGACGACGACGCCGGTCTCCACCAGGTGGATGGGCCAGAAGTGGGACGCCGGGTGGTAGGCGGGTCCGTGCCCGGAGGGCTGCCACGCGTGCGGGGAGAGGTGCTGCCCGTCGTGCAGCGTCGCGGTGGGCCAGAACCGGGCCCGGAGGGCGGCCATGGCCTGGCCGAGGGCGACGGTCAGGGCGAGGGAGGCGCCCAGGGCGGGGAGCTGGCGGCGCAGCAGCAGGCCGGTGAGGGCGCCGAGGGCGAGGGCGCACAGGGTGTAGGCGGCCAGGGCGGGGCCGCGGGCGGCGAAGGCGCCGGTGGTGGCCCACTCGTCGGCGGTCAGGTCCTGGTGGCTGCTCCAGGCCCACTGGAAGACGGCGGCGACGGCGGCGGATCCGGTGGTGAGGGCCAGGGCGGGCAGGGCGAGCCCGGTGGCCAGCCAGCGGCGGGGCGAGACGCCCTGGGTCCAGGCGAGCCGGGCGGTGCCGCTCTCCAGTTCGCGGCCGATCAGCGCGCCGCCCGCCCAGGCGGCGACGGCCCAGACGCCGAGGGAGGTGAGGCCGCCGACGGTGCCGAGCAGGGAGCCGTAGTCGATGGCCCAGGGGTCGGCGAGGCAGCCGTCCCCGGGTGCCGTGCAGTCGGTGAGGCCGCTGCGGGCCCCGTCGGAGGCGGACGCCACCAGCACCAGGCAGCCGACGGTGACCAGGACGAAGGCGGTCCACAGGGCGAGGGCGGGCCGGTGCAGGCGCAGCACGGCCCGGGGCAGTCCGGGGAGGAGGGTGCTCACGCGGTGGCCGCCTTCCCCTGGGTGCGGCGCCGGAGCAGGACGAACGCGGCGAGCGCGAGGAGCGCGGCGGCGGCGAGGACCGGTGCGGTGGCGAGGAGCTGGAGCGGCCAGTAGTGGGAGCGCGGATGGTAGACGCTGAAGAAGCCGACGGCGTCGATCCGCTCGTACAGGGCCTGGCAGGTGGAGTAGGCGGAGCTGCCGCAGAACGGGTCGGGGAGGTGGCGGCCGTCGGCGGTGACGATGCCGCTGTCGAGGACGATGCCGCTGCCGACGGGGCCGTCGTGGTCGAGGCCCGCGGTGCGGGTGACGGCCGGGTAGAGGCGGGGCGCGGCGAGGTGGACGGCGCCCCAGAGCGCGAGGGTCGCCGACATGCCCCAGGCGAGGGCGGCCAGGGCGCGTCCGGTGGCCAGGCCCGCCAGGGCGCCCGCGGCGAGTCCCGCGAGGGCGAGGGCGACGGGCAGCGGGCCGTTGGCGTAGTAGGTCTCGAAGGAGCTCCAGGACTTGGCGGTGTCGATGCCGCCGTGGTCGGCGAGCCAGGCCCAGCGGTGCAGGGCGACCAGCACCGCGGTGCCCGCGGCGGCGACGGCGGCGGGCGCGGCGAGCTTGGCGGCGAGCCAGCGTGCCGGGCTGACGCCTTGCGTCCAGGCGAGGTGCGCGGTGCCGGACTCCACCTCGCGGCCGGTGAGCGCGGCGCCCGCCCAGGCGGCGACCAGGAAGGGCAGCGCGAGGACGGCCCAGGTCGTGTACTGGTAGACGTCCTTGTAGCGCAGGATCGCGTCCTGGTCGTAGACGCATGTGGCGCCCGTGCGGCAGACGTCGTACTGGCGCCAGGCGTGCACGGCGGCGTCGGTGAGCGGGCCGCCGAGCCACAGCAGGGCGGCGGTGAGGACGACGACGGCCGCCGTCCAGACGTACAGGGCCGGGCGGTGCAGGCGCAGCAGCCAGCGCAGCCGGTGGGGTGCGGTGAGCGCGCCGGTCACGGGCGCGGTGGCGGTGGTCATGCGGTGGCCTTCTGGGATGCGGCGGGGGAGGCGGCCGGGTCCTGCGGTCCGCGCAGGTGGGCCAGGACCAGCTCCTCCAGGGTGGGCGGGGCGCCGGTGAGCGCGGCCGGGAGCGGTCCCGCGGGGCGCAGCAGGGCGGTGAGCTGGCGTCCGGTGGTGCGGGACTCGACGACCTGGTGGCCGTCGAGGACGGTGTCGGCGGGGCCGGAGACCCTGCGGTGCGCGGCGAGCAGGTCGTCGATCTCGCCGGCCAGCCCGATCCGGCCGCCGCGGAGCAGCAGCAGGTGGTCGCAGGAGCCCTCCAGTTCGGCGACGACGTGGGAGGACATGACGATCGTCGTGCCGTGCCGGGCGGCCTGCGCCATCAGGGTGCCCATCAGTTCGTGCCGGGCCAGCGGGTCGAGGTCGGCCATCGGTTCGTCGAGCAGGAGCAGTTCGGGGCGTTTGCCGAGGGCCAGGGCGAGGGCGACGCGGGTGCGCTGGCCGCCGGAGAGGGTGCGGACCCGGGTGCGCGGGTCGAGGTCGCCGTCGGAGACGACGCGGGCCGCGGTGGCGGCGTCCCAGTGGCCGGGGTTGAGGTCGGCGCCCATGGCGAGCGTGTCGGCGACGCTGAGCTGCGGGTAGAGCGGCTTGGCCTGGGCGACGTAGCCGATCCGGTGGCGGGCGGCGGCCGGGGTGGCGCCCAGGACGGTGACGGTGCCCTCGGTGGCGGGCAGCAGTCCGGCGGCGAGGGCCAGCAGGGTGGACTTCCCGGCGCCGTTGGGTCCGACGACGGCGCACACGCGCGCGGCGGGGAGCCGGAAGGAGCAGTCGCGCAGGGCCCACCGGTCGGCGCGCCGCCGTCCGTAGCGCCTGCCGAGGCCGGCCGCCTCCAGTGCGGTGTCGGTCATGAGGGGTCTCCCTGGAAGTGGTCTTCGAGGACGGCGGTGAAGAGGGCGGCCACGTCCTCCCGGCCGAGTCCGGCCGCCTTGGCGCGGGCCGCCCAGGCGTCGAGGTCGGTGCGGAGCGGGGAGTCGGCGGGGGTGGTGGCCAGCGCCCGGCGCACGAAGGTGCCCAGGCCGCGGCGGGCCTCGACGAGTCCCTCGCGTTCCAGTTCGCGGTAGGCCTTGAGCACGGTGTTCGGGTTGATGGCGGTCGCCTCGACGACCTCGCGCGCGGTGGGCAGCTTGTCGCCCGGGACCAGGAGTCCCAGGCGCAGCGCCTGTCTGGTCTGCTGGACGATCTGGAGGTAGGTGGCGACGCCGGAGCGCCGGTCGATGCGGTAGGCGAGCACCGCTGCACCACCCTTTCACTAATTGAGTAGTGAAAGGGTGGTGCAGGGGCGCCGGAAAAGTCAAACGCCGGACCGCGAACCGGAGGCGGCACCTCGTGCGATGAGGAGATGTGAGCGGAACGAGAAGTGACGGGGAGCTGCTGCGGGCCATCGCCGCGGACAGCGACCGGCACGCCTTCGAGGAGCTGTACCGGCGGTACGCGCCGTGGCTGACCGCGCGGCTGCGCGGCCGGTGCGCGGACCCCGCCGTGGTCGACGACGTCGTGCAGGAGACCTTCCTCGCCATCTGGCGGGGCAAGGCCCGCTACCGGCACGAGAGCGCCACCGGGGACGCCGCCGGATGGCTGTGGCGGATCGGGTCGCGGCGGCTGGTCGACGCGCTGCGGGGCGAGGGCGCGCGCGGCAGGCTGCGGCAGACGCTGGCCAGGCTGCGCCACCGGGACGAGGCGTCCGCCGAGGACCGCGTGCTCGCGGGGGTGGAGCACGGGGACCTCGCGGGCGCCCTGGTCCGGCTCTCGCCCGAGCTGCGGGCGGTCCTCCAGGCCACCGTCGTCGACGGGCTGAACACCCGTGAGGCGGCCGTCCTGCTCGGCATCCCGCCGGGCACGGTCAAGACGCGGGCGATGCGGGCCCGCAAGCAACTGCGGGAGGCACTGGCATGACCTGGCACGTCGACGACGACGATCTGCGGGCCTACGGACGCGGCGAGCTGGCCTCCCCCGCCCTGTGGTCGGCCGACACCCACCTCACCGCCTGCGCACCCTGCCGCGAACGCCTCGCGGGCTTCACCGACCCGGCCGCCGTCGACCTCGGCTGGGCCCGCCTGGACGCCGAGCTGGACGCGCCCCGGCGCGGTCCCGTCGAGTCCCTGCTGGTGCGCCTCGGCGTCCCCGACCACGTCGCGCGGCTGCTGACGGCCACCCCGGTGCTGCGCCGCTCCTGGCTCGGCGCGGTCGTCTGCGTCCTGCTGACGACGGTCCTGGCGACCGACACCGTCCGCGCGGGCGCCGAGCCCACCCTCTTCCTCGCCCTCGCCCCGCTGCTGCCGCTGGTCGGCGTCGCCCTCTCCTTCGGGCCCGCCCTCGACCCCGCCCACGAGATGGCGGTGGTCGCCCCGATGCACGGGTTCCGGCTGCTGATGATCCGCACGGTCGCCGTCCTGGCCACCGCGATCGGCCTCGACCTGCTCGCCACCCTCGCGCTGCCCTCGTTCGGGCTGATCGCCCTCGCCTGGCTGCTGCCCGCCCTCGCCCTCACCGCCACCGCGCTCGCCCTCACCAGCAGGCTCGGGCCCGTGCTCGCGCCCGTGCTGACCGGCGGCGGCTGGCTGACGCTGCTGGTCGTGGCGCAGGTCAAGGCGGGTGCCGCCGGAACGCTCGCGCCGTTCAGCGCGGCCGGGCAGGGCGTCGCGGCGGCCGTCACCGCCCTCGCCTGCGGGCTGCTGTTCCTCGCCAGGGACCGCTTCGACCGCCTCCAGACCTTCTCCGTATGACCCACGAGACGACCCACGAGAACGACATCCCTGATCAGGAGTGCCGTATGACGACACCCACCGTCTCCGCCACCGGGCTGAGCCTCAGCTACGGCGGGACCCGAGCCCTCGACGACGTGGCGCTGCGGCTGTCCGCGGGCGTCACCGGGCTGCTCGGCCCCAACGGCGCCGGGAAGACGACCCTGCTGCGGGTGCTGGCCACCGCCGTGCCCGCCGACCGGGGCGCCTTCACCGTCCTGGGCCACGACCCCGCCGACGCGGCGGGCCGCCAGTCGGTGCGCCGCGCCCTCGGCTACCTGCCCCAGACCCCGGGCTTCCACCCGGACTTCACCGCCTTCGAGTTCGTCGACTACGTGGCGATCCTCAAGGAGCGGACCGACCGCGGCGCACGCCACCGCGAGGTGCGCCGCGTGCTCGACCAGGTCGGCCTCGCGGACGCGCGCGGCAAGCGCATCAAGAAGCTCTCCGGCGGCATGCGCCAGCGCGTCGCGCTCGCCGCGGCCCTCGTCGGCGACCCGGGTTTCGTCGTCCTCGACGAACCGACCGTCGGCCTCGACCCCGAACAGCGCATGCGCTTCAGGGAGTTGATCGCCCAGGCGGGCGAGGGCCGCACCGTGCTGCTCTCCACCCACCAGACCGAGGACGTCGCGATGCTCTGCCACCGGGTGCTGGTCATGGCCGGGGGCCGGGTCCGCTTCGACGGCACCCCCGCCGACCTCACCGACCGCGCCGCCGGCCGGGTCTGGAGCAGCGCCGAACGCGACCCGGGCGCCCGCGCCGGATGGCGCACCGGCACCGGCACCTTCCGCAACCTCGGCGATCCGCCCCCCGGCGCCGACCTGCTCCCGCCCACCCTGGAGGACGGCTACCTGCTCACCCTGGACGAGGCGGACACGGCGGTGACGGCATGACCGCCACCCTCCTGCCGCAGGCCCCGGCCGCCGAACGCACCGGCCCCGCCCGCACCTTCTCCGCCGTCCTGGCGCTGGCCCTCCTCGAAGGCCGCCGGCTGCTGCTGAGCCCGCCCGTGCTGGCCGCCCTTGCCGCCTTCACGGCCTGGACGGTGTGGCGCACTCCCGGCGTCGAGGACGGCCACCCGGCGCTCCAGGACGTCGACCGCGCCACCCAGGGCGGCCCGCTCCTCGTCGCGCTCGCCGTCATGCTCAGCGTCAACCACGCGGTGCTGCGCTCCAAGTACCGCGACACCGAACGCCACTTCTCCGTCCTGGCGCTGGGCCCCGGTGCCCGGACGGCCGCCCACGCGCTGTCCCTCCTGCCGGTCGCGCTGGTCACCGCGGTCGGCGTGCTCGCCCACTTCGGCTACGCGGCGCTGCTGCCCGACGCCGTCGGCCACGGCTCGCCCGCCGAACTTGCCGTCGGCCCGCTGACGGTGCTCCTCTTCGGCGCCTTCGGCGTGCTGCTGGCCCGGGTGGTGCGCTCGGTGGCCGCCGCGCCGATCGCCCTCGTGCTCCTGTTCCTGCTGTTCGTCGCCGGGGCGCTCCCCGTCGGCGACGACGAGCGCGGCACCCGCTGGCTGCTCCCGATCGTCAGCGAGCCGGGACCCGTGATCTTCCCCTCCGACCTGCTGGGCCGCCCCGCCGCCTGGCACGCCCTCTACCTCGCCGGACTCACCCTCGTCCTGGGAACGCTCGCGGTCGTGCGGGCCGGTGCGCGCGGCCCCCTCGCCCTGGGCGGCCTCGCGGTGGCGGTCGCCCTCGCGGTGACCGGCGGAGTCCTGCAGACCGGCACCCTCCCCGCCGACGTCAGGGCCGCGCGGGAACGCGCGACGCTCACCCCGGAGAAGGTCCAAAGCTGTGTGCGGCACACTGGCACGACGTACTGCGCCTACCCGGAGTGGATCCCCCGCACGGACCGCTGGGCGCAGGTCGTCGACCGGATCCGCGAGGCGTCCGGCGTCACCGCGTCCGACCCGGCCCTGGTGGTCCGCCAGCGCATCGACGCCCGCTTCGGCCCCGCCGCCGACACCGACCCCGAGGCCACCGGCACCCCGCACCAGGTGACGGTCGGCACCTCCTGGGGCGGCAACCGGGTCCCCGAGTTCGCCGCCGACGTCGCCGGGGTGCTGGTCGCGGGCGACGAGACGAAGGCGGGCCGGATCTGCGACGGCCGCGCGGTGACGGTGATGTGGCTGGCCCTGTCCGCCCTGCCCGACCCGGTGGGGTCACTGCGCGACGTCCGCCTGGACGACAGCGACACCGGCTCCGCGCTCGTCCTCTCCCAGACCGCGCCCCACTCCATGACCGAGGCCCAGACCGAGGTGGTCCGCGATCTCCTCGACCGGCCCCGCGCGCAGGTCGCCACCCGCGTGAAGGCCCACTGGACGGAGCTGACGGCCCCCGGGATCACGGCGGCCGAGGCGGCGGGCCTGCTGGGGGCGCCGAAGCCGCAGGGGGACGACAAGTGCGAGGACTGAACGGCCCGCGCCCCGGCGCCGACCGCGCCCCCGCGAACGGCGCCCCCGTGAACGGCGCCCCCGTGAACGGCGCCACCGCACCCCGCACCGCACCCCGCCCGGCCCGCGGCCCCGGCAGGGCGTCGTCCCCGCCGTCCGTGTTCGCCTCGGTCAGGGCGCTCGCGCCGCCCGTGCTGCGGGCTCTGCCCTGGCGGCCGTTGGCGGCGACCGGCCTGCTCGGTCCGCTGCTCGCGGCCGTGCCCCGGCTCTCCGACGACCCGCCGACGCCCTGGCTCGCCGTCAACCTGCTGCGCGGCGCGATCCTGCTGTACGCGCTGGGCCTGGCCTTCCTGCTGGACGACCCGGCCCGCCACACCACGGCCGCCGTCCCCACCGGCCGGGTGCTGCGCACCGGTCTGCGGCTGGCCCTGGCCCTCCCGGTGACCGTCCTGTGGTGGACGGCGACCCTGCTGGCGATGCCCGCGGAGCACCGCCCGCCGGCCGGGGCGATCACCCTGGAGGCCGCGGCCGTCTGCGCGCTGGCCGCCGCGGGGGCCGTGTCGGCGCTGCGGCTGGGTCAGGAGGCCGCCCCGGGACGGCAGGTGGCGGTGGGCGTCCTGCTGCTGGCCGTCCTCGGCCCGTGGTTCCTGCCGGAGCGGTGGGCGCTGTTCGTCACCCCGGACGACCCCCTCTGGACCGCCGCCCACGACCGGTGGGCGGGGCTGCTGGCGGCCTCGGTGCTGACGGCGGCGGTGTGGCTGCGGGAGCCGGGCGCCCGGCTCAGGATTCGGTGCGGTACATCAGGTCCGTCTCGTACGTCGTGAACCCGAGCCGTTCGTAGACCGCCACGGCGGCCTTGTTGTCGGCGTCCACGTACAGCATCGCCGTCGGCAGGCCCGCCGCCGCGAGATGGCGCAGGCCGATCGTGGTGAGCGCCTTGCCGAGGCCGCCGCCCTGCTGACCGGGGCGCACGCCCACCACGTACACCTCGCCCAGGCCCTCGGCCGCGTGGGTCTTCGTCCAGTGGAACCCGACGAGTTCCCCGTCGCGGAGGGCGAGGAAGAACCCGGCCGGGTCGAACCACGGCTCGGCCTTCCGGTCGTCGAGGTCGCGCTGGGTCAGGGAGCCCTGTTCCGGGTGGTGGGCGAAGGCCGCCGCGTTCACCGCGAGCCACGCGGTGTCGTCCTCGCCGGGGACGAACGTCCGCACCGTCACACCCTCGGGCAGCACCGGGTCCGGCAGTTCGAGGCCGGTCAACGGCCGCCGCATCTGCCGCAGTTCACGGAACAGGGTGAGCCCGAGGACCTGCGCGAGGTGGCGGGCGGCCGGGTGACCGCCGTGCGCCCACACCCGCAGCCGCTTGCCGGACGCGGCGAGCAGCGCCACCCCGAGCGCCCGCCCGTGCCCGTGGCCGCGCCGCGCCGGGTGCACGACCAGCTCGGCGGCCGGTGCCTCCACCGGGTCGGTGTCCTCCAGCTGGGCGTAGCCCGCGAGTTCGCCGTCCACGGTGAGCAGCAGGTGCGCGATGCCGTCCCGGGCGCCGCCGCGCACGTGCAGCCGACCCTGTTCGGACACCGCGTGCTGGCCGTCCGCGGCCGCCGCCTCGGCGAGCAGGGCGAGGACGGCTTCGGTCTGGTCCGGGGCGAGCGCGGTGTGGGTCCCGATGGAGCGGGCCGGGGTGATCCGTGCGGTGTCGTCGCTGGTCATGCGTACGAGGGTACGGGGACCGGACCGGGAGGTTGCGGCAAAGCGGCAGTAAAGGAAAAGGCAAAGGGAAATCAGGATGTAACCCGGAAACACCTGTCGCGCTACGCGCGTTGACCCTAGGCTGCGCCGGACGGGGGCCCACTACCTCAGCAGACTCACAGGGGGGCGCATGCCTGCCAACTCCACCTCCTCCCAGCCGCGCCGGCAGCGGCTCAGACGGCGCTCGCTCCGCGTCCTGGCAGCCTCCGCGGGGCTCGCCACGGCCGGTGCGCTGGCCGCCGCGATGCCCGCCGACGCGCACGACAGGTCCGGCCACGGACACGGTCACGGGCACAGCCAGCAGAACCGTTACCAGGACGTCCAGTTGCTGTCGTTCAACGACCTGCACGGCAACCTGGAGCCGCCGTCGGGTTCCTCCGGCCGGGTGAGCGAACTCCAGGCGGACGGCACCACGAAGACGATCGACGCGGGCGGCGTGGAGTACCTCGCCACCCACCTGCGCCAGGCCCGCAAGGGCAACGCGTACTCGATCACCGCCGCGGGCGGCGACATGGTCGGCGCCTCCCCGCTGATCTCGGGCCTCTTCCACGACGAGCCCACCATCGAGGCGCTCAACAAGCTGGACCTGGACGTCACCTCGGTCGGCAACCACGAGTTCGACGAGGGCGCCGCGGAACTCGGCCGCCTGCAGAACGGCGGCTGCCACCCCACCGCCGGCTGCTACACGGACAAGAAGTTCAAGGGCGCCGACTTCCCCTACCTGGCCGCCAACGTGCTCAAGCAGAAGACCGGCAAGCCGGTCCTCGCGCCGTACTGGGTGTGGAAGAAGAAGGACGTCAAGATCGGCTTCATCGGTGTGACCCTGGAGAACACCCCGGGCGTCGTCTCCGCCGAGGGCGTCAAGGGCCTCACCTTCAAGGACGAGGCCGAGACGATCAACAAGTACGCCAAGGTGCTGCAGAAGCAGGGCGTGCAGTCGATCGTCGCGCTGATCCACGAGGGCGGCCTGCCCGCCTCGGGCAGCTACAACTACGACTGCGACTCCTCCGGCGCGGGCAGCGGCATCTCCGGCCCGATCGTCGACATCGCGAAGAACATCTCGCCGTCGGTGGACGCGCTGGTCACCGGCCACACGCACAACGCGTACGTCTGCACGATCCCGGACCCGGCGGGCAACCCGCGCATGGTGACCTCGGCCGCCTCCTTCGGCCGCCTCTACACGGACACCACGCTGACCTACGACCGCCGCACCGGTGACATCGCGCGCACCTCGGTGAAGTCGGCCAACCACGTGGTCACCAGGACCGTCCCCAAGGCGGCCGACATGACCAGCCTGATCGGGAAGTGGAACACCCTCGCCGCCCCGATCGGCAACCGCGCCGTCGGCTACATCTCCGCCGACGTGCCCAACACCGGCACCGAGTCCCCGATGGGCGACCTGATCGCGGACGCGCAGCTCGCGTACGGCAGAAAGCTCGACCCGACGACGTCCCTGGCGCTGATGAACCCGGGCGGGGTCCGCGCCGGTCTCACCTACGCGGCCTCGGGCGCCGAGGGCGACGGCGTGGTCACCTACGCCGAGGGCTTCACCGTGCAGCCCTTCGCCAACACCGTGAACCTCCAGACCCTCACCGGTGCCCAGCTGATCCAGGTGCTGAAGGAGCAGGTCAGCGGCTCCAACGCGAGCGCCCCGAAGATCCTCCAGCCGTCCTCGGGCCTCAGCTACACCCTGGACCTGACGAAGTCCGGCGCCGACCGGGTCGTCACCTCCTCGATCACGCTGAACGGCGCGGCCATCGACCCGGCCGCCGGCTACCGCGTCGCGACGAACTCCTTCCTCGCGGGCGGCGGCGACGGCTTCACCACCCTCGGGCAGGGCACCTCCCCGCTGGTCGGCGACGACGACCTGGCCGCCCTGACGGAGTACCTGACCGCCAACTCCTCGGCCGCCGCCCCGCTGGCCCCGCCGACGACGAACCGGATCACGATCGTCCAGTAGCCCGACCCGCACCACCTCGCGCCACCCCGCACCACCTCGCACCACCCCGCACCACCTCGCGCCACCCCGGACGTCTCCCGGTGCCCCCCGGACGTCCCCCGAAGGCGGCCGTGTCCCCGACGCGGCCGCCTTCGGCATGTCCGGCGGTAAAACCTGTGTGAGCACGCTCCCGGTTCCTCGTCCCGGGTAAGTTTTTGTTCTCAGAGGCAATGCATATCCAGTCTTATTCAAGTCCAAGGCGAAATGGCTTTTTCGGCTTCGCCTTTCCCGTAGTGTTTTCCATGTCGAAAGCGAACGGCACCGCGGCAGCGGAATCCGTCGCCGAACCGAAGGAGAACACCATGAGCTTCCACAAGATCGCCCCGGTCAAGAAGGCGCGCCAGGCCGCCCCCGCCGCCAGGCCGGTCGCCGAGCGCAAGCCCGCGCCGAAGAAGTCCCCCCGGCGCCGCCCGGTCGGCCACAAGTAATTCGGCACGCCTCACACAGAATTTACTGACGCACATCAGGTGCCCGCTGTATCGCCCGTATCGAGAATTGCGAACCGAGGAGATTTCCATGAGCTTCCACAAGATCGCCCCCGTCGGCAAGGCCCGCGAGGACGCCCCGGCGCCGAAGCGTGAGGCCCGGAAGCCCGCGCCGAAGAAGGCGCCCCGGCGCCGTCCGGTCGGCGGACACCGGGGCTGACGGCCGCACGCCACGAGGCGGGGTCACCGACGGGCACACGCCGCCCGCCCGGTGACCCCGCCTCGGCCGTGCCCGCCCACCGTCACCCCGTACCCGAGGGAGAAACCGTGATCATGACGGACGTCCGTGCGGCCTTCCGCCGCTTCTGGCCGCTGACCCGCGGCGACCGCGGCGGGCTGCTGGTGATCGTCGGCTGCGTGGTGGCGTCCGCGTTCGCCGAGACCGCCTCGATCCTGCTCTTCGCCCACCTCACCGACACCGCGCTCCGGGCCGGTTCGCTCGCCGCCTTCTGGGGCCCGGCCGGTGCCTGGCTCGGCGTCGCCGTGCTCGGCGCCGTCGTCGGCTACCTCGGCAACTCCCTGGCCGCGCGCACCGCGGAACGCTTCGTGCTGCGGCTGCGCGCGAGCGTCTTCCGGCACGTCCAGGGACTGCCCCCGCACTTCTTCCGGCGGCACCGCAGAGGCGACCTGGTCGAACGTCTCACCGGCGACGTCGAGGCCATCGAGCAACTGGTCGTCTCCGGCGTCGTCGGGGCCGTCTCCGCCGCCTTCTCCGCGGTGTTCTACGCCTGCGCCGCCCTCTACCTGCGCTGGGACCTGGCGCTGCTCACCTTCGGGCTGGCCCCGCTGTTCCTGCTCGCCGCCCGCCGGTTCGCCGGCCGCGTCGGGACGGCCTCCCGGGACGAGCGGGTCGCCGACGGCGCCCTCACCTCCGTCGTCGAGGAGTCGCTCGGCAACGTCGTCCTCACCCAGGCCTACGGTCGCGGCGCCGACGAGGAGCGGCGGCTCGACCGGGAGGCCCGCGCCTGGATGCGGGCCTCGGTGCGCGGGGCCCGGCTGGGTGAGATGTACGCGCAGTCCGTCGAGGTCGTCGAGACGCTCTGCGTCCTCGCGGTGATCGGCGCCGGGGTCTGGGAGATCTCGGCGGGCCGGATGACCCTCGGCCAGCTCCTCGCGTTCGCCGCGTTCATCGGCTACCTGTACCCGCCGGTCCGCAGCCTGGGACAGCTCGGGCTGACCCTGACCGCCGCCACCGCGGGCGCCCAGCGGCTCGGCGAGATCCTGGACGCCGAACCCGCCGTCACCGACCCCGTCCGCCCGGTGCCGCCCTGGCCGGTCCGCGGCCACCTCGCCGTGCACGGGGTGTCCTTCCGCCACCCGGGCTCCGCGCGCCCCTCCCTGCGCGACGTCGGCTTCACGGCAGGTCCCGGCGAACTCGTCCTGGTCACCGGGCCCAGCGGGGCGGGCAAGTCCACCCTCGCCACGCTGCTGACCCGCTTCTACGACCCGGCCCGCGGCACGATCACCCTGGACGGCGTGGCCCTGCCCGACCTGCCGCTCGCCTTCCTGCGGGAGAACGTCGCGCTGCTGCCGCAGGAACGGCTCGTCCTGAACGGCACCGTCCGGGAGAACATCGGCTGCGGGCGCCCCGGCGCGAGCGACGCCGAGATCGAGCGGGCGGCCCGGGACGCGGCGGCCCACGACTTCGTCACCGCGCTCCCCGACGGCTACGACACCCTCATCGCCCCCGGCACCGCGGCCCTCTCCGGCGGCCAGCTCCAGCGGATCGCCATCGCCCGCGCGATGCTGCGCGCCGCGCCGGTGCTGATCCTGGACGAGCCGACGACGGGACTCGACGCGGTCGCCGCCCGCCAGGTGGTCCGGCCGCTGCGCCGTCTGATGGCGGGCCGGACGACGATCATGATCACCCACGATCTGACCCTGGCGCCGGACGCGGACCGCATCCTGGTCGTCGACGGCGGACGGCTGGTGGAGTCCGGGACGCACCACGAACTGCTCGGCCTGGGCGGCACCTACGCCCGCCTCTGCCACCCCCTCCCCGAGGCGGTGACGGAGCCCGCGCGCGACCCGGAGCAGACGATGGTCCTGCGGTGGTAGGAACCGGCGCGCGGGCGGGGGACCGGCCGGGCCTACCGGCCCGGGTCCGCCGACGGCGGCGCCGATGCCGTTGCCGATGCCGTTGCCGATGTCGAGGCCGGTGCCGTTGCCGGTGGGTCCGGGGGCGGCGGGGTCGGGGCGCCCGGGAGGCGGACCGTGGCCACCGTGCCGCCCGTCGGGGCGCGGGTCAGGGTCACCTCGCCGCCCGCCTGCCGGACCGTGCGGGCCACGATCGACAGGCCGAGGCCCGAGCCGGGCAGCGCGCGGGCGCTGGGGGAGCGCCAGAAGCGGTCGAAGACGTGCGGGAGTTCGTCCTCGGGGATGCCGGGTCCGTGGTCGCGGACGGTCAGGACACCGCCGTCGAGCCGGACCTCGATCGTGCCGCCCTCCGGGCTGAACTTCACCGCGTTGTCCAGGATGTTGACGAGCGCGCGCTCCAGCGCCGACGGCTCCGCCCGGACGTACCAGGGCCGCAGGTCGGCGTTGATGGTCAGCTCGGGGCCGCGCAGCCGCGCCCGGCGCAGCGCCGCCTCGACCGTGTCCTCCAGCGGGACGACCTGGACGCGTTCGCCGCGCTGCCCCTCCGAGCGGGCCAGCTCCTGGAGGTCGCCGATGAGCGCGGCCAGCTCGGTCATCTGCGCCTTCACCGAGGCGAGCAGCGCCTTGCGGTCGCCGGCGGGCAGCGGGCGGCCGGTCTCCTCGCTGCGCGCCAGCAGCTCGATGTTGGTGCGCAGCGAGGTGAGCGGGGTGCGCAGCTCGTGCCCGGCGTCCGCGATGAGCTGCTGCTGCAGTTCCCGCGAGTTGGCGAGCGCGGTGGTCATGGAGTTGAAGGAGCGGGAGAGGCGGGCGACCTCGTCCTCGGCGTCGTCCGCGACGGGGATGCGGATACCGAGGTCCTCGGTGCGGGCGACGTGTTCGACGGCCTCGGTGAGGTTGTCGACGGGACGCAGCCCGGCCCGCGCCACCGCGAGCCCGGCGACGCCCGCGCCGAGCACGCCGATGCCGGAGACCAGCAGCAGTATCAGGGCGAGGTCGTTGAGCGTGGTCTCGGTGCTCTTGAGCGGGACCGCGACGATCAGGCCGATGTACGGGCCGGTCTGCCCGCCCGCGGTGGTGATGGGGCCGAGCGGGCGGGTCATCATCCGCACCGCGTTGCCCTTGCTGTCGGTGCCGTTGCGGAAGTAGACGCGGGAGGTGTCGCCGTCCTTGATCTCGTTCTTGTCGGTCTGGGTGACCTTGATCGTGCCGGTGGAGTCGTCGGTCACGCAGACCCGGCCGGTCTCGGTGACCACCTGGGAGTAGTTGCTGCGGAAGAACCCGGTGCCCTGCGGGGTCTCGGAGCAGTTGTTGATGGCGATCTCGGCCTGCTGGATCTGCCCGGGGCCGCGCATGCCGCGCTGGAGGTCGTTGTTGAGCTGGTCGTACAGTTTCCCCTGGACGATGAACCAGCAGGTCACCGAGACCGCCGCGACCGCGAACGCCACCGCCGACGCGACCAGCAGCGACAGCCGCGCCCTGATCGGCAGGGCGCGGAAGCGGCGGCCGACCCCGCTCACTCGGCGCCGCCCTGGCGCAGGACGTACCCGACGCCCCGCACGGTGTGCACCAGGCGCGGTTCGCCGCCCGCCTCGGTCTTGCGGCGCAGGTACATGACGTACACGTCGAGGGAGTTGGACGACGGCTCGAAGTCGAAGCCCCAGACCGCCTTCAGGATCTGCTCGCGGGTGAGGACCTGGCGCGGGTGCGCCATGAACATCTCCAGGAGCGTGAACTCGGTGCGGGTCAGCTCCACCGGGCGCCCCGCCCGGGTGACCTCGCGGGTGGCGAGGTCCATGCGCAGGTCGGCGAAGGTGAGCGCCTCGTCCTCCTGGACGGCGCCCGCCACGGCCGCCGCGTAGGAGCTGCGGCGCAGCAGCGCGCGGATGCGGGCGAACAGCTCGTCGAGTTCGAACGGCTTGACGAGGTAGTCGTCGGCCCCCGCGTCGAGGCCGGTCACCCGGTCCCCGACGGTGTCGCGGGCGGTGAGCATCAGGATGGGGGTGGTGGTGCCCGCGCCGCGCATCCGGCGGGCCGCGGTGAGGCCGTCCATGCGCGGCATCTGGATGTCGAGGACGACCAGGTCGGGCTGGTAGGCGGTGGCCTTCTCCAGGGCGTCCGCGCCGTCGACCGCGACCTCGGTGCCGTACCCCTCGAAGGCGAGGCTGCGCTGGAGTGCTTCGCGCACGGCCGGCTCGTCGTCGACGATCAGGATGCGCTGCGGTTCACGGTCGCCATCGGCGGGGCTCATCGGTCGCGGTTCCTCGGGGTGCGGTGGGACGGGGCTGCGGTCTCGGCCAGCCTCGCACGTTCCGCGGCCGGTGCGGGAGCCCGCCGTGGCCGACGGGCCGGTGCGGAGGTCGGGCGCGGGCGGTCGCCGCCGGGTCAGG
>NZ_FMCI01000338.1 GCF_900091845.1 Streptomyces sp. SolWspMP-5a-2
CGGGCGGGGCTGGACCCGTGGGGACCGCGCGCGGCCCGCGGCTGCACCCCGGCGCCTGGTGGCTGTGGGCGCTGGGGCTCGGCACCGCCGCCACCCGCACCACCAACCCGCTGCTGCTCGGCGTGCTCGTCGGCGTCAGCGGCTACGTCGTCGCGGTCTGCCGCCCGGACGCGCCCTGGGCGCGGTCCTACGGGGCGTTCGTGAAGCTGGGGCTCGCGGTGCTGCTGATCCGGCTCGGCTTCGCGGTCGTCCTCGGCTCCCCGGTCCCCGGCACGCACGTCCTGGTGACGCTGCCCGAACTCCCGCTGCCCGACTGGGCGCAGGGCATCCGGCTGGGCGGCCGGGTGACCGCCGAGGCGCTGGCCTTCGCCTGCTACGACGGGCTGCGGCTGGCCACGCTGCTGATCTGCGTGGGCGCGGCCAACGCCCTGGCCAGCCCGTCGCGGCTGCTCAAGTCCCTGCCGGGCGCCCTGTACGAGGCCGGGGTGGCCGCCGTCGTCGCGCTCACCTTCGCGCCGAACCTGATCGCCGACGTACGGCGGCTGCGGGCCGCCCGCCGGTTGCGGGGCCGTCCCGACCGCGGGGTGCGCGGCCTGCTCCAGGTCGGACTCCCGGTGCTGGAAGGGGCGTTGGAGCGGTCGGTGGCGCTGGCCGCCGCGATGGACGCGCGCGGTTACGGCCGGACGGCGCGGGTGTCGCCCGCCGTGCACCGCGCCACCGGCGCCCTGACCCTCGGCGGGCTGCTCGGGGTCTGCGCGGGGACGTACGGGCTGCTCACCGCCGAGGGCGCCGTCTACGGGGTTCCGCTGCTGCTCGCCGGGGTCGCGGCGGCGCTCGGCGGGCTGCGGCTGGGCGGGCTGCGCTCGCCGCGCACCCGCTACCGGCCCGACGGGTGGGGCGCCCGCGCCTGGCTGGTCGCCGGGTCGGGGACGGCCGTCGCGGCGCTGGTCGTGCTGGCCGGTGCCCACGACCCGGCGGCGCTGCGCCCCGGGTGGTGCCGCTGGTGGCGCCGACGCTGCCGCTGTGGCCCGCCGGGGCCGTCCTGCTCGGCCTGTTGCCGTCCTTCGTCGCACCCGGGGAGCCGTCGTGATCCGCTTCGAGGACGTCTCCGTGACCTACGCGGAGGCGACCGGACCCACTCTCGCCCAGGTGGACCTGGACATCCCGGAGGGTGAACTGGCGCTGCTCGTCGGCCCGTCGGGGGTCGGCAAGTCCACGCTGCTGGGCGCGGTCGGCGGGCTGGTCCCGCACTTCACCGGCGGCACCCTGCGCGGCCGGGTCACGGTGGCCGGCCGTGACACCCGCACCCACCGGCCGCGTGAACTGGCCGACGTGGTGGGCACGGTGGGCCAGGATCCGCTCGCGCACTTCGTCACCGACACCGTGGAGGACGAACTCGCCTACGGAATGGAGTCGTTGGGGCTCGCGCCGGACGTGATGCGGCGCCGCGTCGAGGAGACCCTCGACCTGCTCGGCCTCGCCGGGCTGCGCGACCGCGCGATCTCCACCCTCTCCGGCGGCCAGCGGCAGCGCGTCGCGATCGGCTCGGTGCTCACCCCGCACCCCCGGGTGCTGGTCCTGGACGAGCCGACGTCCGCGCTCGACCCGGCCGCCGCCGAGGAGGTCCTCGCGGTGCTCCAGCGCCTGGTCCACGACCTCGGGACGACGGTCCTGCTCGCGGAGCACCGGCTGGAGCGGGTCGTGCAGTACGCGGACCGGGTCGTCGTCCTCACCGCCCCGGGGACCGCGCCGCTGGTCGGCACCCCGGCCGAGATGATGGCGCTCTCCCCGGTCCACCCGCCGGTGGTCGCCCTGGGCCGCCTGGCGTCCTGGACCCCGCTGCCCCTGACCGTGCGCGACGCCCGCCGCAGGTCGGCCCCGCTCCGGGAACGGCTCGCGGGGAAGGACGCTCCCGCCGCGGGTCCGCCCGCCGCCGTCACCGGCGTCACCGC
>NZ_FMCI01000199.1 GCF_900091845.1 Streptomyces sp. SolWspMP-5a-2
CCAACTCCACCCAGGGGCGGTCGATCAGCGTCCGCACCCTCGGGCAGGGCGTGCCCTTCACCCGGCAGGCCGCCCAGGTGCAGGTGCCGACGGCGACGCCCCCGCCGCACCACCCCAACGGCGGCGGCAAGCGGCGCAAGCTCGGCACCCCGCCCGACCCCGCGGCCGGTCGCCCGCACCCTACGGGCGAGCAGCCCGCCGCGCAGGCCCAGCCGCAGCCGCAGGCCCCGTCCGCCTCGCAGGCCGGGCAGTCGCGGCTCGCGCAGGGCACCGAGGGCAGTGGCCGGTCGTACGCCATAGGCGCCCCCGACGTGAACGCCGACGAGGGGCCCGAGCCGCTGGACGGTCCCGGTGGCGCCGTCGAGGTCGCCGACCCGCCGCGCGCGCAGCCGCTGGACGACGAGCTGCCGCCCGAGCCGCTCGACAACCCGCGACGGCTGCTGGTGTGGCCCGCCCCGGACGTGACGACCCAGCAGGCGCTGAGCGACCGCGGCTACCGGCCGGTGATCGTGCACTCGCGCGAGGAGGTCGACGCGCAGATCGCGGCGTTCCCCGCCGCCCTCTTCGTGGACCCGCTGACCGGGCCGATCACCCGGACCGCCCTCCAGTCGCTGCGGCAGGCCGCGGTGGCCGCCGAGGTGCCGGTGATGGTGACGGCCGGGCTCGGGCAGGCGACCCGCGAGGCCGCGTACGGCGCCGACCCCGCCGTCCTGCTGAAGGCGCTGGCGCCGCGGGACAGCGAGCAGCATCCGCCGCGGGTGCTGCTGATCGAGGAGCACGCGGAGATCGCGCTGGCGCTGACGTCCACGCTGGAGCGGCGCGGCATGCAGGTCGCGCGGGCGGCGAGCGACGCGGACGCGGTCACGCTGGCCGGGCAGTTGCGGCCGAACCTGGTCGTGATGGACCTGATGCAGGTGCACAGGCGGCAGTCGGGGTTCGCCGGGATCATCGACTGGCTGCGGGCGAACGGGCAGCTCAACCGGACCCCGCTGGTCGTCTACACGGCCGCCGTCGAACAGGCCGACCTGCCCCGGCTGGCGTCGGGCGAGACGGTGCTGTTCCTCGCCGAGCGGTCCACCAGCCCGGAGGCGCAGAGCCGCATCGTCGACCTGCTGGCCCGGATCGGCACCAACTGACCGACGGCGAGCACCGGTCGGCGGGACGCGTCCGGCCGCCGGGCCCGTGGCTCAGGGGGCCACGATGCGGCGGGCCGCTTCCTTGATCGACGCGCGCAGGCGGTCGCGGTCGGTCGGGTCGCCGCCCGCCAGGATGCGGCTCATCTGCGGCACGACGGTCGCCCAGTTGGCGAGCGCGATCAGCAGGAAGAGGAGGTCGCGGGCGGGGATCGCGTCGCTGATGACGCCCCGCCGCTGACCGTCCCTGACGGCCTCGACCTTGGCGGCGTAGTGCGCCTGGCGCCGCTCCTCGTCGGGGAGGTCGGCGGTGCCGTACTCGATGCCCTCCCAGTAGAGGAGGCGCAGCAGGCCCGGGTGGACGGCGTGGTAGTCCATCAGCCGGTCGAGCCAGCCCTCGATGTCGTCCGGGTCGACCGGCACCGCCGCCGCGAGGTCGACCATCGAACGGCCCAGGACCTGCGAGAACAGCTCGGACTTGTTGCCGAAGTAGGCGTAGATCAGCTGCTTGTTCGCCTTCGCGGCGGACGCGATCCGGTCGATGCGGGCACCCGCGATGCCGTACCGGGCGAACTCGGCGACCGCCGCCTCGAAGATCCGGGCCTTCGTCGCCTCGGGGTCCCTGCTCGCTGTCATGGGGGAAGGGTACCGCCGCAAGTAACCAACCATTTGGTTGACGAGGAATGCGGGGGCGCCGCAGACTGTTGCCGCCCATGTTCCAACCAATTGGTTGGTTGACGACCGCCCCGCCCGCCCCACCACGACACCCGGTCCCCGCCTGCCCCACCGCGACACCCGTCTCCCCGTTCCGCACCTCGTCCCCTCCCGCCCCACCACGGCACCCGCCTCCCCTCCCGCACTTCGTCCCCTCCCGCCCCACCACACGGCACCCCGCCCCCTCCCGCACCTTGTCCCACCCCGCCCCACCCGAGGAGCACCTCTCCATGCCGTCCGAAGCCACCGCCGCCCGTACGAGCCCTCGGCAGGTCCGACGGCCCCCGGTCGCGCCGCGGGACCGGATACTCCTGCCGCTCATCGCCCTCTGCACGGCCGCCACCGCCGCCAACATCTACCTCGCCGCGCCGCTGCTCCCGCTGATCGCGCGCGACTTCGGCTCGACCCCGTCCGCCGTGGCCTGGGTCGCCTCGGTCGCGCAGTTCGGCTACGCGGCCGGGCTGCTCTTCTTCGCCCCGCTCGGCGACAGCGTCAGCAGGCGCCGACTGGTCGCCGTCCTCTCCCTGGTCACCACGGCCGCGCTGGTCGTCGGCGCGGTGGCCCCGGGGATCGGCGCGCTCGCCGTCGCGGTGCTGGTGGCGTCCGCCGCGACCGTCGTCCCGCAACTGCTGGTGCCGCTGGTCGCCGAACGCGCCCCCGCCGACCGGCGGGCCCGGCACGTCGCCGCCGTGATCTCCGGGCTCTTCACCGGGGTCGTCGCGGCCCGGGTGCTCGGCGGGCTGGTCGGGCAGGCGTTCGGGTGGCGGGCCGCCTTCGTGGGGGCCGCGGCGCTGACCGCCGTCCTCGGCCTCGCCACCGCCGCCGTCCTGCCGGTGGAGCGGCGACGGCGCGAGGGACCCCTCTTCGCCGGGCTGGCCGCGATGCCGTCGCTGGTGCGCCGCTCGCCCGACCTGTGGCGGGCGTGCGTGCGGCAGGCCGGGATGTACGGCGCGTGGAGCGCCCTGTGGACGACGCTCGCGCTGCTGCTGACCGAGCGGCCGTACGGCCTCTCCACCGCGACCGCCGGGCTGTTCGGCCTCTTCGGGCTCACCGCGAGCCTGGTCGCGCCGCTGGCGGGCGGTCTGGTCGACCGGTTCGGCGCGGCCAGGGTCGTCCGCTCCGGGTACCTCCTCGCGGCCGTCTCCGTGCCGCTGTTCTGGCTGGGCGGGCACGTGATGGCGGCCCTGTTCGTGGCCGCGATCGCGATCCACGCGGCGCTGGTCGCCTCGCACGTCGCCAACCAGACGCTCGCGCTCACCACCACCCGGTCACCGGCCGTCGCCAACAGCGCCTACGTGGTCGCGGGGTTCGCGGGCGGCGCCACCGCCTCCGCCCTGGCCGGTCTCGCCTTCACCCACGGGGGCTGGGGCGGCGTCTGCGCGGTGGCGGGCGTCTGGCTGCTGGCGGGATGGGGGACGACGGCGGCACGCCGCTGAGACGTGGACCTTCGGTGCCGCGGGTCCACGTCTCAGCGGTGCTGCGGCTCCACGGTGTCGCGGCGTCGCGGTGGGTGCGCCCCTGCCGTTGCGTCCCTGCCGGTCGGGGTGAGGTGCTCTCCGCGCCCCGCGCCCGGCCGGCCGCCCCGCCGCCGCCTCCCCGGCCCGCTCCTCAGAGCCGGGTGACGTCCAGGTCGCCGTCCGCGTACCGCCTGCGCAGCACCTTCTTGTCGAACTTGCCGACGCTCGTCTTCGGGACGGACTCGATGACCGTCCAGCGCTCCGGGAGCTGCCACTTCGCGATCCCGCCCTCGGCGGCGAGGAAGGCGCGCAGGGTGGTGAAGTCGGCGGCGGCGCCCTCCCGCAGGACGACCGTGGCCAGCGGGCGCTCGCCCCACTTGTCGTCCGGGACGGCGACGACGGCGGCCTCGGCCACGTCCGGGTGGGCCATCAGCGCGTTCTCCAGCTCGACCGAGGAGATCCACTCGCCGCCGGACTTGATGACGTCCTTGGCGCGGTCGGTGAGGGTCAGGAAGCCGTCCGGCGAGATCGTGCCGACGTCTCCGGTCTTCAGCCAGCCGTCCGGGCTGAACTTGTCGGCGGGGCGCAGCGGTTCGGCGTCCGGGCCGTTGTAGTAGGCGCCCGCGATCCAGTTGCCGCGCACCTCCAGCTCGCCCGCCGACTCGCCGTCGTGGGGCAGCCGTTCGCCGCCGGGGCCGGTGAGCCGGGCCTCGACACCGGCCGGGAAGCGGCCCTGGGTGAGCCGGTACGCGAACTCCTCGGGCGTGCCGATGACATGGGCGGGCGGCCGGGCGACCGTGCCGAGCGGGGACGTCTCCGTCATGCCCCAGGCGTGGCAGACCCGCATGCCGAGGCGGTCGAACGCCTCCATCAGGGCGGGCGGACAGGCCGAGCCGCCGATGGTGACCTGGGTGAGGGAGGTGACGTCGCGCGGGCGGGCGGTCAGCTCGGCGAGCAGGCCCTGCCAGATGGTGGGGACGGCCGCCGCGTGCGTCGGACGCTCGCGCTCGATCATCTCGGCCAGCGGCACGGGCTGGAGGAACCGGTCCGGCATCAGCATGTTGACGCCGGTCATGAAGGTCGCGTGCGGCAGGCCCCAGGCGTTGACGTGGAACTGCGGGACGACGATCAGCGACGTGTCCTGGTCGGTGAGGCCCATCGACTGCGCCATGTTGACCTGCATCGAGTGCAGGTAGATCGAACGGTGGCTGTACACCACGCCCTTGGGGTCGCCGGTGGTCCCGGAGGTGTAGCAGAGGGCGGCTGCCTGCCGTTCGTCCAGCTCGGGCCAGTCGTACGCGGTGGGCCGGCCGGCGATCAGCTCCTCGTACTCGTGGACGCGCGCGGTGGCTCCGGCGAGCGGGGCGCGGTCACCGGGGCCGCTCACCACCACGTGCTCGACCGTCGTGAGGTGCGGGAGCAGCGGGGCGAGCAGCGGGATCAGGGAGCCGTTGACGATCAGCACCCGGTCGGCCGCGTGCCGGACGATCCAGGTGAGCTGCTCGGGCGGGAGCCGCAGGTTGAGGGTGTGCAGGACCGCGCCCATCGCCGGGATCGCGAAGTACGCCTCGACGTGCTCCGCGTTGTTCCACATCAGGGTCGCGACCCGGTCGTCGTCCGCGATGGCGAGTTCGTCGCGCAGGGCGTGCGCGAGCTGCGCGGCACGGTCGCCGATCTCGGCGAAGCTGCGGCGGTGGGGTTCCCCCTCGCCGGACGCGCCGTCGGTCCATGTGGTGACCTGCGAGGCCCCGTGGATCGTCGACCCGTGGGTCAGGATCCTGGAGATCAACAGCGGTACGTCCTGCATCGTGCTCTGCACGGCGTCCTCCCGGGGCGACATTGCCAACGGCGGTGGGGTTGCGCCGATTCTGCGCACATACCGCGCGGTATGTCACTAGGCATCGGGGATCGATCACGTCACGTCCGGTGGACATTCACCCACAGTCACCGTATTACCGTACAAGCCCCAGCTCGGCATCCTCGCGCAGCTTGCCGAGCGCGCGCGACACCGCCGACTTCACCGTGCCCACCGAGACGCCGAGGACCTCGGCCGTCTGCGCCTCGCTGAGGTCCTCGTAGTACCTGAGGACGACCATCGCCCGCTGCCGGGCCGGGAGTCTCAGGACCGCCCGCCACATCGCGTCGCGCAGCGCCTGCCGCTCGGCCGGGTCGTCGCCGTCCGGCAGCGGCTCCGGCTCGGGCAGCTCGTCGCACGCGAACTCGTCGACCTTCCGCTTGCGCCACTGCGAGGTGCGGGTGTTCAGCAGCGCGCGGCGGACGTACCCGTCCAGCGCGCGGTGGTCCTCGATCCGCTCCCAGGCGACGTACGTCTTGGTCAGCGCCGTCTGCAGCAGGTCCTCCGCGTCGCTGGGGTTCGCGGTCAGCGACCGGGCGGTGCGCAGCAGCACCGGCTGACGGGCCCGCACGTAGGACGCGAACGACGGGTACGAGGGCATCCGCGCCGCGGGCTCGGCAGCCGTGGACGCGCTGGTGCAGACGAGTGTGGTCATGGATTCCACGCTAGGAGCGGGGGCGGCTCCGGCGGATCGCCCGGAGGTCCCGAAGCGGGGTCCCCCTCAGGTTGTAGGGGTGGTGCGGGCCTCACCTCCTGAAGGTGGAGGAACGGGTAGGGGGTACTGCGGGACGACCCTGATGAACGGAGGGGGCGGCGAGCGGCGGGAGCCGGGCACGGGAGCCCCGACTGGTCCGGCGCGGGCGGGAGGGCGCCACGACGCCCGGGGAGGGCGGGGCCGGGCGGGAGCGGGAGCCGGGCGGGGGCGGGAGGGCGTCCGGGGCTCTCCGACGCGAGCGGACGGCGTCCGGGACCCGGGGAGGCCGAGGATCCGGGGAGGCCGAGGGTCCGGCGGGGCGCGGGAGGGGCCCGGGACCCCAGGAGGCCGGAGGGCGCCCGGAGAGCCAAGGGCCCCGCGCGCGCCGCTCCGCCCTCAGTGGTCGTCGGCCGTCAGGATCAGCCCCGACGTCGGTACGCCCGTGCCCGCCGTCACCAGGACGTGTTCGGCGCCCCGCACCGGGTTCGCCGCCGTGCCGCGGAGCTGGCGCACGGCCTCCGCGATGCCGTTCATGCCGTGCAGGTACGCCTCCCCGAGCTGTCCCCCGTGGGTGTTGAGCGGCAGGGTGCGCGCGGCCACGAAGTCCGCCGCCTCGCCCTTGCCGCAGAAGCCGAACTCCTCCAGCTGCATGAGCACGAAGGGCGTGAAGTGGTCGTAGAGGATCGCCACGTCGATGTCGGCGGGGGTCAGCCCCGAGGTGCGCCAGAGCTGGCGGGCGACCACGTCCGTCTCCGGCAGGCCGGTCAGGTCGTCGCGGTAGTAGCTGGTCATCTGCTCCTGCCCGCGCCCCGCGCCCTGCGCCGCCGCCGCGACGACCGCGGGCCGCCCGACCAGGTCCCTGGCCCGTTCGACGGAGGTGACGACGAGCGCCTGGCCGCCGTCGGTCTCCTGGCAGCAGTCCAGCAGCCGCAGCGGTTCGACGATCCATCGGGAGGCCGCGTGCTCGGCGAGGGTGAGCGGACGGCCGTGGAAGTAGGCCGCCGGGTTCGTCGCCGCGTACATCCGGTCGACGACGGCGACCTGGCCGAACGCCTCCGGGGTCAGGCCGTACGCGTGCAGGTAGCGGCGCGCGGCCATCGCCACCCAGGAGGCGGGCGTGAGCAGCCCGAACGGCAGCGCCCAGCCGAGCGCCGCGCCCTCCGCCGACGGCTCCCGGTGCCGCACCCCGGAGCCGAACCGGCGCCCGGAGCGCTCGTTGAACGCCCGGTAGCAGACGACGACCTCGGCCACGCCCGCCGCCACGGCGAGCGCCGCCTGCTGGACGGTCGCGCAGGCCGCGCCGCCGCCGTAGTGGATCCGGGAGAAGAAGGACAGCTCGCCGATCCCGCACGCCTGGGCGACGGTGATCTCCGGGCTGGTGTCCATCGTGAACGTCAC
The DNA here is from genome assembly GCF_900091845.1 of Streptomyces sp. SolWspMP-5a-2. Lineage (GTDB taxonomy): Bacteria > Actinomycetota > Actinomycetes > Streptomycetales > Streptomycetaceae > Streptomyces > Streptomyces doudnae. Next base: position 7,252 of record NZ_FMCI01000199.1, read on the forward strand.
CATGCCGTCGACGTCACCGGGGGCGAGTCCGGCGTCGTCGAGCGCGGCCCGCACCGCCTCGGCGGCCAGCCGCAGCTCGCTGCGTCCGGAGTCCTTGGAGAAGTCGGTGGCGCCGATCCCGGCGATCGCCGCCCGCCCGCCGAGGGCGTCCCGCGCGCGCACGCTCACGGGCGGCCTCCCGACGACGGGACGACGACGGTGGCGGTGCCGGTGACGTGGTGCCCGAGGCGGTTGGCGCCGACCACCCGGACGGTCACGACGTCCCGGGCGCCCTCGCCCCCGCCGCTGCCGCCCTCCTCCGGCGCGACCGTCTCCACCGTGCCGGTCAGGACCAGGGTGTCGCCGGGGTGGTTGGGGGCGCCGAGCCGGATCGCCACCCGGCGCAGGACGGCACCGGGGCCGAAGCGGTCGGTGAGGTAGCGCCCGACCAGGCCGTTGGTGGTGAGGATGTTCATGAAGATGTCCGGGGAGCCCTTGCTCCGGGCGGCCTCGGCGTCGTGGTGCACGTCCTGGAAGTCCCGGGAGGCGAGGGCACCGGCGACGATCAGGGTCCGGGTGACGGGGATCTCCAGGGCGGCCAGCACCTGCCCGGGGAACACACCAGCCTGCCCGTCCCCCTGCCCGCTTCCCGGCCCGTCCCCCTGCCCCTCCGCCTGCGCGCTCACGCGCCCGTCCACCTGCCCCTCCGCCTGCCCCTCCGCCTGCCCGTCCCCCTGCCCGGTCACGCGCCCGCCGCCGTCCGGGCGCGGAACACGGGAAGCGTCAACTCGTCGTCGTAGGTGCGGAATTCGACGTCGACGGGGAGGCCGACGCGCACCTCGCCGGGCGGTACCCCGACCACGCTGCTGATCATCCGCACCCCTTCCGCCAGTTCGATCAGCGCGACCGCGTAGGGCGGTTCGAAGGCGGGGAAGGGCGGGTGGTGCATGACGACGTACGAGTAGACCGTCCCCGCGCCGCTCGCCTCGACCGGCGTCCACTCCGGGCTGCCGCAGCCGCCGCAGCCCGGCAGCCAGGGGAAACGGAGGGCGGCGCAGGCGGCGCAGCGCTGGACGAGGAGGCGGTGGCCGCGGACGCCCTCCCAGAAACCGGCGTTGTCCCGGTTGACGACGGGCCGGGGCCGCAGCGGACGCTCGCTCTGCTCCTCCGACCCCGTGGCGGCTTGCGCGGGGCGGTACTTGAGGATGCGGAAGCGGTGGGTGCCGGCCGGCTCGGTGCCGACCCGGACGTCCATCCGGGTGGTGACGAAGTAGCCGGTGCCCAGCCGGGTCGTCTTGCGCGCGGAGACGGACTCGATGACGGCGTCGAAGCCGATCTCGTCGCCGGGGCGCAGCGGGCGCAGGTACTCCTGCTCGCAGTCGGTGGCGACGACGGAGGTGCAGCCCGCGTCGTCGAGGACGGCGAGCAGGTCGACGTAGGGGCCGGTGCGGCTGTTGCGGCCGTCGAGCCCGGCCATCGTCCAGGCCTGGAGCATGGTGGGCGGCGCGACGGCGTCCGGTCCGCGGTAGCCGGGGTGGGTGTCGCCCATCGCCTCGCACCAGTGCCTGATCATCGCCTGGTTGACGGGGTCCCGCCCGCGCCCCGCGACGGCGGCGGGCCGCCCCTCGTACTGTTTGAGCAGCGCGCCGAACGCGTCGTCGCCTTCTTCTTCTCCTGCCGCTTCTCCGCTCGTCACCACGGTTGCTGACTGTCCGTCAGATCTGATGAGGTGTCAAGACATGGCGTAGGGGCGGCGAGAACGCCTGAGCGGCGGCGCCGAAGCACCGCCGCACAGACATGTCACCACCCCACGAAGCACACCCCGGCCGTCAGGGGCGGTTCACCACAGGCGGTTGAAGTGGACGAGGACGTTCTCGTTCCCCTGGTTGATCGCCGTGAAGGCGGAGCCCTTGACCTGCGCGGTGTTGCTCTGGTTCGTGGCCCCCGAGCCGACCGCGTTCTGCTGCGTGGTCGACAGGTTGCCGGTGTTGTCGTGGCCTACGCCGCTGCCGAGGATGCTCGCGACACCGGCGTTCGATCCGTTGTCCGCGAAGCCACCGTTGTCCGCCACCGAGACGCCGGTGAACAGCGCGGCTGCCAGCGGGAGGGCGGAGACGGCGGCGATGACGCGGGCGGTACGGATGCTTGCCATGTTTTCTCCTCCAGGACCCGGCTCTTGGCCGGAAGTACGTCAAGTAAGGCTCTTTCCGGGGCAGTTGGCCGACCGCCTCGGTGTTCTGCACGACGTCGCGGAATCAGAGTTGCCCACCGGACCCCCGGTGAACCACCCCGGATGAGGCGATTCCCCCTCAAGTGCTACGACAAGTCGATAAACCCCTTTCGCTACCTCTTCCGCTGAGACAGGACAGAGGCACCGCTAACATCCCAAGCGGCACATAAGGTGAAGCGTTTCGTCAACCTCTGATCGACTCCGCCGGAACCCGGCGCGTCTTGTCTGCCCCCCTTCCTTTTTTCGAACGCGAGTACGAAAATTTCGTCATGGCCACCGCACGGCGCCCCACGCCACCGGCCCTCGCGCACGCCCTGTCCGCGGCGGAACGCGGACTGGCGGTCTTCCCCCTGTCCCGGACCAAACTCCCGGCACTGCGCTCACCCCACCGGGAGCGGGGAGAGGGCGACGCGGAGACGGAGAGGGGTGAAGGGGGCGACAGGGAGAGGCAGTTGCCTCCGGGTGAGGGCCCCGGCCCCACGGACTTCCGGGACCCTCCGGCCCCCTGGCCCCCGCTGAAGTCCGGAGACCCCGCCGACTCTTGGGCCCCGCCGAGGCCCGGGGACCCCTCAGGCTCCTGGCACCCACCGAAGCCCGGGCACCACCCGGGCCCGTGGGACCCGCCGAGACCCGGGAACCACTCGGGCCCGTGCGACTCGCCGAGACCCGGGAACCACCCGGGCTCCTGGGACCCGCCGAAGCCCGGGGACCATTCAGGCTCCTGTGATCCTCCCGGCACCGGGGAGGACGACGCCGCGACGGCAGCCACAAACGCCGCCCGCTCCCGCTATCGCGCCCACCCCCATCCCCCCCACTCTCACTCCCGCCCCTGTCACGGCGAGTGCGGGCGTCCGGGGCACGGGGTGTACGACGCCTCGACCGACCCGGCCCGCGTCCGCGCCCTGTTCGCCGCGGCTCCCTGGGCGACCGGATACGGCATCGCCTGCGGCCTGCCCCCGCACCACCTCATCGGCGTCGACCTGGACACGAAGCCCGGCACGGACGGGGTGGCGGAGCTGTGCGCACTGGCGCGGCGCCATCTGTTCACGATCCCCGGGACGGTCGTCGTCCTGACCCCCAGCGGGGGCCGCCACCTCTGGCTGACCGGGCCGCCCGACACGGCCGTCCCCAACTCGGCGGGGCGACTGGCACCGGGCATCGACATCCGGGGCGCGGGCGGCTACCTGGTGGGCCCGGGGTCCCGCACGGACCACGGCGTCTACCGCACGGCGCCCGGCACCGGCGGGCTGGCTCCCGCGCCCTGCCCGGCACCGCTCCTGCGGCTCCTGCTGCCCCCGCCGCGCGCCCTGCACCCGAGGGCGGCACCGGCGGACGGCGGCTACCACGGGCAGGGCCTGGTCCAGTTCGTGCTGGCGGCACGGCCGGGCCAGCGCAACTCCCGCCTGTTCTGGGCCGCTTGCCGCGCCTACGAGAACGGCATAGGACCGTCCCTGACCGGCCCCCTCCTGGACGCGGCCCACGCCACGGGCCTGACGGAACGCGAGGCAAGGGCGACGATCACCTCGGCGGCCCGCATGACGGGACACCGGGGGTAGAGGCATGGGGGCGAGCCCCGTACAGGGGTACGGAGGCCGGGCCTCGAGACACGGCGAGCGGGCACGACGGCAACGGCAACGGCCCCCGACCGTCTCACCAGGTCAGGGGCCGTGCGTACCGCTTCTCGCGCGGAGGCGGTGGGATTTGAACCCACGGTGACATCGCTGCCACGACGGTTTTCAAGACCGTTCCCTTAGGCCGCTCGGGCACGCCTCCCCGCGTCGCCGGTGATCGGCGGCGCGGGGACAAGAGTAACGGGTGGGTACGCGCGCGTGCCGGTCAGCCGTCGCCGTCGCGCGAGGCCAGGGTCAGTTGCACCGTGTGGGTCTTGCCGCCCCGTTCGTAGGTGATCGTGACCTTGTCGCCGGGCTTGTGGGTCCAGATCTCGCCGATCAGGGTGGGCCCGGAGTCGATGACGCGGTCGTCGAGCTTGGTGATGACGTCGCCCGGCTTCAGTCCGGCGTCGGCCGCGGGGCCGCCCGCCTCGACCGCGTCCGAGCCGCTCGCGCCCTGCTCGGTGATCTTCGCGCCGCCGCTGGAGTCCTCCAGGGAGACCGACGCGCCGATCTTCGCGTAGACCGGCTTGCCGGTCTTGATCAGCTGCTGGGCCACGTACTTGGCCTGGTTGATCGGGATGGCGAAGCCCAGGCCGATCGAGCCGGACTGGCTGGAGCCGCCGAGGCCGCCGCTGCCGGTGGACTGGATCGCGGAGTTGATGCCGATCACGTTGCCCTGGGCGTCGAGGAGGGGGCCTCCGGAGTTGCCCGGGTTGATCGACGCGTCCGTCTGGAGGGCGCTCATGTACGAGGCGTTGGAGCCGCTGCCGTCGCTGGAGGCGACCGGGCGGTTCTTGGCGCTGATGATGCCCGTGGTGACCGTGTTGGAGAGCCCGAACGGGGCGCCGATCGCGATCGTCGAGTCGCCGACGGCGACCTTGTCGGAGTCGCCGAGGGTCAGCGGCTTCAGGTCGGACGGCGCGTTCTTCAGCTTGATGACGGCGACGTCGTAGCCCTGCGCGTGGCCGACCACCTCGGCGTCGTACTTCTTGCCGTCGGGGAAGGTCGCCGAGAGCTTGCCGCCGCCCACCGCGTCGGCGACGACGTGGTTGTTGGTGACGATGTGGCCCTGGGTGTCGAAGACGAACCCGGTGCCGGTGCCGCCCTCGCCGCTGCTGGACTCGGCCTCGATGGTGACCGTGCTGGGCAGCGACTTGGCCGCCACGCCCGCGATGGTGCCCGGGTCGCGCTTGACGGCGCCGCCGCTGGTGGAGGCGGAGACGGTCGTCGAGCCGCCGCCGTCGTCGTTGTTCTTGGCCAGGGTGTAGCCGACGCCGCCGCCCAGACCGCCGGCCACCAGGGCGGCGATCAGGATGCCGACGGCGAGGCCGCCGCGGCCGCGTCCCGACTTCGGGGCGGGCTGCTGCTGGGCGTACGGGGCGCCCCAGACGTCGGTGCCACCGCCACCGTCACCCGCGCCCGCCGGGGCGGGGTACGCGTACGCGGGGGTGCCGGGCGGCGGGGGCGGCCAGGACGCGTCGGGGGCCGAACTGCCGTACGCCTGGGTGCGCGGGTCGCCGTGCGCGGCCTGCGGGGCCCCCGGGTGGGCGGGCGCGGGGGCGCCCTGCGGCACCGGCGGGATCGGGGTCGTGGGGGCGCCCCCCTGGGGGGCGGTGCGCTCCTGCGGCGCGGAGGCAGCGGGAGCGTCCACCGGCACGGGGGGTGCGGACGGGGCCGGTGGTACCGCGGTGCCCTCGTTCTCGGTGCTCACAGCTTCTCTCCTCGGTCCACGGCTGGTGTTCTCGGTCGCACTCGGTCACGCTCGTTCTCGTTGGTCCACGGCCCGGCGCGCTTCAGCTGTGCATGTCCTTTTGTATGCCGTCAGCTTTTCCCATGAGCCGTCAGGGCACCATAAGCGGGGCCTGTGGGTGTACGACCATTCCTTATATAGGTCATGACGGTACAAAAGGCTGCAATTCGGATTCCGCCGATCGCCGTCCCGGCCCGACGGGCGGACACGGGAGCGCACCGCCCCGCCCGCGATGGCACCATGACGCGGTGACCCTCGCACGGCAGCACCGGATCCAAGTCGTCGCCCACCGCGGAGCCTCCGAAGACGCTCCCGAGCACACCCTGGCCGCGTACAAGAAGGCGATCGAGGACGGTGCGGACGCCCTCGAGTGCGATGTGCGGCTGACGGCCGACGGACATCTCGTCTGCGTCCACGACCGCCGCGTCAACCGTACGTCCAACGGCCGCGGCGCGGTCTCGGCGCTGGAGCTGGCCGACCTCGCCGCCCTGGACTTCGGCTCCTGGAAGGCCCGTGACGAGGCGCCCGACTGGGAGTTCGGCCCGGACGACCGCGCGGACACCTCCGTGCTCACCCTGGAGCGGCTGCTGGAGCTGGTCGCGGACGCCGGGCGGCCGGTGGAGCTGGCGATCGAGACCAAGCACCCCACCCGCTGGGCGGGCCAGGTCGAGGAACGGCTGCTGCTGCTCCTGAAGCGGTTCGGCCTCGACGCGCCCGCCTCCGCCGCCGACTCCCCCGTGCGCGTGATGAGCTTCTCGGCGCGCTCCCTGCACCGCGTGCGGGCCGCGTCGCCGACGCTGCCGACGGTCTACCTGACGCAGTTCCTCTCGCCCCGGCTGCGGGACGGACGGCTGCCCGCCGGCATCCGGATCGCCGGGCCCTCGCTGCGGATCGTGCGCAGCCACCCGGGCTACGTGGAGCGGCTCAAACGAGCCGGTCACCAGGTGCACGTGTGGACCGTCAACGACCCCGCGGACGTCGACCTCTGCGTCGAACTGGGCATCGACGCCATCATCACCAACCGGCCAGGTCCGGTCCTGCGCCGCCTCGGCCGCTGAGCCGCCGCCCGCCGGACCCCGCCGTCCGGTGAAGACCTGTGGCGAAACCTTGACCCCGACCCCTTTCCGCCGTCATCCTCCGATCTCGGCCGAGCGCCCAAATCAGGCCAAACAGCTACAGGGTGTGCACCGGCGCGTTCGGTGCGTGTTCGAAGGTGATGAATGCGTCGTCGGACCCGATGCGGCCGGTTTCCGGCACAGGCCGGTGGGGCATCCACACCGTGGCGTGGGGCGAAGGAGGTCTCGGGGGTGGCGTTGGTGGTGGCACAGGAAGTGCCCGCGTCGTCGAGCATGGCCGTTCCCCATGGCCCTGCGGGCGTGTGCGAGGCAAGACACCGGATGCGGGAACAACTGCGCGACGGCGGGGTGTCGGACACGGTCATCGACGATGCCGTGCTGATCCTGTCGGAGCTGCTGAGCAACGCGTGCCGGCACGGCCGTCCGCTGGGCGGCGCGCTCGCGGGGGACGGCGACGTCCGCGCCGCGTGGAACGTGGACCGCGGCGGCAGGCTCACCGTGGAGGTGACGGACGGCGGCGGCCCGACCCGCCCGGCTCCGGCCACCCCGTCGGTGACCGCGCACGGCGGCCGCGGCCTGAACATCATCTCGGCGCTCTCGGACGACTGGGGCGTCCGCGACGACGCCCGCGGCGAGGTCACGGTCTGGGTGGTGGTCCACCGCGACGTCCACGACCCCGACGCGGGCTACCGCAGGGACGATTTCGCTACGCGCGTCACCGCTCCCCCGGTGGGCCCGCCGGCATCGCTGCCCGCCCTGGACTTCGCGGACGCCTTCGCCGACGACCTGGACTGACCCGGGGCGGCCGACACGGCGGGGGTCACGAGTGCGCGCCTGCCCGTCCGCGGAGGCCGACCCGCGGCCGGTCCCCAGGTTCACGTGCCCGCCGCGGTGTCCACGGGTTCCCGCGCCCACGCGTCGTCCCCAGGTTCACGTGCCCGCCGCGGTGTCCACGGGTTCCCGCGCCCGCGGCGTGGTGCACCGGTCCCCGTCGTCCACCGCGCCGTGACGGGTTCCCGCCCCTCACCGCGCCGTCCGCCGGATCCCCGTCGTGCGCCGCGTCGTCCACAGGTTCCCTTGCCCCGCCGCGTTGTCCACAGGCTCCCGACGCTCCCGGCGTGAACGGCTAGGCTCCCGCCGTACCAGACGAGCCGTAATCGGGAGACACCCACGATGGCCAAGAAGCAACCCCAGACGAAGGCCAAGCGCCCGCAGCCGAAGGACGCGGAGATCCCGGTGGTCGGCGCCCGCGAGCCCTGCCCCTGCGGCAGCGGCCGGCGCTACAAGGCCTGTCACGGCCGGGCCGCCTCGCACGCCGTCACCGAGCTGGTGCACCGGCCCTTCGAAGGGCTCCCCGGCGAGTGCGACTGGGTGGCGCTGCGCGAACTGGTGCCCGCCGCCACCGTCGAGCTGCCGCTGAAGGGCGGCCTGCCCGAGGGCGTCACGTCGGTCACCCTCGCCACCGTCCTGCCGATGGCGTGGCCCGCGCTGCGCCGCGAGGACGGCTCGGTCCTGCTCGGCCTGCAGAACGACACGGCGTCCGGCGACATCAGCCGCGACCTCGCCGACACCCTCACCCGCGCGCTCGACGCGGCGCCCGGCTCGCCGGTGCAGGGCCGCAGGGCGCCCGCCGAGGGTCCCCGGCTCCAGGATCTGCTGGACCCGGAAGGCGCGTTCGAGCCAGTTGTGCACACCGGGTTCGAGTTCTGGGTCCCGGACGCGGAGAACGCCACGCCGGAGGTCACCGCCTCCCTGGAGCGGGCCAACGCCGCCGCCATCCCCACGGTGCGGCTGACGGGCGTGGACGCCGCCTACTGGTGCGAGACCCCCGACAAGAACCACCTGCGCTGGGTCATGCCGCACCCGGAGGAGCAGCTTCTGGACGCTCTGGCGCGGCTGCACGCGGCGGGCCGTTCCGGCCTCGGCGAGGGGACCCGCCTGGTGGGCTCCTTCCGCGCTCACGGGCTCACCGTGCCGGTCTGGGACCTGCCGAGCGGGGTCGGGGCGGAAGATGTCGAGAAGCCGGCCGCCGAGTTCGCCGAGCGGCTCGCCGAGGCCCTCACGACGGACGCGCCGCTGACCGCGGACGAGCGCCGGGCGCGCGGTGGACTGACCAACCGGCAGGTCACGCTGAGTTGACGGACGGTGCCGGGCCCCGCCGGGACTGACTCACCGGTCAGCCGCGGACGGTCCCGGCGGATCGGCGGAAGCGGTCACAAGTGCCCGTCGTCACAGGCGGATCGGTGACCGGAAAGCCCGGATCGAATTTGCGAACCGCCGATCTCTTGTTACCGTTCCAGTAGCCCGGTTGCTGGTGCATCCCCCGTCGCCAGCAACCGGGTCTTTTCATGCCCGCGTTCTCTTTACGGAACGCAGCCGTCCGTCAACTCCCGTCGGCGGCACCGGAGTTGCTGCCGGACCGCAGCAGCAGGGGCCCTTCGCCCGCCCGCGCGGCGAACTCGGTGACGGCCGTGTAGCCGTCCGGTCCGCCCCTGGTCGGCTCCCTCGGCGTCTCGCACGTCCCCGGGTCGTCCCCGGCGCCCGCGGCGCAGCTCGTGCGCACGGTGCGGTCCGCGGGGCCCATGAGGGTGAGGACGGCGTCCAGGGCGTCGCCGGTCGCGTTGCGGTAGTAGGCGCGGGCCCAGGTGTCGCCACCCTGCGTCAGCACGCAGGTCTGCGCCTCGACGCCCTCGGGGGAGGTGAGCGCGGGTCCGCAGCGGGCGGCGGTGGCCAGGCCGAGGCCGAGCAGCAGCGGGGTGCGGGAGGGCCGGGCGGTGGGCGCCTTGGCGTCCCGGTCCGCCGCGGGGGCGCCCTCGGCACCGGACGCGCCCGCGGAGCCGGGGGCTCCGGTGGGCCGGGCGGACCCGGAGGGGGCGGAGGCGGCGGCGTGTTCCCTGTCGCCGACCGGCCCCGCGGACGCCACGGCCAGCGGCAGCGCGAGGGCGCACACCACGGTGCCGGCGAGGCCCAGCAGGCGGAGGTTCATGGGACGGAAGATAACTTCCGCGCGCGGGCGGGCCGCCCCGCGCGCGCCGGACAGCGCTACAACTCGGGCGCGCTCACACCCGTACGAGTGAGGGCCTCGACCACGGCGTCCACCACGGCCTCGACGTCGGGCACCCAGGGGGAGGCGGAGCCGGGCAGCGGCGCGCGCTCCCAGCGCAGCCCGCCCTCGCCGGTCTCGGACGGCGGCAGCGCGAGATAGCCGCCCTCGCCGTGGAAGCGGAGCGAGTGCGGCACCCAGTCCTGGGCGTAGAGCAGCTCGCCCAGCTGCTCCATCGAGTAGGGCTTGACGAGGATCGCCCAGCGGCTGGGCGTGGCCACCACCGGGCCGAGCCGCATGCCCGCCCGGTCGAGCGCGGCGAGGGCCTGCGCGGCGGCGGGCGCCGGGAGGCTGACCGCGCACGGTGCCCGGCCGCCGGTGGCCAGGACGATCGGGGCGGCGGGCCGGTTGGTCCACCACCAGCGAACCATGCGCGCGTCGGTGGTGGCCGCGAGCACCGCCGGGTCGAAGGGGTGGGCACCGGGAATCACGCACTCGGGGTCGGGGCAGGCGCAGCGGGAACGGGCCCGCGGATCGGCCGGCACACCAGGGAGTACGGGCCACTGCCATTCCGCCGCGAAGGTCAGGGCCGCGCCGAGCAGGTCAGGCCCTCCGTCGCCGCGCTGGGACAGGAGCCTGCGTCGCCTTCCGAGGATCTCGCGCATGAGCGCTCGTTCCTTTCCGTTGCACCGCTGGCAACACCGTGGGCCACATCACACATGAGTCGATCACTGGACTGTGCGTACCTGTTGGCGCATCACACCCCTGTCCGAGACAGAGGGAACCCCTACGGGCCGGGCATCGGCCGCGTCCGTGGCGGTCGCTGCCGCCGTGCCGTGTCGCGCCCTTGCTCCATCACGAGCAGGGGCATCGCGTGGGAGTGGCGAAGTCTGGCGTCGTGCCGTCCCGCGTCAGTGCGTGTTTCTCTTCGCCTCCGCCACGGGAGGGTGGGGCACGGTCGTCAGTGGCTAAGACGCTCGGGTCGGTCACCAGGTTCCGGGTGGCGGTCAACCACCCCTGGCCTTCTCCGAGTACGTACCCATCACGACCGGTGTGACGCTCTGTGGAGCAAGGCCAGTCGACCGCAATACCCCGTAACCCGAGGCAGTTTTAAGCCAACTTTGCTTTTCGGTAAGAGTTCGCCGGGAGACCTATGGACACCGTGAATCCCGGCAGGACAATGCTGGACATCCCCTTACGAGTGCGTGTACATGTGGAGACACTGCCAGCGGCGCAGAATGACATGGGGGTTTGCGATGCTTCTGAGCAATACGCACCGGTCGGAAAGCCGAACACCATGAACGCTCCTCACCCCTCGAAAGTGGCCGGAATCGATTCGGCGGTGCCCTCTCCCGCACAGACTGTCGCGCCCTCCCCGGCCGCCCCGATCACCCCGGTCAGCGCGCCGAACGCGCCGGGCGCCCTGCTCCAGGACCGCCTCGCGGGCTGGGTCTCCGACCTCACCACGCTGCACGAACTCACTGAGCGGCTGACCCGTACCGGCACGCTCGACGAGGCCCTGCGCGAGCTGCTGCGCGCCGGAGCCGCCCTGGTGGGCGCCCGGCGCGGACTCGTCGTCCTGGAGCCCGCCGACGGGCTCGGACCGGACACCACCGTGGGCCTGGGCCTCGCGCGGGCCGATCTCGGTCACCTGGAGACGGTGCCGCGCGCCGCGACCCCCTGCGGCCGGGTCCTGGACGCCCTCCCGGAGGCGGACGCCGGGATCGCGCAGCCCGACCTCCTCGCCGAGGACGGCCTCGACCCGCGCCACCGCGAGGTGGCGGTCCGGCTCGGCTACGCGGCGACCTACGCGCTGCCGCTGGCCGCGGCGCCCGGGGAGCGCGTCGGCGCGGCCGTCTGGTTCTACGACGAACCCGCGGCGCCCTCCGAGCGGCAGCGGCACCTCGCCGGTCTCTACGCGCGCGGGGCGGGCGCCCATCTGGCCCGGCTGGTCGAGGTGGAACGCACCCGCGCGGCGATGGCGACGATCTCCGAGGAACTGCTGCCGTCCCGGCTGCCCCGGGTGGCGGGCGTCCAGCTCGCGGCCCGGCACCGCACGGGACCGCGCGGCGGGGGCGACTGGTACGACGCGCTGCCGCTGCCGGACGCCGCGCTGGGGCTCGCCGTCGGCGCGGTGACCGGCTCGGGGCCGAGCGCGGTCGCCGCGATGGGACGGCTGCGGGCCTCGCTGCGGGCGTACGCGGTCATGGAGGGTGAGGACCCGGTCGCGGTCCTGTCCGACCTGGAGCTGCTGCTGCGGCTGACCGAACCGGCCCGCTCCGCCACCGCGCTGTTCGCGTACTGCGAGCCCGCGCTGCGCCGGATCACCCTGGCCGGGGCCGGGCACTGCCCGCCGCTGCTGGTGGGCGAGCACCGCACGGAGTTCGTGGAGACGACCGTCTCCGCGCCGCTCGGCATGCTGTCCTGCTGGGAGGCGCCCAGCGTGGAGCTGGAGGTGCGGCCGGGCGAGACGGTGCTGCTGTACACGGACGGCCTGCTGCACCGCGCCGGCGACAGCACCGACCGCGCCTTCGCCCGGCTGCACGCGGCGGCCGCGAGTGTGCCGCGGGCGCTGCGCGAGGACCCGGACGCGATCGCCGGGCACGTCCTGCGCGCGATGCTCCCGGACGACGGGGTGGACGCGGACGGCGAGGACGTCGTCCTGCTGGCCGCGCGGTTCGACGCGGCGGAGTGAGCCGGGGGCGCGTCCGGGCGGCACGCACACCCGGTGACAGGCGCATACCCCCCTCTACCCCCTTACCGTACGACCGTGCGACCGTACGATGTATGCGGTACGGGGGTGTCCCCTACCCGGGCGAAGCCGGGACCCGAAGGCGGTCCCGCGCCGTATCGAGGAGGATGACCGTGGCCGAGGAGCTCACCCCGGAGAACCCGGACGAGGCCGAGGAGCCGATCAAGCAGCGCAAGAACGGCCTGTACCCGGGCGTTTCCGACGAGCTGGCCGACAGCATGAAGTCCGGCTGGGCCGACACCGCGCTGCGCGGTCTCGAACCGATCGCCCAGGCCGCCGAGACCGCCGCCCGCCGCGCCGCGCTCTCCGCCCGCTTCCCCGGCGAGCGGCTGGTGATCCCCGCGGGCAACCTGAAGACCCGCTCGAACGACACCGAGTACGCGTTCCGCGCCTCCGTCGAGTACGCCTACCTCACCGGCAACCAGACCGAGGACGGCGTCCTCGTCCTGGAGCCCGTCACCGGCGGCCACCGCGAGACGATCTACCTGCTGCCCCGCTCCGACCGGGAGAACGGCGAGTTCTGGCTCTCCGGACAGGGCGAGCTGTGGGTCGGCCGCCGCCACTCCCTCACCGAGTCCGAGGCGCTGTACGGCATCCCGGCGTCCGACGTGCGCGAGCTGGCCGACACGCTGCGGGAGGCCACCGGCCCGGTCCGGGTGGTGCGCGGGTACGACGCGGGCGTCGAGGCCGCCCTCACCGACAAGGTCACCGCCGAGCGCGACGCCGAGCTGCGGACCTTCCTGTCCGAGGCGCGGCTCGTCAAGGACGACTTCGAGGTCGGCGAGCTGCAGAAGGCCGTCGACTCGACGGTGCGCGGCTTCGAGGACGTCGTGCGGGTCCTGGACAAGGCCGAGGCGACCAGCGAGCGCTACATCGAGGGAACGTTCTTCCTCCGCGCGCGGGTCGAGGGCAACGACGTCGGCTACGGCACGATCGCCGCCGCGGGACCGCACGCCTGCACGCTGCACTGGGTGCGCAACGACGGCCCGGTGCGCTCCGGCGACCTGCTGCTGCTCGACGCGGGCGTCGAGACGCACACCTACTACACCGCCGACGTCACGCGCACGCTGCCGGTCAACGGCCGCTTCAGCGAGATCCAGCGGAAGATCTACGACGCCGTGTACGACGCCCAGGAGGCGGGCATCGCGGCCGTCAGCCCCGGCGCCAAGTACCGCGACTTCCACGACGCGGCCCAGCGGGTGCTCACCGAGCGGCTCGTGGAGTGGGGTCTCGTCGAGGGCCCGGTGGAGCGGGTGCTCGAACTCGGCCTGCAGCGCCGCTGGACCCTGCACGGCACCGGCCACATGCTCGGCATGGACGTCCACGACTGCGCCGCCGCGCGCGTGGAGTCGTACGTCGACGGCACGCTGGAGCCGGGCATGGTGCTCACCGTCGAGCCCGGCCTGTACTTCCAGGCCGACGACCTGACCGTGCCCGAGGAGTACCGCGGGATCGGCGTGCGGATCGAGGACGACATCCTCGTCACCGCCGACGGCAACCGGAACCTCTCCGCCGGGCTGCCCCGGGAGTCCGGCGAGGTCGAGAGCTGGATGGCCGCGCTGCTCCAGGGCTGACGCACCGACCGGCGGCCGGGCACGGACGTGCCCGGCCGCCGTCGTACCCGGGCCCGTTCACGCGCGCCCGTCAGCCGGGCGGGGCCCGGTCAGCGGCAGCGCGTCCACGAACAGGGCGCCCGCCAGCAGACCGGCGCTGCCGCGCGGGCTCCACGCGCGCGCGTGCAGGTCGGCGTCGAGGGCGAGCAGGGCCGCGCGCCCGGCCGCCGTCGCCGTGCCGCCCGCCTCCAGGACGCCCCGGGNGCCCGCCTGGACGTGCCGCAGGCCGTGCGGCCCCGCCGTGTGCAGCAGCTCCGTGTCCTGGAGCGTCGACATCACGGTGAGCAGGGCGTCCAGGCCCGCCTCGGGCCCGCTCGCCCCGGCCG
>NZ_FMCI01000096.1 GCF_900091845.1 Streptomyces sp. SolWspMP-5a-2
CCCGGTGATGCGCCCGCGGGCGCGCCCCCGCCGGTGTCGGTGCCCGCTCCGGTCCCCGCGTCCCCGTCCACGCCGCCTCCCCCTTGCCGCCCCGGCCGCCCGTCCGCCCGCCTCGCCGGATCGCCCGCGCCGCCCGCCCGCCCTCGGTACGCTGAGTGCTGATGCCGTGACGGTACGTCGTCACGGCACTCCGCGACGGGGGAGCGTCATGAATTCACCCGCGAGTGCCACGGTCACCGGACGCCTGCCCGTCCCCGGCGCGACCCTCCACCACGAGGTGCGCGGCGCCGCCGGGCCGCCCCTGCTCCTGCTGGCCGGGGGCAACTCCGACGCCGCCGTCTTCGAGGGGCTCGCCCCCGTCCTCGCCGACGACCACCGGGTGATCGCCTACGACCCGCGCGGCAACTCCCGCAGCACGCTGGACGGTCCGCCCGTCGACCAGCGCGTGGAGGAGCACGCCGACGACATCCGGCGGCTGCTCGACCACCTCGTCCCGGCCGGTCAGCGGGTGCGCGTCTTCGCGAGCTGCTCGGGGGGCCTGGCCGCGCTGCACTTCGCGGGCCTGCACCCGGAGCGGGTCGAGGCGCTGGTCGTGCACGAACCGCCCGCGCTGCGGCTGCTGCCGGACGCGGAGGAGCACCTGCGGCTGGTGGACCGGGTCGAGGAGACCAGGCGCCGGGAGGGCACCGGGGCCGCCATGGCGGTGCTGTCCGCGCTGTTCGGCGGGCGCCCGGCGCCCGAGCTGCCCGAGGAGCGCGACAACACGGAGTTCTTCCTCGCGCACGTGCTGCGCCCGACCACGCACCATCTGCCGGACCTCACCACGATCGCCGCCGGGGCCGCCCGGATCGCGGTGGCGGGCGGCCGGGCGTCGCGGGAGCAGACGGTCCACCGGCCCGCCCGCGCCCTCGCGGCCTACCTCGACCAGCAGCTCGTGGAGTTCCCCGGCGGCCACGTCGGCTACGTGAAGTGGCCGCGGGAGTTCGCGGAGGTCCTGCGCGTGACGCTGGCCGCGCTCCCCAGGCGCCGCTGAGCGCTGCCATCTCTTGACCTTTCCGGGACGTCCGCGCCCCGACCGATCGGCGGGGGCGGGGTTATCGTCGGGAACAGGGGATCGCAACGGTGGGAGGCAGTCGTCGATGGCACCGGACGAGGCTGTGATCGGCTGTACGGGGGAACTGCTCATCGGCACCCGGGGAAGCGCCGGTCCCGGTGAGATCCTCGTCCGGGTCAGAGGCGGCTCGGAGACCTTCCTCGCCTGGTCGGAGACGCCCCTGCCGACCGGCGCCACGGCGCTCGTGGTGCACTCGCGCGGGCTCCGTGAGGTCGACGTCATCGCGTGGGCCGATCCGTTGGACGCGTTGGACGGGCAGGCCGTCGACGCAGGCTGAGGAGAAGAAAATGTTCGGTTATCGCGTACCGGCTCCCGACCAGGCGATGCTGATCTCGGGCGGCCGCCGGGGGCTCGGCGGGGCGCCGTTCCGGGTGGTGACGGGACACGGCAAGTTCGTCCTGCCCGTCTTCCGCAAGACCCGGTTCCTCACCCTGTCGATGTGCGAGGCGGAGGTCACCGAGACCTGTGTGACCCGGCAGGGCATCGCGCTGCACGTCCGCGCGGTGATCGCGTTCAAGGTCGGCAACGACACCGAGAGCATCATCAACGCGGGCCAGCGGTTCCTGTCCGACCAGGGGCAGATGTCCGTGCTCACGGGCCGGATCTTCGCCGGTCACCTGCGGTCGATCATCGGCTCGATGACCGTCGAGGAGATCGTCACCGAACGGCAGAAGCTGGCCGCCGAGGTGCTGGACACCTCGAAGGTCGAGATGGCCAAGATCGGCCTGATCGTGGACTCGCTCCAGATCCAGTCCATCGACGACGGCGAGGTCGGCTACATCGAGGCCATGTCCGCCCCGCACAAGGCGGCCATCCAGCGCCAGGCGCAGATCGCGCAGGCGCAGGCCACCCAGGCGTCGGTGGAGGCGGAGCAGGTCGCGGCCCGCAACCAGGCGGAGTACGCCCGGCAGACGGCCGTGGTGCGGGCCGAGTACTCGGCCCAGGTGGACCGCGCCGAGGCGCAGGCGGCCCAGGCGGGACCGCTGGCCCAGGCGCACGCCCAGCAGGAGGTGCTCGCCGCGCAGACGGAGCTGGCCGAGCGGGCCGCGAAGCTCCGCCAGCAGCAGTTGGTGGCGGAGATCGTGAAGCCCGCGGAGGCCGAGGCCGAGCGCATCCGGGTGCTCGCCGTCGCCGAGGCGGAGCGGATGAAGATCCAGGCGGCGGCCGCGGCCTCCTACGACCGGGTCGCCCTCGACCGGATGCTCATCGACCAGCTCCCGCAGATCGTCAAGGAGGCGGCGGGCGGCCTCGCGGGCGCCAACGTCAACGTCCTCAACGGCGCGGACGGCCTCGGCGAGATCGCCGCGGGCCTGGTCGCCCAGGGCCTGACGATCCTGGACTCGGTCCGCCAGAACCTGGACGGGCAGCACCCGAGGACCGGGAGCGACGGCGGCCGTGACGGCGACGACGGCGACGCCGGTGACCGCGCGGACCGGGGCCTGGAACCCGGCCGCGGGGAGACCTCCTGACGCAGCGTCCCGCGCCGGGCTACTTGGAGTCGATGCGGCCGACGGGCTCCGCGGGGGTGGCCGCCAGGCGAGGCCAGGCGGCGGCGTCGACGCCCAGCGCCGTGCGCAGGAACGCCGTGGTGGCGCGCCGCACCAGGTCGACCCGCTCGGGGCTCTCGTCGGTGGTCTCGGTCGACCGGTAGTCCTGGATGCCGCCGAGCGAGTGCTCGCCGCCGTGCAGGGTGACGAGGTGCCGGGCGCCGGGGCTGTGGTGGTAGACGTCGGTGAACCAGTCGGGGCCGCGGCTGGAGAGCAGCGACTGGTCCTGGTCACCGGCGACCACGAGCGACGGCGTCGTGAGGCGGCTGAAGTCCGGGCTCATGAACGCGAAGTGCTCCTGCGCGAAGGGGCTCAGGTCCCCGCGCGCGAGTCCCGTCGTGGCCAGGAGCACCCCGGCCTTCACCCGGGGGTCGGTGCGGTCCTCGCCGGGGAGTCCGTCGGCGCCGACGACGCGCGCCCCGAGCAGCATCCCGATCGACTGCCCGCCCCAGGAGTGCCCGGCGAGCGCGAGCCGGTCCGGGTCGGCCCGGCCGGTCAGCCCGGGGACGGCGGCGAGGAGGGTGTCCAGCTCGTCGATCACCCGCACCAGGTCGTCGACCCGGGTCCGCCAGATCGTCGGGTAACGGGGATCGGCGGGGGTCAGCCCGAGGGACGTGGAGTCGAGGAACGTCGGCTGCACCACGACGAATCCGTGCGCGGTCCAGTGGTCGACCAGCGGGTCGCCCGCGGTCATCGAACCGCCGAAGCCGTGGGCGAAGACGATCACGGGCAGACCGGTGCCGGTGGCCGGGGCCGTGACGCGGACCTGGAGGTCGTCGCCGCGGCCCGGGGCCGGGAGGACCACGGGACGCACGCTCAGGACCTGGGCGGGGTGGGGGTTCGGGGCAACGGAAGACATGGCGGTCCCTGGGTTCTCGGACGGGGGCGATCTGAAACGGATCGCTGATCCGGAAGATACGGAACGCTGATCCGTTCCGCAAGTCGAAACGGATCAGCGTTCCGTAAGGGGTGGGGGCGTGCGATGATGAGGCGGTGAGCACCTCCAGGAACGCATCTCCCGCGACCGGCGCGCCCAGGCGGCGGCGGGACGTGGAGCGCAATCAGCAGTCACTGCTGGAGGCCGCGGCCGAGGTGTTCGCGGTGTCGGGGGTCGGCGCGCCGGTCCGCGAGGTCGCGGCGGCGGCCGGGGTGGGCGTGGCCACGCTCTACCGGCACTTCCCGACCCGCTCGGACCTGGTGGTCGCCGTGTACCGCCACCAGGTCGAGGAGTGCGCGCAGGCCGGACCGCGGCTGCTGGCGTCCGCGCCCAGCCCGTTCGAGGCGACCCTGCGCTGGGTGCACCTGTTCGTCGACTTCCTCGGGACGAAGCACGGGCTCGCGCGGGTCTGGGAGGGGGACGCGGACGAGTTCACCGCCCTGCACGTGCTCTTCCTCGACCGGCTGCTGCCGGTCCTGGCCGACCTGCTCGACGCGGCGCGCGCGTCGGGTGAGGTGGTCGCCCCGATCTCCGCCTACCGCCTCCTGCGGGCGGTGGGCGACCTCGTCGCGTGGAGCCCGCACGACCCGGAGTACGACGTGCGCGAGGTCGTGACCCTGCTCGTCAGCGGGCTCAGGCAGCCGCAGCCCGGCCTGCCCGACCCGGCCGCGTCCTGAGGGGGCCGGTCAGGCCCCGGCGAGAAACGCGGACCAGGCGCCGCCGGAGACCGTGAGGTGCGGGGCGTCCGGGGTCTTGGAGTCACGGATGTGCACGGCGGCGGGGCAGGGGCTGACCTCGACGCACTCGCCGCCGCTGTCGTTGCTGTAAGAGGACTTGCGCCAGGTGTAGGCGGCCTCGACGCAGTCGCCGCCGCCGCCGTCGCTGTAGCTCGACTTGAACCACCGCAGGGTGCTGCTCATGTCCGTTCTTCTCCCGCCAACTTCTTGATGAGGCTCAGTGAATCGTCCGGACTCAGAGCCTGTGATCGGATCTTCGCATACCGGTGGGTGAGGTGAGCCACCTTCACGGGATCGCTGACCAGCACACTCTCGTCCTCGATCTCCAGATACACCACGTGGTGGTGCTCCTTCGTCACAACTAGAACCATGTCGCCCCTCGTGCCGGCGTGTCCACCCCGCAACCCACGTTCCATAGGCATGACTTGAACGCTTACGTTGTCCCGCTCCGCGTCCTGCGCGAGGGCGCGCAGTTGGTCTTGCAGGATCTCCCAACTGCCGATCGGGCGGCGCAACACGGCTTCGTCCAGGAGTAGTTCGATCATGGCGGTCGGGTCCCGGTCCAGGAGCCTCCGGCGGGCGATTCGGGCCTCGACCAGTTCCTCCACCTTCGGGTCGGGCAACTTCGGGAACCCTCCGCCGATCAGCGCGCGCGCATAGTCGGGCGTCTGGAACAGGCCGCCCACCACGTACGTCTGATACGAAGACAGCGTCACCGCCTCCGCCTCCATCAGCGCGAAGTTCTTGAACTGCGGCGGGTACTTGTCGAGCAGGACGAACTTCCTGGCCTTCTCGAACACCCCGAGCCCGCCCCCGATCACCTCCTCCAGCTTCACCAGCATCGTGTCGCTGGCGGGCTGCGCGCACGTCTCCATCGCGCTGATCGCCGACCCGGTGTAACCGATCTGCTTCCCCAACTGGTCCTGCGTCAGCTTCTGTTGTTCGCGCAGTGCCTTCGCGAGGGCGGCCACCAGATGCGCCGTACCGCCCGCTTCCACCTTGTTCACAGATCGCGCCATCGCGCTCACTCCCGGGCTCAACCGAACTCAACCGGCCACCAAACGCTCAGCCCGATGCCTGACCGTAGTCACAGGTCGACGCTGAGTCATGGAAACGCTAGCGGGGGTTACGGAAACTGTCCCCATGAATGCGAAAAGTGACGACCTGTGCATCGAGTGGATCCCGGCCCACGGAGTGCAACTCCGCAAGGCCGGGGTCCAGTTCGACGCCGTTCGGATGGACGGGGAGCCGGGGCGCGCGCTGGCCGACCGGCTGGCGCGGATGACCGGGGGCGACCCGGGTCCGGTGATCGACGTCGCGGGCAGCCGCCCGTGCGTCTACTTCCTGGTGGCCGCGCGGAGCACCGCGTTCCACCTGTGGCCTGCCGAGGTGCGGAGGCTGACGTCGGGTCCCGACCGGGAGTCCTTCGTCCCGGTGCCCGCGCTCCACGACATGACCTGGCCGCTCTCGTGGCGCTACCCGCCGACCGCCCCCGACCGGTTCGTGCACACGATGCTGCTGCGGGCGGCGCTGGAGACACGGATGCTGGCGGCCGGGGCGGCCGGGCCCTAGCTAGCTGAAGACGATCATCGAGCCCTGGGCCAGGCTCCTGGTCGCCGCCGCGTGCAGACCGAGCCACACGTGGCGCTCCCGGGCGAAGGGGCTCGGGTCGTAGGGGAGCGGCGCCGCCGGTTCCTCCAGGCCCGTCGGGGCCGAGGGAGGCTGCGGGGGCGCCGGGGGGTTGGCCGGATCGATGCCGATCGACGGCGCCACGTACTCCAGCTCCCGCAGCAGCGCCTGGGAGGAGCCCAGCGGGCCGCCACCGGCGAGGAGTTCGTCGTTGGAGAGGGGGTGCGCGAAGTCGACCGGGACGTAGGCGCCCGCGTGGTCGTAGTGCCACACCAGGTGCGACTGCTGCGCCGTCGACTCGAACATCTCCAGCAACTGCTCGTAGTCGCCGCCCAGTTCGTCCACCGGCGTCACCGGCAGGCCGCACACCTGCAACAGGTAGGTCCGGCGCAGGAAATGGAGCGCGTCGTAGTCGAAACCGGCGACCGGCGCCACGTCGCCCGACAGGCCCGGCATGTACTGGTACACCGGCACCGGCGGGAGTCCGGCCTCGGCCAGCGCCTTGTTGTATTGCGCGAGTTCCTCGGCGAACGGGTTGTCGGGGGTGTGGCACAGCACGTCGACGAGTGGGACCAGCCACAGGTCACAGGCCAAAGGACAGCTCCTAGCGTGGGTCGGACGCCGACCGCCCGTGCAGGGGCGGTCAGGGAAGGTTAGTCCGTGCCGGGCGCGGACCGAGACCCTCGTACCGGTTCTTCCCGTTCCGGCGGCCGGATCCCCCTCGCGGTCAGCTCTCGGCGCGGCCCTCGACGAGGGAGAGCGAGTGCGTGTTGTACGCGTCGACGATGTCCCTCGCGGTGCCGGTGTCACGGACCGCGAGGGCGTCGACGAGGTCCGTGTGGGCCGACCACAGCAGGCCCCGCAGGTCGCTGAGGCGGCGCAGGTGCTGCACCGCGCACACCCAGGACTGCACCCGCAGCCGGTTCAGGAAGTCCGCCAGGTAGCTGTTGCCGAACAGGGCGCTCAGCTCGCGCCAGAACCGCAGGTCGTAGCCGATCAGGACGCTGAGGTCACCGGCCAGCGCGGCCCGCTGCGCCTCCTCGCCGCGCCGCCGCACCCCGGTGAGGGCGGCGATCGCGCGGGCGTCGTCGAAGACCGCGGACCGGGCCTGGCCCTCGTCCAGGAAGCGGAACATCCCGTCGGTGACCAGGCTGCGGGCCTCCACGATCCCCCGGTAGTCGGCGACCGAGTACTCGTGCACATGGAAGCCGCGGTGGTGGTCGGCGTCCAGGAGCCCCTGCGCGGAGAGGTCGACGAGCGCCTCGCGCACCGGCGTGGCGGAGACCCCGTACTGCTCGGCGATCTCCTTGACGGTGAACTCCTGGCCCGGCTGGAGCCGGCCGCCCAGTACCTCGTCACGCAGCGCGTCTGCGATCTGTTGCCGCAGGGTGCTGCGGGTCACGGCGGCGTTGCCGGGCATCGTAGGGGCCCCTCATCGCTTCGGTAGGCGTGCGCGAACATGTCGTCGAGGCCCGTACCGGCGCGGACGCCGGTCGATGACCTCGTACATGTCTACGAAAACGCCACCCTACGCGTTCGATCTCCCGCCGAAGTGGTGCGCGACGGGGGACGGCCGCCGACGTCGTCGGCGGCCGTCCGGGACCCGCTTCGTCACACCGTGTACTCGTCGGCGACGCCGAGTGCCGCGTCCAGACCGGCGAGGCCCTCCTTCAGCTCCGCCTCCGACACGTTGCACGGCGGCACCACGTGGGTGCGGTTCATGTTCACGAACGGCCACACGCCGTGCTTCTTCGCGGCGGCGGCGAACGCGGCCATCGGGCCGTTCGCCTCACCCGTCGCGTTGTAGGGCACCAGCGGCTCCCGGGTCTCCCGGTCGCGCACCAGCTCCAGCGCCCAGAACATGCCGACCCCGCGCACCTCGCCGACGCTCGGGTGCCGGGCCGCCAGCTCGCGCAGCGCGGGCTCGACGACGCTCGCGCCCAGCCGCTTCGCGTTCTCGACGACGCCCTCCTCCGCCATCACGTTGATCGTCGCGACGGCGGCGGCGCAGGCGAGCGGGTGCCCGGAGTACGTCAGCCCGCCCGGGTAGGGCCGCCGGGCGAACGTCTCCGCGACGGCGCCGGAGATGGCGACCCCGCCGAGCGGCACGTACCCCGAGTTCACGCCCTTGGCGAAGGTCATCAGGTCCGGGACGACGCCGAAGAGGTCGGCGGCGAACCAGTCACCGGTGCGGCCGAACCCGGCCATCACCTCGTCCAGCACGAAGAGGATGCCGTGCCGGTCGCAGATCTCCCGCACCCCGGCCAGGTAGCCGGGCGGCGGGATCATGATCCCGGCGGTGCCGGGGATCGTCTCCAGGACGATCGCGGCGATCGTCGCGGGCCCCTCGAAGGCGATCGTCGTCTCCAGGTGCTCCAGCGCCCGCGCGCACTCCTGCTCCTCGGTCTCCGCGTAGAAGCGGGAGCGGTACAGGAAGGGCGCCCAGAAGTGCACGACCCCGTGGGAGGCGGTGTCGGACGCCCAGCGGCGCGGGTCGCCGGTGAGGTTCACGGCCTGCTGGGTGCCGCCGTGGTACGAGCGGTACGCGGAGAGCACCTTGGCCCGCCCGGTGTGCAGCCGGGCCATCCGCACCGCGTGCTCGACGGCGTCGGCGCCGCCGTTGGTGAAGAAGATCTTGTCCAGGTCGCCCGGGGTGCGCTCGGCGATCAGCCGGGCCGCCTCCGACCTGGCCTCGATCGCGAAGGCGGGCGCGAACGTCGTCAGGCGTGCGGCCTGCTCCTGGATCGCGGCGACGACCTTCGGGTGCTGGTAGCCGATGTTGGTGTAGACGAGCCCGCTGGTGAAGTCCAGGTACCGCTTGCCGTCGTAGTCCCAGAAGTACGACCCCTCGGCGCCTGCGACGGCGAGCGGGTCGATGAGCTCCTGCGCGGACCAGGAGTGGAACACGTGCGCGCGGTCCGCCGCCTTCACTGCGGCGCCGACCTCGGGAAGTGGCTGAGGGGTCATGGGCCCGAGGGTAAATGTCCGGGACCGGCACGCGACATCGGCGTCCTGTCTGCGCCTGCGGCGCGAACGCGACAGGGTGTCGCGCGTGCGGCGGCCGGGGCCGGTACCGGCTGTTACGCAACCGTGTACAGGGGCCCGCCCGCTGTCGCGCGGGCCCCATTATCGTGAGCCCTTGGCGTACGCGCGTGTGGTTCGGGGGAGGGCCTGCATGGAGAAGCTGGGGGCCGGGGATCCGCCCCGGATCGGGGCGTACCGGCTGCTGGCGCGGCTCGGCGGCGGGGGCATGGGCCAGGTGTACCTGGCCAGGTCCGACCGGGGCCGCACCGTCGCGGTGAAGCTGGTGCGCGGGGAACTGGCCGCCCGGGAGGAGTTCCGGGCCAGGTTCCGGCAGGAGGTGCGGGCCGCCCGGCAGGTCGGCGGGTACTGGACGGCGCCCGTCCTGGACGCCGACACCGAGGCGCCGGTGCCGTGGGTGGCGACCGGGTACGTGGCCGGACCGAGCCTCCAGGAGGTCGTCGGGCGCGACCACGGGGCCCTGCCCGAACGGTCGGTGCGCGTGCTGGGCGCCGGGCTCGCGCAGGCGCTCATGGACATCCACGCGGCCGGGCTGGTGCACCGGGACCTCAAGCCGTCCAACGTGCTGGTCACCATCGACGGGCCGCGCGTCATCGACTTCGGCATAGCCCGCGCCCTGGAGACGGTCGCGGACGGCGGCCTGACCAGGACCGGGGCGCTCGTCGGCTCGCCCGGCTTCATGGCGCCCGAGCAGGTGCGCGGCGACCGGATCACGCCCGCCTGCGACGTCTTCTGCCTCGGCTCGGTGCTGGCCTACGCGGCGACCGGCCGGATGCCGTTCGGCTCGGCGAGCAGCGGCGCGCACGCCCTGATGTTCCGCATCGCCCAGGAGGAGCCCGATCTGACGGGCGTCCCGGAGGGCCTCGCCGACCTGGTCCGCGCCTGCCTGCGCAAGGACCCGGCCGCCCGCCCGGCCCCGCACCGGGTCCTGGAGCGCACCGGCGCGGAGGACACCGTGGAGGGCGGCAGGCTCAGGGACCCCTGGCTGCCCGCCGCCCTGGTGGCCCAACTGGGCCGCCACGCCGTGCGGTTGCTCGACACGGAGGACCCGGTCACCGAGGCGCCCGACACCCCGGCACCCACCCCCGGCACCCCGGAGAACCGACAGCCGGACGCGGGTTCGGATGGGGGTGGAGGCTCTGGCTCTGGCGCGGGCTCCGGTGCGGGTGCGGGTGCGGGCTCTGCCGGGTCCGGGCACGGGTCCGGGCGAGTCGGGCGGAGGCG
>NZ_FMCI01000001.1 GCF_900091845.1 Streptomyces sp. SolWspMP-5a-2
GCCGCCGCGCGGCTGCCCGGACCGCCCGACCTGACCCGGGCCGCCGCGGTGCTCGCGGAGGCCGAGGTCGGTCCCGACCTGAGCCTCGGCCGGGGCACCCTCGGCGCCCTCGAAGCGCTCACCGTGCTCGCCGACCGGGGCGTGCCGCGGGCCGCCGGGTCCCTCGACCGGCTCACCGGCCGGGTGCTCGCCCTCGTCGAGGCGCAGGGCCACCGGTGCGCCACCCCCGACCACGTCCCCTCCCCCGGGCTGCTGACCGGTCTCTCCGGCATCGGCTACGGACTGCTCCGCCTCGCCTGTCCCTCGACCGTCCCGTCCGTCCTGCTCCTGGGACACCCTCGCGCCTGACCGTCCCGCTCCGCCCCGCGCACCACGGCACTTCCACCTCCACCTCGTGCGTGTCACCCGCACGGGACTCCAGAAGGGGATCACCGTCATGGACCAGAACCTCACCGCCACCGCCGCCGACGCCACCGCCGACACCGCCGCCGAGGAGCAGGACGCCGCGGGCGGCATCACCCTCAGCGGCCGCAACCGGGCCTGCGCGCGGGCCCGGGTGCTCGCCGGGATGGTCCTCACCAGCGGCATCGTCATCACCCTGAGCACCATCGACACCTCGGTGTCCGCCCCGAACTGACACCCCGCCGGTCTCCTTCCGGGTGACGGCGCGGACCCGCGGGACGGGTCCGCGCCGCTGTGTGTCGCGGGGCGGGGCGTCCGGTGCGGCCCGCGTCCCGCCGTCCCGTCCGGAGAGGTCGGGAACCGGGCGACCTGACGGAAATGCACGTAAGCGGATTATCATCTGCGTTCATGCGTTCCCATGCGCCTTCCCTGGTCGGGCGGGACCCCCAACTCACCGTCCTCGAACGCGCCATGACCGACGCGCGCCAGGGCAACGGCGGTGTCGTCTTCCTGGTCGGCGAGGCGGGCGTCGGCAAGTCGCGGCTCGCGGCGGAGGCCGTCGGCGGCGCGCTCGGCTCCGGGATGCGCGTGCTGCGCGGCCGGAGCAGCACCACGGGCCCCGCCGTGCCGTTCCGCCCGCTCACCGAGGCGCTGATGTCGCTGTTCCGGGGCGGCCCCCCGATGGACGACCTCGCGCTCGGCCCCTACCGTCCGGTGCTGGGGCGGCTGATACCCGACTGGGACACCGGGGAGCGCGAGAGCAGCTCCATGGTCATCCTGGGCGAGGCGGTGCTGCGGCTGCTGATCGCCGCCGGGCGCGGCCAGGGCCAGTTGCTGCTCCTGGAGGACCTGCACGACGCCGACCCGGAGACGCTCGGCGTCCTGGAGTACCTGGTCGACAACCTGGAGTACACGCCGGTCCTGCTGCTGGCCACCGTGCGCACCGACTTCAGCGACGCCCTCGACCTCGCGCAGTCCGCCCGCCGCCGCGGGGTCGCGGGCCTGCTCGACCTCCAGCCGCTCTCCCGGCCGCAGGTGCACGAGATGGTCAGGGCCCAGCTCGGCGCCGAGGACCCCGACGACGTGCCCGCCGAGGTCCTGGAGCGGCTCTGGGAGGACAGCGCGGGCAGCCCGTACCTGGTCGAGGAGCTGCTCCAGTCCATGATCGGGGCCGGGACCCTGGTGCAGGGCCCGGAGGGCTGGCGGTCCGTCGGGGATCTGCGCCGTGACGTTTCGTCAGCGCTGGCGCGCGGCATCCTGCGCCGCATCGACCGGCTGGGCGCCCAGGGTCTGACCCTGCTGTCGGCCGCCGCCGTGCTGGGCCGCCGCTTCCCCCTCACCGTGCTCCAGCGCATGACCGGCGTCGACGACCGGGCCCTGCTCAGCCATCTGCACGCGGGCGTCGCCGCCCGCCTGGTGCTCCCGGACGAGCCCGCGCCCGACTGGTACTCCTTCCGGCACTCCCTCACCGTGGAGGCCCTCTTCACCCAGATGACGCCGGGTCAGCGGGCCGATCTGGCCCGGCGCGGCGCCGAGGCCGTCGAGGAGCTGCACCCCGGCCTCGGCGGCGACTGGTGCGCCCTCGCCGCCGGGCTGCGCGAGGCGGCCGGGGACCGGGTGGAGGCCGGGCTGCTGTTCGCGGACGCGGGCGGCCGGGCCCTGGTCGCGGGCGCTCTCGGCTCCGCGGTCACCCTGCTCAGCCGCGCCGAGAGCCTGCTCGGCGACGCCGACGACCCGCAGGCGCGCGCCGGGGTGCTGGAGAACCTGCTGCCCGCGCTCGCCGAGGCCGGTGACTTCGCGCGCGCCTTCGACCTCGTGGACGACCTGCACGCCCTGGGCGGCGCGGGACTGAGCCCGGTCCGGCTGGCCACCCTGCACACCCGGCTGGCCAAGGTCGCCCACACGGCGGGCCGCTGGACCGACGGCAACCGGCAGGTCGCGCGGGCCCGCGAGGTGCTGGCGGGCGCGCCCGACGAGGCGACCGCCGCCGCCGTCGACGTCACGGCCGCCTATCTGGCCCTCGACACGCCCGGCGCGGACCGCACCCAGCACGCCGAGAAGCTGGCCCGCGCCGCCGCCGACACCGCCGAGCGGCACGCGCTGCCGGTCGTCGCCTGCCAGGCCAGGGAGCTGCTGGCGACGGTGGCCAGGGAGCGCGACCCGGAGGAGTCGCAGGCGATGCTGGAGCAGGCGCTCGCCACCGCGGAGCGCCACCGGCTCCCGCTCCAGCGGATGTACGCGGCCACCCGCATGGGCGGCAACGCCTGGCTCGCCGAGGGCGACACCGCGGGACTGCTCGCCGCCCGCGAGGAGGCGCTGCGCCTGGGCTCCGTCAACATCGTGCACACCGTGGACGGCATCCTGGTGCTGGACGCGGTGCTGCGCGGGGACCACGAGGGCGCCGCGGCGGCCGCCGCCGACTGCCTGGCCGTGGTGCGCAGACTGCGGCTCGCGCCCGCCGTGCGGTACGTGCTGATGGCGCAGGCGGTGCTGGCGGCGCACCGCGCGGACCGGGCCGCGATGGAGGCGACGCTCGCCGCGTTCACCGAGTGGGACGGCGCCGGTTCGCAGGAGGAGCCGCTCGGCCTCGGTCTGGCCCGCGCCTTCTGCGGGCTCCTGGAGGAGGACCGGGACCTGGCGCGCGCGGAGCTGCGCACCCTGGTGGCGCTGGAGGCGGGCAACCCGTCCACCTACCACCTCAGCGGCACCCACGGTCTGGTGCTGCTGCTGGACGTGCTCGCCGGGGACGCGGACCGGGCCAGACACGAGGAGATCACCGCGACCGCCGTGGCCCGGATGCGCTGGAACCGGCAGTTCGTGCTGCTCAGCGACGCCGTGCTGCTCGGCAGGGAGGGCGCGGGGGCGCGGGCGGCCGAGACGGTGGAGGCGGCGCTGACGGTGTCGGAGCCGTACCCGCTGGCGCAGCACCTGGGGCTGCGGCTGATCGCGGACGCGGCGCACCAGGACGGCTGGGGCGACCCGGTGGGCTGGCTGCGCCGGGCCGAGCACTACTTCCACGAGCGGGACGTCGCGGCCGTGTCGGGGGCCTGCCGGGCGGGGCTGCGCCGCCTGGGCGCCCCGGTGCACCAGCACCGTTCGGGCACCACCGGCATCCCGGAGGAACTGCGATCCCAGGGCGTGACGGTGCGGGAGTTCGAGGTGTTCCTGCTGCTCGCGGAGCGGCTCGGCAACAAGGACATCGCGGAACGGCTGTTCATCTCCCCGCGCACCGCGGAGAAGCACATCGCGAGCCTGATCACCAAGACGGGGGCGGCCAACCGCGCGGACCTGTGCGCGCGGTCGGCCGCCCTGCGGGCCGGCTGAGCGGACGTCAGCGCATGGCGCGCACCGCCCGTGACGCGAGGACCGCGAGGCCGGTCAGGGCGAGCACCGCCGCGACCGTGCCGAAGAGGGCGAACATGTCGACGCCCGCCAGGGCGCCGCAGGCGATCAGGGAGAGCGGGGCCACCGCGTAGCCGAGGACCATGTCGACGGAGATGACCCGGCTGAGGACCTCCTTCGGGATGTTGCGCTGGATCCAGCTCAGGCCGAACACGCCCTGGAAGCCGATGGCGAAGCCCATGGCGAGGACGGTCGCGACCACGGCCGGGGTGCTGTGCACCAGGCCGAGGACGGCCATCCCGGCGCCCAGCCACCCGGCGAGGGCGGCGACCAGCAGGCCGACCCGGGGACGGCCGCCGACGGCGCCGCCGGCGAGGGTGCCGAGCAGGGCGCCGCCCGCGAGGGCGCCGTTGAGGATGCCGAGGGTGGCGGAGCCGCCGCGCAGCACGTCGTCGGCGAGGGCGGCGAACCCGACCGTGAACGGCCCGGCATAGCAGAAGTTGACGGCGGTGTCGAGGACGACGACGGTGCGCAGCCGGGGGTCGCGCAGGGTGTAGACGACGCCCTCCCGGATGCGGGAGCCGAGGGTGGTGCGCTCGGCGGGCGCGGCCGGGGGCGCCGCGGGGTCGGGTTCGGCCGCGGGCCTGGTGCGGATGCGGGAGACGCACCAGCCGCAGAGGGCGAAGCAGACGGCGTCGACGAGGAAGGCGACCGGCGCCTTCGTCAGGGCGATGACGACACCGCCGACGGCCGGGCCGACGACGGCGGCGGTCCTGGCGCCCGCGCCGAGCAGCGCGTTGGCGGGGGTGAGGAGGTCGTCGTCGACGACGGAGGGCAGGATCGAGACGCGGGCGGGCTGGAAGAAGGCGTCGACCGCGCCGAACGCGGCGGCGGCGGCGCAGAGCATCCACACCGTGAGGTGGCCGCCGAGACCTGCGAGGCCGACGGCGGCCATCAGCGCTGCTCTGGCCCAGCTGGAGACGACCATGAGGGTGCGGGTCGACCAGGAGTCGCCGAGGCTGCCGCCGACCAGGGTGAGCAGGGCGCGGGGCACCGCCTGGAAGGCGAGGACGTAGCCGAGGGTGAGGGTGGAGCCGGTCAGGCCGAGGGTGATCCAGGAGAACGCGACGACGCTGAAGCCGTCGCCGAGCAGGGAGAGGGACTGTCCCGCCCACAGGAGGCGGAACAAGCGGTGCCGGGCGGGTGCCCACAGCCGCGGACCGGCTCCGGCGAGGGTGGTGGCCATCATGTGCCTTTCTTCGTGCGGGGGTTCGCGGAGGTCCGGTCAGTAGCGGACGGGCAGGGCGGTGAGGCTGCGGTTGAGCAGGGACGGCTGCCAGCTGAGCCGGGCCGGGTCGTCGAGGGTCAGGCCGGGATGGTCGACGACCAGGGTGCGGACGGCGGCCACCGCGACCAGCCGGGCCAGGGCCGCGCCGATGCAGAAGTGGGCGCCGAAGCCGAAGCCGAGGTGGGTGGCGCCGGAGCGGTGGACGTCGAACCGGCCGGGGTCGGGGAAGCGGGCCGGGTCGCGGTTGGCGGCGGCGGTGACGAGGAAGATCCGGTCGCCCGCGCGCAGGGTGCGGCCGTCGAGGTCGAGGTCCTGGGCGGCGGTGCGGATGGACATCTTGGACGGCCCGTCGAGGCGGAGCGTCTCCTCCACCGCGCCCTGGGCCAGTGCGGGGTCGGCGCGGACGGCGGCGAGCTGGTCGGGTCTGGTGTGCAGGGCGAGGACGGTGTTGGCGATCAGGTTGCTGGTGGTCTCGCCGCCCGCGAACGCCATCTGGGTGAGCATCCCGACGAACTCGGTCTCGCTGACCGAGTCCCCGACCCGGCCCTCCGCCAGCACCTGGCTGATCAGGTCGTCGCCGGGTGCGGCGCGGCGCCTCGCGACCAGGTCGCCGAGGTAGTCCTCCAGGCTGACCAGGGCCTGGAGGGAGGCCCGGTACTCGCTCTCCTCCTGGGCGGTGCCGAGGACGAGGTCGGCGACCCGGGCGTTCCAGTACCAGAAGGAGGGCGCGTCGGCGCGCGGGACGCCGAGCCAGCGGGCGAAGACCAGGGCGGGCAGCGGCTTGGCGGCGTCGGCCATCAGGTCGCCCGCCCGGCCCGGCACCGCCTTGCGGGCGAGGACGGCCCGGGTCGCCTTCTCGGTGAAGGCGCGGTAGCGGGCCACGGCGCGGGCGGCGAACGCCTCCTGGAAGACCTGGCGGAGCCTGCGGTGCTGGGGCGGGTCGTTGAAGACCATCCAGCGGGACAGGATGCCGAAGGCGCGCTCGGCGTCGGCGCGGGCGCCCTGCGGGACGGCGTCCATGAGGGGCCTGACCCGGTCGGCCGAGACGGCGCGGTCGCGCAGGCAGCGCATCACCTGGTCGTACCCGGTGACCAGCCAGGCGTGGTGGAGCGGGCTCCAGTGCACGGGGGCGCGGTCGCGCAGCGCGTCGAGGTGGGCGTAGGGGTCGGCGATCATGTCGGCGGCGAGCAGGTGCCGTTCGACCGGGGCGGGGGCGTTCGGCGCCGCGGGGGCGGGCGCGAGGGTCTCGGTGGTCATCGGGTCTCTCCCGCCTCGATGGTGGTGAGCAGGTCGGCGATGCCGGTGACCCTCGGCTCGGCCATCATCGACATGTGGTCGCCGTCGCTGATGTGCAGGGTGAGTCCGCCGCCCGCGACCTCGCGCCACCGGCTGACGTAGGTGTCGTAGTCGACGTCCAGGCCGGGCATCGTGCGGCCGCGGGGCAGTCCGGCGGCCTCGCTGCCGACGACCAGGTGGACGGCGCCCGGGTAGGGGCGGACCTCGTACCCGGCGAGGGCGGCGAGCAGTGAGTGCCAGACCTCGATCGGCGCGTCCTCGACGAGGGCCGCCTCGGCCGGGCTCATCCCGGCGCCCAGCAGGGTGGCGGTCAGCTCGGCGGTGATCCGGTCGCGTTCCGCCCCGGCGGACGTGCCGCGCAGCCGGTCGCGCAGCCGCAGCGCCTCGCGCAGGTCCTTGGTGACGCCGTTCAGCCGCTCCCGGGCGGCGGTGTTGGGCAGGTAGGGCTCGACCAGGACCAGGGGGGCGACGGGGTGGCCCGCCCGGTGCAGCTGGGTGGCCATCTCCAGGGCGATGTTGGCGCCCATGGACCAGCCGAAGAGGGCGTGCGGTCCGGTGGTGTCGCGGTCGGTGATCTCGGCGGCGTAGTTCGCGGCGATGCCGGTCACCGTGCTCGGGTCGACCCCGCCGAGCAGGCCGCGCGCCTGGAAGGCGTGCACGGGGCGGCCCGGCGGCAGGGCACGGGCGAGCGGCACGAACCAGGCGGCGCTGCCGCCGGTGGGGTGCACGCACCACAGCGGCCGTCCCTCCCCCTCGCGCAGCCGTACCTCGGAGGTGACGGTGGCGGGCAGGCCCTCGCCCGCCGCGCGGGCGGCGTGGGCGGCGAGCCGGGCGAGCGTGGGGTGCTCGATCAGGTCGCCGACGGTGACCGGCAGGCCGCGCGCGGCGGCCATCAGGGAGACCCGGACGGTGGAGAGCGAGCTGCCGCCGATGCGGAAGAAGTCGTCGTGGACGCCGATCCGGGAGAGTCCGAGGACCTCGCGCCAGATCTCGCCGAGGATCTTCTCCGCCGGGGTGGCCGGGGCGGTGTACCGGGTGTCGGAGCGGTCCGTCTCGGTGGGCGGCAGCGGCAGCGCCCGCTTGTCGATCTTGCCGCTGCGGTTGACCGGCATCGCGTCGAGGACGACGAACCGGGCGGGCAGCATGTAGGCGGGCATCGAGGTGCGCAGCCGGGCGCGCAGTTCCTGCGGGTCGGGCACGGCCGGTCCGGTCCCGACCAGGTAGGCGATCAGGGCGGGTTCGCCGCCGGGCAGGTCGGTGCGGTGCAGGACGACGGCCTGGCGGATCTCCGGGAGGCGGCGCAGGGCGTGCTCGATCTCGCCGAGTTCGATGCGGAAGCCGCGCAGCTTGACCTGGGCGTCGCGGCGGCCGAGCCACTCCACGGACCCGTCGGGGCGCCGGGCGCCGAGGTCGCCGGTGCGGCACAGCCGGTCGCCCGGGGCGCCGAAGGGGTCGGGGACGTAGGTGGCGGCGGTCAGCGCGGGCCGTCCGAGGTAGCCGCGGCCGACGGCCCGTCCGCCGAGGTGGATCTCGCCCGGCACGCCGACCGGGACCGGCTGGAGGTCGTCGTCGAGGACGTGGACGGTGGTGTTGCGGATGGGCGTGCCGACGGGCGGGTGGCCCTGGCCGGGGGTGAGTTCGGCGGCGACGGACCAGACCGAGGTCTCGGTGAGGCCGTAGACGTTGTGGAAGCGGCGGCCCCGTGACCAGACGTCGGCGAGTTCGGCCGGGCACGCCTCCCCGGCGACCTGGAGGACGCGCAGGTCGGGGAAGTCGTCGTCGCCGAGGACCGCGAGGGCGCTGGGCGGCAGCATGGCGCCGGTGACGCGGGCCGCGCGCAGGGTGCGGGCCAGGTCGGGGCCGGGACGCAGGTCGTCCTTGGCGGCGGTGACGAGGCAGCCGCCGTTGGCGAGGGACCAGGTGAGTTCGAGGACGGAGGCGTCGAAGCCGAACGACGCGAACTGCAGGACCCGGTCGTCGGCGGTGGGCCGGATCAGGTCGCGCTGGCCTTCGAGCATGTTGGACAGGCCGCGGTGCGGGACGGCCACGCCCTTGGGGGTGCCGGTGGAGCCGGAGGTGTAGATGATGTACGCGAGGGTGTCGGCGTCGGGTGCGCGGCCGGGGACCGGGGCTTCGGGGCGGGCGGGTTCGTCGAGGTGCAGGACGGGTCCCGCGAAGGGGACGGTGCCGTCGAGGGCGCGCTGGGTCAGCAGTACCCGCATCCCGCTGTCCTCGGCCATGAACGCGAGCCGGTCGGCGGGGTGTTGCGGGTCGAGCGGCAGGAACGCCCCGCCGGAGCGCAGCACTCCGACGGCGGCCCGCACCAGGTCGGGGCCGCGGTCGGTGCAGATCCCGACGACGGTCTCCGGGCCGACGCCCAACCGGCGCAGCCGGTGCGCGAGTTGTCCGGCCTGCTCGTGGAGTTCGGCGTAGGTGAGCCGCTGCGGCCCGTGCTCGACGGCGAGGGCGTGCGGGGTGGCCGAGGCGTGCCGGGCGATGTGCTCGTGCAGGAGCAGCGGGGACGGCGCGAGGTCGGGGCCGGTGGCCTCGTCGAGGGCGGCGGCGCGGGCGGCGCCGGTGAGCGCGGGCCGGGTGACCGGGGCGTGCGGGGTGGTGACCATGGCCGCGAGGACGTCGCGGTAGACGTCGGCGAGCTGTTCGGCGGTGGCGGGGGCGACGAACTCCGGGTCGGCGTCCAGGGTGAAGGCGTTGACGCTGGCGTTGACCAGCAGCGGGAACATGGTGCGGGCGATCTCCAGGGAGTCGTCCCAGGACTCGTGGGAGAGGCGGTGGAAGTTGACGTAGTTGAAGACGGTGTCGGTCAGCCGGGGTTCGGTGGGGCGCAGGGCGGCGATGCGGACCAGCGGGACCCGGCGGTGCGGGAGCATCTCCTGCTCGGCGGCGAAGACGTCCCGCAAGTAGGCGAGCCAGGACGCGCGCGGGCGGGCCACGCCGAACGGCACGGTGTTCAGGAAGAGTCCGCGCATCCGGTCGGCGCCGGGCAGCTCGGGGCGCCCGTTGGTGACCAGGCCGACGCTGTGGCCCAGGACGCTGTCGTCGCGGTCGGCGAAGAGGCTCATGGTGTGGTGGAACGCGGTGAGCAGCACGGTGCGCCGGGGCACCCCGGCCTCCTTCGCCAACGCGCCGATGCCGGTGGCGAGTCCGGCGTAGGAGCGGCGGGCCTCGTGGACCGGCGGGCGGCCCGCCGCCTCGCCGGGCGGGCGCCTGCGCAGGGTGACAGGGCGCAGGTCGGCGAGCCGCTCGCGCCAGTAGCCGAGCGCCTCCTCCCCGCCCAGCGCGGCCCGCTCCAGGGCGACGTACTCGGCGAAGGCGGGGGCGGTGGGCGGCTGCGGGGCGGTGCCGTGGGCGACGGCCTCGCGGTGCAGGGCGAGCAGGTCGGCGACGAGGGAGGTGAGGCTCCAGCCGTCGAGGACGACGTGGCAGTCGGTGAGGACCAGCCGCAGGTCGTGGTCGGAGACGTGGTGCAGGTGGATGCGGACCAGGGGCGCGGCGGCGAGGTCGAAGCGGCGGGCGAACTCCTCGTCCACGAAGGCGTGCAGCCGGGCCCGCTGCTCGTCGCGGGGCAGGCCGCGCAGGTCGGTGTAGCCGACGGGCAGGTGGGCGCTGCGGTGCACGAGCTGGAGGGGTTCGCGGTAGGAGACGAGGTCGACGGAGGTGCGCAGGATGGGGTGCCCGGCGACCACCGCGTCCACGGCCGCCTGGAAGGCACGGAGGTCGAAGCCCTCGGGGACGCTGATCTTCAGGTCGGTGACGTTGTGGTAGGCGCCGCGCCGGGGGTCGGCGAGCATCTCGTGCAGCATGCCGGCCTGGAGCATGGTGAGCGGGTAGGCGTCGGCGAGTCCGTCCGGGAGCCGTTCGGCGTCGGCCGGGTCGAGCTGGGAGAAGGGCGCGACCGGTGCGGGGTCGTCGCCGACGTCGTGGACGAGGGCGGCGAGCGCGGCGAGGGTGCGGGTGCGGAAGACGTCGGCGACGCTGAAGCCGAGGCCGGCGAGGTGGCCGAGGCCGACCAGGCGCAGGGCCAGGATGGAGTCGCCGCCGAGTTCGAAGAAGTTGTCGGTGCGGCTGACGTGCTCGACGCCGAGGACCTGGCTCCACACGCCGGCGAGCGCCGTCTCGACCGGGCCCTCGGGCGGCACGTGGGCGCCCTGTCCGGTGCCGGTGGGGCGCAGGGCGGTGAGGGCGGCCCGGTCGACCTTGCCGTTGGCGGTGAGCGGGAGCCGGTCGTGGCGCACGAACAGCGCCGGGACCATGTAGTCGGGCAGGGTCAGGCGCAGTCCCTCGCGCAGCGCGGGCGGGTCGAGGGGGCGGCCCTCGGGGGTGACGACGTGGGCGACCAGGCGGGCGGTGCCGCCGTCGCGGCGGGCGACGACGGAGGCGTCGGCGACGCCGGGCAGGGCGCGCAGCGCGGTCTCGATCTCGCCGGGTTCGATGCGGTAGCCGCGGATCTTGACCTGGTGGTCGGCGCGGCCGACGTAGCCGAGCTGGCCGTCGGGCAGCACCCGGACCAGGTCGCCGGTGCGGTACATGCGGGTGCCGGGGGCGGCGAAGGGGTCGTCGAGGAAGCGTTCGGCGGTGAGTGCGGGCCGGTTGCGGTAGCCGCGGGCCACGCCGCCGCCGGAGACGTGCAGTTCACCGACGCTGCCGGGCGGGACGAGTCTGCCCCAGGGGTCGAGGACGTAGCCGTGGGCGCCGTCGAGCGGGCGGCCGACGGGTGAGCGCTCGCCGCCGTCGGTGTCGTCCCGGGTGATGGTGCGCAGGGTGACGTGGACGGTGGTCTCGGTGATGCCGTACATGTTGACGAGGGCGGGGCGCGGGCCGGGGGCGGCGAACCAGTCGCGGTAGTCGCGGGCGTCGAAGGCGTCGCCGCCGAACACCACGGTGCGCAGGGCGAGTTCGGGGAACCCGGCGCCGGTGTCGGCGAGGTGGGCGCGCAGTCCCTTGAAGGCGGCCGGGGTCTGGTTGAGGACGGTGACGCGCTCCTCGCGCAGCACCCGGTGCACGGCGGCCGGGTCGCGCACCTGGTCCGCGGTGAGGACGACGACCCGGCCGCCGGAGGCGAGCGGCGCCCACAGCTCCCAGACGGAGAAGTCGAAGGCGGGCGAGTGCATCAGGGTCCAGACGTCCGCCGGTCCGAAGTCGAAGTGCCGGTCGGCGGCGCCGAGCAGCCAGGCCAGGTTGCCGTGGGTGATCTCGACCCCCTTGGGGCGTCCCGTGGAGCCGGAGGTGTAGATGACGTAGGCGAGGTCGTCGAGGGCCGGTAGGACGTCGTCGGTGGGGGCCGGGTCGGTGTCGTCGGCGGTGTCGAGGACGAGCAGGTCGACGGGGAGCCCCTCGACGGCGGGGCGGGTGGCGGTGTCGGTGACGATCCAGTCGATGCCGGAGTCGGTGACGGTGAACTCGCGCCGGGCCCGGGGGTGGGAGGGGTCGAGCGGCAGGTAGGCGGCACCGGCCCGCCAGACGGCGAGCAGGGCCACCGCGAGGTCGGGCGTGCGGTCGAGGCAGACGCCGACCAGGGAGCCGGGGGTGATGCCGGCCGCGCGCAGCCGCCGGGCGAGCGCGGCGGCCTCGGTGTCGAGCCGGGCGTAGTCGTAGCGGCGTCCCGCTCCGCAGACCGCGAGGGCGTGCGGGGTGGCGGCGATGTGGTCGGCGAGCCGGGCGGGGGCGGTGCGCGG
>NZ_FMCI01000094.1 GCF_900091845.1 Streptomyces sp. SolWspMP-5a-2
CCCCGGACGGCACCGGCCCGGCCCCGCCGAAGCGGTCCCCGCCATGCCCGCCGCGAGCCCCGGCACGGGGTGCACGGCACCGTGCCGAGCCCTGCGGTGAGCGCGTCGGGGCGGGGTGGTGCGCCGGGGGTCCTCGACGACCCGGCCGCCGTCGCGGAAGGGTGCCGCCGACTCCTGCCGCGGGTGCGTCGATCGGCCCTCCGGGACCCGCTCCACACCGCCGACCAGCCGGAGTTCGACGCCGGTGATCGCCGCCCGCGCCCGGACCGACACCCGCGCGAGGCGTCCGGCGCGTCCGTCCGCCATCGGCCGTCCGGACCCCGGCGGTGTCCGGAACTAGTCCGTCCGAATCGTCCACCAATGCGCGCGGTGACCCGCCAGCAGGAGTTCCACCGGTGCTTGGCTGCTCAGTTCGGAAGCCCCCGGGGGCGTTTGACTCCGACGATCCTCGGGAGATGGGGCCGCGCGGTTGAGATGGGTTAAGCACCGCCTCGATCAACCCGTCGTCGACCTGGTCAACCCCCGCCGTGCCCTCAACCCTCAACCACTCCGCTCAACCCTCAACCGCCTCGCTCAACCCTCCGCGCCCCTCCGATCGCCCCTCCTCCCCCGCTGGATCAGGCAGCCCGAGGTGCGAGCGCAGGGTGGTGCCCCGATACCTCCGGCGGAACACCCCGCGTTCCTGGAGCAGCGGCACCACCCGGTCGACGAACTCGTCGAGGCCGCCCGGCGCGTGCCCCGGGAGGAGGACGAAACCGTCGGCCGCCCCCTGCCGGACGTACCGGTCGAGTTCCCCGGCGACGGTCGCCGCCGTGCCGACGATCGAGGGCCGCCCGCCCGCCTCGATCACCGTCTCCCGGATGGACAGCCCCTTCTCCCGGGACAGCGCCCGCCACTTCTCGGCGAGCGCGACGGCGTCCCCGCGCCCGGTCGACTCCCCGGCGTTCCCGGAGGCGGGCACCGGATCGAAGTCGGGGAGCGGTCCGTCGGGGTCGTAGGAGGAGAGGTCGGTGCCCCAGATCCGCTCCAGGGCGAGGATCGCGTGCCGGGGCGACACCTCCCGCCGTCTGCCGACAGCGGCCCTCTCCCGTGCCCCGGCCGCCGTGTCGCCGAGGACGACGCCGACACCGGCCATCACCTTCAGGTCGTCGGGACCACGTCCGTACCTCGCCGACCGCCGCTTCACGTCGGCGTAGTGGGCGCGCCCTTCCTCCAGGGTGCCGTGCCGGACGACAACCACGTCGGCGTGGGCGGCGGCGCGCTCCCGTTCCTCCGGGGAGTCCCCGGCCCGGATCAGCACCGGACGCCCCTGCGGCGGACGCGGCATGGTGAACGCACCCGTGCCGTCGAAGTGCCGCCCGTTGTACGTGAACTCCCTTGCGGCCCCTTCGGACGGCGGCCAGGAGTCCCACAACCCGGCGACCACTTGCTGGAGTTCGGCGCCGCCGTGGTTCAAGTCGCCCGCGCTGAAGCAGTCGTGGGAGGACGCCAGGTGCCAGGCGGCGCGGCCACCGCTGAGGTGGTCGACGGTGGCCAGCGCGCGGGCGAGCGCGTACGGCTCGGTGCAGCGCGCGTCCACCGTGGCTGCGAGCCCGAGCCGCTCGGTGACGCCGGTCAGCGCGGCCAGCGTGGTGAGAGGCTCGGGTCGGCCGACGGCGTCCAGGTCGCGCCCCCGGTCCGGACAGCCACACGGCCACGCCCCCTCGTCGAGCAGGAGGAAGTCGAAAAGGCCGCGCTCGGCGGTGCGCCCGAGCCGCGCGAAGGCCGCGAACTCGACCGGCGACCGGGACGGCGACGGGGACGTCGAAGACAAAGGCGAGGACGTCGATGACCGTGGAGCAGGCGACCGCACCCGGGCCCTGGGCCGGGGATCGGTCCACCCGGCAAGGGCATCGGCGCCGGGTAACTGCACCGCGAGATGCACGCGCCGACGCGGCCGCGCGGTCATCGAACTACCCCGCTCGCACGGGCCACCGGGCCGGGAGAAGCGCCGGATACGCCCGGAACCGCGCCCCGCACAGCCCCGGCCCCGCCCGCGCGACAGCGCCCGTCGACCGACCTCCAACCGATACCGCGCCCCACAGACCCCCACCACCCGTCAACGCCCCACCCGACCCCGCCCGCGCGCCAGCGCACGTCGACCGACCTCCCCCGAACACCGCGCCCCACGGCACCACCCCGCCCGCCGACACCGCGCCCCACAGACCCCCGCCACCCACCGCCCGCCAACACCCCACCCGACCCCGTCCCACCGCCCGTTCACCGGCCACCCCGTTCCGTGCGGCCGCCCGGCGTCATGGTGTTCCGTCCGCCGTGGCCGCGTACCGGTTCGCGGGGCGGGGCAGGGCGAGGTGTTCGCGCAGGGTGCTGCCCGGATAGAAGGTGCGGAACAGGCCCCGGTGCTGGAGCAGCGCCACCGTGCCGTTGACGAGCCGTTCCAGGTCGCGGCACGGCTCGACGGGGACGAGGTGGAAGCCGTCGACGGCACCGGCCGTGTGCCACCGCGCGATCAGCTCGGCCAGGTCCACCGGGCCGCCCCGGTAGAGCGGCCCGCGTGCCGTCTGCCGGGGTCCTCCGCCGCCGTGGCCGCGCTCGGCGGCGCGCTCGCCGTCACCGAGGTCGACCAGGAGGCTGGTGAGGACCCGCAGCCCGTCCGGGTCGCGCCCCGACTCCGCTGCCGCCGCCCGCAGTCGCTCCCGTGCGGCGCGCGCCCGCTCGGGGTCGGCGGCCCGCACCAGGGCGACGTCCGCGCAGCGGGCGGCGACGACCCTCGCCGGTTCCTCGGTGGCGTCCACGAGGCGCACGGGGTGGCCCTGCGGCGGGCGCGGCACACGGGAGGGGCCCCGGGCCGGGAACCCGGTGCCGGTGTGGTCGGCGGGGTGCGGTGTGCCCCGGTCGACGCGCCGGGCGCCCACCGCGTCGAGGATCTCGGCGCCGTCCTCCCGGCCGTCCCACAACGAGGCCGCCGCGTCGGCGACTTCACCGGCCGACCGCCACAACTCGGCGGTGGACGGGGCGGTTGCGCGGCCGGACGGGCGGGACTCGTCCTCGGTGGGCGACACGTCGATCCACCAACCGGCCCTGCCCCGGCTCACCCAGTCGAGGGTGGCGAGGGCCGCCTGCACGCGGAAGGGGTCGGTGCGGGTGGTCGTGACGGTCGGCACCAGGCCGATCCGGGTGGTCGCGGTGGCCACCCGGGAGAGCACGGCGAGCGCGTCGGGTCCGGGGCGACCGGAGGAGTCGCCGAGGGTCACGAAGTCGAGCCCGCCGCGCTCGGCGAGCCGTGCCGACTCGACGTGACGGCCGCCGTCGTAGGCGGCTTCGTGGTCGACGGCGGCGGCCAGGTGCAGCAGCCCCCGACCGTGCGTTGGGGTCATGGGAACCTTCCGGAGGTCGGCGGAGCCGGGCGGACCGCGCGCAGGGGGACCGTGAGGACGGGTCGCGGGAAACGCGGGTGGGGCGGGTGGTCAGAGGACCTTGGACAGGAAGGCGCGGGTGCGTTCGTGCTCCGGGGCGTCCAGGACGGCGGCGGGCGGGCCCTGTTCGACGATCCGGCCGTCGGCCAGGAACACCACCGTGTCGGCGACCTCCCGGGCGAAGCCGATCTCGTGCGTGACGACGATCATCGTCGTGCCGGTGCGCGCCAAGTCCCGGAGGACGTCGAGGACTTCGCCGACGAGTTCGGGGTCGAGCGCGGAGGTCGGTTCGTCGAAGAGGAGCAGCTTGGGCTCCAGGGCGAGCGCGCGGGCGATGGCGACGCGCTGCTGCTGGCCGCCGGACAGACGGCGCGGGTAGGCGTCGGCCTTGTCGGCGAGACCGACCCGGTCGAGCAGTCGGCGGGCGTGCGCCTCGGCCTCCCCGCGGGGGCGTCTGCGGGCGTTGACCGGTGCCTCGACGACGTTCTCCAGCACGGTCAGGTGCGGGAAGAGGTGGAAGTTCTGGAAGACGAACCCGATCCGGGTGCGCTGTCGGAGCACGTCCCGCTCGGGGAGTTCGTGCAGCTTGCCGCCGGAGCGCCGGTAGCCGATCAGTTCGCCGTCGACGCTGATCGTGCCCCGGTCCACCTTCTCCAGGTGGTTGACGGTCCGCAGCAGCGTCGACTTGCCGGAACCGGACGGGCCGAGCACGACGGTGACCTCGCCCGCGCGGACCTGGAGGTCGACGCCCTTGAGCACGTCGAGCGTGCCGTAGCTCTTGTGGACGGACCTGATGTCGACCATGACGCTCATCGCGGGCACCCCTCGAAGCAGGCGGAACGGCGGTGGAGTCGGCGGCGCGGACGGCCGCCGGGGCGGTTCACGGGGTCCCGGCGGGGCCCGGTCCGCGCAGGAACTCCAGGACGACCCGGGCCGTCGCGTCGTTCTGCCGGAAGGCGGGTCCGCCGGTGCGCGGCCGGGTGAAGGCGCCGGGCGCGCGGGCGTCGGTGTACGGCCCGAGGGCGAACCGCCGGGGGTGGGCCGTCCGTCCCGGTCCAGGACCCGGCCGTCGGCGGGGTCGACGCGCAGCAGTCCGTCGGGGGTCTCGGCGGCGCCGTCGGCGTGCAGGGCGCGCAGCAGGCCGTCCCGGGCCCGGCCGAGCGTCGGTTCGGGCAGCCGCGCCTCGACCAGCGCGCGGGCCTCGACGGCGGCCCCCGGCACCGAGGCGCTGGACGCCCGGAACACCCCGTCCTCGGCGGTGACGACGGTGTCGGCGCCCAGGAACTTGACGACCCCGGCGCGGGACAGGGCCAGGAGCTGGCGCAACCGGGGGCCGGGCGGTCCGGACGCCAGGTAGCTGAAGAAGCCGTGCCACCAGGGGCCGATCCCGCCGAGCCGGATCAACTGGCCGTAGACGGAGAGGAGTCCGAGGAACACCGCCAGGTCCGGGCTGTGGTCCGGGTCGTGACGGCGGCTCAGGTCCGCTTCGACGTAGGCGCGCAGTCCGTCCTGGAGTTCCTCGAAGGAGCCGTAGCGCACGCCCTCCAGGGGGTGGTCGAGTGCCGTCAGGTCGAGGCGGTCGGCGGGGTCGGGGACGGCGGAGGCGATCAGGGCGTCCCGTTCGGCCGGGCCCTCGGCCGCCGCGTACTTGGCCTCGAAGACGTCCCAGGCCACGCTGGTGCGTTCCGGGTGGACGCCGAACAGCCGGTGGTAGTGGGCGAACCCCAGTTCCTTCTCCACCGCGGGCCAGATGTCAGCGCGGAAGTCGAAGCCGTCCGGCCGGGCGAGGAGTTCGTCGATCTGGGCGGGCCCGAAGAACCGCGGCAGCGGGGGCCGTTCGCCGGTCCAGTCGTAGCCGATCTTCGAGTGGTAGGGGACTCCGCGCCGGGACCCGACGTACAGGACGGGCTCCCGCCCGGACGGCAGATAGCTGTCGCCGTCCCAGCGCCCGCCCCGGCCCTCGGTGAGCAGCACCATCAGGTCGACGAAGGCCAGGCCGAAGCCGCGGACCAGGACGGGTTCGCCGGCGCGGAGCGCGGAGAGGTCGCTGTCGGCGGTGAAGTCCGGCGGCAGGTGCACCAGGCCGTGGGTGTCGGCGTAGGCGGCCAACGCGGTCTGTTCCGGGTCGAGTTCGGCGTCGAGGTGGCCGAGGGTGAGGACGACCAGGTCGGCGAGGAGCGGGCGCGGGCGGCCGTCGAGCCACACCTGCTGGCGGCCCTCCGGTGTGCCCTCGACCCGCAGGGCGCGCCGGGCGTGGTGGTGGACGGTGACGGTGTCAGGCAGCGCGGCGACGGCCTGTTCGTGCACCCAGCTCAGGTAGTCGCCCTGGAGTCGCCGGTCGGCGAACAACCGGCCCTGGACACCGGCCCATTCGTGCAGCGTGGGTCCCTCGCGCACCGGACCGGCCATGGCGACCGTCTCGTCGGTGAACATGGTGACGTCCTCGGCGTGCGAGTTCATCCACAGCAGCGGTGACTGCGCCTGCCGCCAGATGCGTCCGCCGCCCGGTGGGTACGGGTCGACGAGGTGGATGTCGAGTCCCGAACCGTCGTACAGCTCGGGGGCGTTGGCGGCGATCCGCTCGATGAGACCGGTCCCCCGCGGACCGGCCCCGACGATCACCAGGGTGGACCTCATCGGGTGCGCTCCGCTCCGCGCGCGAAGTGCTTCTCCACGTAGTGCTGACCCACGGAGAGCACCGAGGTGACGACCGTGTACCAGAGGGTGGCCACCATCAGCAGCGGGATCACCTGGTAGGTGCGGTGGTAGATCAACTGGGTGGAGAACAGGAGGTCGTTGACGGCGATGACACTCACGATGGAGGTGCCTTTGAGGGTGCCGATCAGCATGTTCCCGGCGGGCGGCACGATGGCGCGCATCGCCTGCGGGAGCACGATCCGCCGCCAGCGCCGCCCGCGGCTCAGGCCGAGCGCCTGGGCGGCCTCGATCTGCCCGGGGTCGACGGAGAGGATGCCGCCGCGCACCACCTCCGCCGCGTAGGCGGCCTCGTGCAGGGTGAGTCCGACGATCGCCACGGTCACCGGGCCCAGCAGGTCGACGGTCTTCACGCCGAACAGCACCGGGTAGAGGGCGCCGATGTTGAACCACAGCAGGAGCTGCACCAGGATCGGTATCGAACGGAACAGCCACACGTATCCCCAACTGACGGCGCGCAGAACGGGGTTGGCGGAGAGCCTGCACGCGGCGAGCAGGGTGCCGAGGCCGAAGCCGAGGACCATCACGACGGCGGTGAGCCACAGGGTGAGCCAGAGTCCGCGCAGCACCGAGTCGGAGGTGAAGTAGGCGGCGACGACGTCCCATTGGAAGGCGTCGTTGCGCAGGACGGAGTCGACGCCGAGGGCGAGCAGCACGAGCACGGCGACGGCCGCGGCCCACTGCCCGTGGCGGCGGCGCGGCACGATCGGCAGGACGTCGGCGGGCGGCGCGGTGACGGGGGCGTGGGCGAGGGTGTCGGAAGGCATGCGAAGACTCCGTGACGTAGGTCGAACACGGGTGGTGCCTTCACACGGACGCGCTCTGCGGCGCGTCACGGCCGAGCCCCTCAGCAGGGCCGTCCGCCGACTGTACGGCGCCGTTTCCCCCCACTGTCAAGGGTGTCCATGATGTGGGCGGTGCGTCTCATGCCGTTGACGGGGAACCGGAGACCTGTTCCACTTGGCCCATGCATCCACAGCAGTGGCTGGTCACGCGCTCCCACATCGACTTCGGTCGCGTGTGGTCCTCTTCCTGTTGAGCCGACCCGCCGCGCGCCCGGTCCGCTGACCGGGCAGGACGCCTTCAGCGCACCCCTTCTCCGCCTTCACACGCGCCCCCTCCCCTCGCGCTCCCCTTTTTCTCTCCCCTCGCGCTCCCCTTTTTTCTCTCTGCTCGCGTTCCTCCGCGCTCGCGTTTTCTCTCCCCCTTTCTTCGTCCTCCCCTTCCGAGGAGACAGCATCCATGCGCCCGCTTCCGCGCGCCCGCACCCGATTCCTCACCCCCTGCGCCCTGTTGGTCTCCGCGCTGCTGCTCACCGCCTGCGGCGCGGGCCCCGCCGCCGACTCCGCGGGCAAGGCGTCCGCGGAGGCGAGCATCCCCACCGAGGACGTGGTCTCCGGCATCGCGAAGGACCCGGCGTCGGCGAGGCTGCTGCCGTCCGGTGTCACCGGACTGACCCTCGCGATCAGCGTCGGCGGCAGCCCGCCCGGCACCACCTACCTCGACGACGGCACGACGCTGACCGGGCAGGACGTCGACTTCTCCGAGGCCGTCGCCAAGGTCCTCGGCGTCAGGCTGAAGACCGAGCAGGCCAGCTTCGAGGCGATCCTGCCCGCGCTCGACAGCGGCAAGTACGACGTCGGCGCGAGCAACTTCGGGGTGACCGACGAGCGGCGCCGGACGATCGACTTCGTCACGTACATCAACGACGGCCAGGGCTTCGCCACCCGCGCGGACAGCGGGCTCGGCAAGGTCACCGACCTGCGGCAGCTGTGCGGCCTGAACGTGGCGACCGGCGCCGGCACCACCTTCGAGGCGACCCTGGAGGAGAACAAGCACCTGTGCGCGGACGCGGGCAAGAAGGCGTACCGGGTGCAGACCTACGGCGAACCGGGCGCGATCTGGTCCTCGCTCCAGCAGGGCCGCAGCGACATCGTGATGTCCACGATCAACGGCCTGCGGTACGCGGTGGCGCAGCAGAGCGGCGTGAAGTTCCTCAACGAGTTCCACCGCCTGGACGTCGGGTTCGCGTTCAAGAAGGGCTCCGCGCTCGCCCCGGCCTTCCGGTCGGCGG
This sequence comes from Streptomyces sp. SolWspMP-5a-2, assembly GCF_900091845.1. Lineage (GTDB taxonomy): Bacteria > Actinomycetota > Actinomycetes > Streptomycetales > Streptomycetaceae > Streptomyces > Streptomyces doudnae. The sequence continues at coordinate 8,206 of NZ_FMCI01000094.1, forward strand.
TCGACAAGCTGATCGCGGACGGGACGTACGCGCGGATCCTCGAGAAGTGGGGCACCTCGGGCTCGGCGATCAAGAAGTCCGAGATCTCGCCGCCCGAGCTGCGGAACTAGCGCACCAGGGCCGCCGTCCTGGAGTCGGGGCCGGAGTCGGCGCGCGCCCCGATGACCCGGTCCATCAGGGTGCCGAGGACGTCCCGCACGGACCCGCGGTCGCGCGCGTCGCACTCCAGGACGGGCACGGAGTCGCTCAGCCGCAGGGCGTCGCGCACCTGTCCGGTGCTGTGCCGTTCGGCGCCGTCGAAGCGGTTCACGGCGAGCACGAACGGCAGGCCCCTGGACTCGAAGTGGTCGACGGCGAAGCTGCTCTCCCCGATCCGCCGGGTGTCCGCGAGGACGACGGTGCCGAGGGCGCCCGCCATGAGGTCGTCCCAGAGGAACGCGAAGCGGGCCTGGCCCGGCGTCCCGAAGAGGTACAGCGCGATCGACGGATCGAGGGTGATCCGCCCGAAGTCGAGGGCGACGGTCGTCGTGGTCTTGGACTCGACGCCGTCCAGCGAGTCGACGCCGAGCGACGCCTCGGTCATCGCCGCCTCCGTGCTGAGCGGCTCGATCTCCGAGATGGCCCTGATGAACGTGGTCTTGCCGACCCCGAGGCCACCGCTCACCACGATCTTCACGGCGAGCGGCACGATCCTGTCAGAGCACCCGGACATGGTCCCTGGCTCCCTTCCGGCGGCTGGAGCGTGGTTCTTCTCCGTCTGTACGTCCGCGGGACCGCGACCGTTCACTCCGTCCGGGATTTCGGACCGCCACCGGCCCCTCGACGTCTCCCGGACCTCCGGACACCCCCGCGGAGGGGCACCCCGGCCGGAACGACCGACGACACCCCGGCCCACGGCGGAACGACGGACGAGGCCCCGGCCCCCGGCCGGAACGGCCGACGACATGCGGTCAGCAACTGCAGTCGCACCCGCAGCAGTCACAGCCGTCACAGCAGTCGCATCCGTCACAGCAATTGCAGCAGTCGCAGCAATCGGAGCAGTCCACTCCGTCGCAGCACCTCTCGCACGGGCTCCTGCGCGGTTCCCGGCTCCACGGACTCTCGTACTCGCCGCAGCACAACTGGCAGGTGCAGGCCAGCCCGGCCCACACCGCGCAGCCCGCCAGCAGGCCGCGCGGCGGGCGTGCGGGCCGCTCAGGAGGCGCGGGCGCCCAGGGGTCCCCGGGGCGCCGGGGGCCGCCCGGCGGTGCCTTCGGGGCCGACGCGGAGGGCGGGTGGCCGCACCCGGTGCCGGTGGTGGCGAAGGCGCGGTCGACGGAGGCGCCGAGTTCGTGTGCGAGCAGCCGGTGGACGAGCCCGGCGTCGGTGAACTCGGCCTCCCGCAGGGCGAGTCGGATGCCGTGCACCGCGTCCCCCGCGAGGCGCCGTGCCTCGGCGAGCGGGGTGCCGGTGGCGGTCAGCGGGTTCCAGGCGCCCGACGCGGCGTCCGCCTCCCGGTCCTCGACGGCGTCCAGCAGATGGGCCAGCCGTCCGAAGAGGCGCCCGGCCTCGGCGAGCGGTGCCGCGTTGCCCGGCCGCCCGGCGAGCTGCGCGGTGTGCGCGAACGCGGCGGCGGTGGCGGTCTCGGTCGGCTCGGTGACCGTCAGCAGCGAAGTCCCGGGCCCGGCGAGGGCCTCGACGCCCGGCTGCCGGTCCACGGCGTCGACGAGGACCGCCGTGTCGAACCCGACGGCTCCCCCGGCGCGGGCCCCGGCGGCGTCCCAGCCCGCGGCCACCCGGCGGGCGGCGAGGGCCAGCGGACGGCGGGCCAGCATCCCGTCCCCGTCGGCGACATGGTCGCGCACCTTCGCCGAGGCGAGCACCAGCGAGACGGCCGCCGCGAGCCTGGCGCCCTCGCCCCGGGCGACAGACGCCGTGCGCATCCCGCGCAGCGGACACGGCCCCGCCGTCCGCCGCCGTCCGCCGTCCGGCGCGGCCTGAGCCTCCGTCAGGACCGAGAGCAGCAGCCCGTCGTAGTTCGTGACGACCCGCGCGAACTGTCCGTGGTCCGCCCGCAGCGCGAGACAGAGCCCGCACAGATGTGCCATCCACTGGGCTGTGAGCCGCTCACCGAGCCGGTGACGGCAGGGTCTGACGATTCCGAACATGCCGATCTCCCCCGTGGCCCGCACGTCGTCCGACGATCCGATCAAGCGGCGGAGGACCACGTCGCACCGGGTGTTCCGTTCACCCGTACGCCCCGCCCGTCACCCGTCCGCCGTGAAGAATCATATTTCACTCACAGTCAGCAGCGGTGTAGGACAGGACCCTTGGGGCATCCGGGCTCTCGACGTATTCGCTGTGCACCAGTACCGTCACAAACCCCCCGCGCGGCGTCTAACCACTTGGCACGCCGTCCGCTTCATGGATGACCATAGGGATGCGGAAAGCAAGAAAGACCGCTGTGAGAGGAGGCGTCCATGGGATCGGTACGCAAGGCAAGTGCCTGGCTTGGCCTCGTCGACGACAACGATGACGAGCGTTACTACGACGACGACTACTCCGATGGGACCGAGCAGCCCAGGGACGCCTGGGTCACCGACCCTCGGGTCAAGGTGGCCACGGACGTCGCCGAGGAGAAGGGCCGCCGGATCGGCACGGTCACCCCGGACAGCTTCCGGGACGCCCGCGCCATCGGTGAGCTGTTCCGCGAGGGTGTCCCGGTCATCATGAACCTCACCGCCATGGAGGCGACCGACGCCAAGCGCGTCGTCGACTTCGCGGCCGGGCTCATCTTCGGGCTGCGCGGGTCCATCGACCGCGTCTCCAACCGCGTCTTCCTGCTCACGCCCGCTGACACGGAGATCGTCAGCGGCGAACCGGCGGCGCACCGCACGGACGGTTTCTTCAACCAGAGCTGAGGCAGGGCCGCTCACCGGCCCTGCCCCCGCGCAGGGTCACCGGAAGGCGTCGAGTCCGGTGAGCGCCTTGCCCAGGACGAGTTGGTGCATCTCGACGGTGCCCTCGTACGTCAGCACCGACTCCAGGTTGGTGGCGTGCCGCATGACGGGGTACTCCAGGGAGATCCCGTTGGCCCCGAGGATCGTCCGCGCCGTGCGGCAGATCTCGATCGCCTCGCGGACGTTGTTGAGCTTGCCGAAGCTGACCTGCTCGGGACGCAGGCGGCCGGCGTCCATCCGCCGCCCCAGATGGTGGGCGAGCAGGATCCCCTTGTGCAGTTCGACCGCCATGTCGGCGAGTTTGGCCTGGGTGAGCTGGAAGCCCCCGATCGGCCGACCGAACTGCTCCCGCGACCTCGCGTAGTCGACGGCGGTCTCGAAGCAGCTCCGCGCGGCGCCCATGGCGCCCCAGACGATGCCGTACCGGGCGTGCGAGAGACAACTCAGCGGCCCGCGCAGCCCCGTGACGTCCGGCAGGACGGCGTCCGCGGGCAACCGCACACCGTCGAGGACGAGTTCACTGGTCACCGAGGCGCGCAGGGACCACTTGTGCTTGATCTCCGGCGCGGAGAAGCCGGGGGTGTCGGTGGGCACCACGAAGCCGCGGATGCCGCCCTCGGTCTGTGCCCAGACGACGGCGACGGCGGCCACGGAGCCGTTGGTGATCCACATCTTGCGTCCGTCGAGGACCCAGTCGGTGCCGTCCCGCTTGGCGAAGGTGCGCATTGCGGCGGGGTCGGAGCCGTGGTCGGGCTCGGTCAGCCCGAAGCAGCCGATGGCGTCACCGGCGGCCATGCGGGGCAGCCAGCCGAGCTTCTGCTCCTCGCTGCCGAAGCGGTGGATCGCGTACATGGCGAGGGAGCCCTGCACGGAGACCAGGGAGCGGATGCCGGAGTCGGCGGCCTCCAGCTCCAGACAGGCGAGGCCGTACTGGACGGCGCTCGCACCGGCGCAGCCGTAGCCGGTGAGGGACATGCCGAGGGCGCCGATAGCGCCGAGTTCTCTCGCCAGTTCACGGATCTGCGGCAGTTCGCCGTCCTCGTACCACCGGCCCACGTACGGGACCACCCGGTCCCTGGCCCAGGCCCGCACCGTGTCCCGCACGGCCAGGTCCTCCGGCTCCAGGAGGTCGTCGATCCCGAGCGGGTCCGCGGGGTCGAACGGGGGCAACTTCGGGGACGCGGCCATGCTTTACCCTTCCACCGAGAAACTAGCACCGCTAGTAAAAACACCGCCCCCGACGTTACGACCCACCCGCCGACCCGTCCACCCACAACACGGCACGGCGCGACACGGGGAGCGCGTGACGCGGGAGCATGTGGCGCGGGGAGCACCACGCGCGGCGGCATGTGACGCGGGACGGCGTACGACACGGCACAGCGTGCCTGCGCCGGGACCCCGGGCGTCACAGCGTGCCTACGCCGAGACCCTCGAACCCCCCGGCACCTCACGGGGTCCGGGCACCTCCACGACCCCGCTCGCCTCGCACTGCATCACCCGCGGCAACCGCAGCGCCATCACCGCGCCGAGCAGCAGCAGCCCCGCGCTCACCAGCAGCGTCACATGGAGTCCGTGCACGAAGGAGTCGCGCGCGGCGATCCGCAGGGCGGCCCCCGCCGGTCCGCCGAGCCGCCCGGCGACGTCGTACGCCTCGCCCAGCGAGTGCCCGGCCGACGCGGACGCCGAGGCGGGCACCCCGGCCACGGACGCCAGTCCCGGCGCGTACGCCGCGTTCATCACGCTCCCGAGGAGCGCGATCCCGATCCCGGCCCCGAGCTGGTACGACGTCTCGCCGATCGCGGCCGCCCCGCCCGCCTGCGCGGGAGGCGCCTCGCTCAGCATCGACTCGTACGCCCCGAACAGCGTCGTCTCCAGCCCGAACCCGAGCAGCAGGAACCCGGACAGCAGCAGCCCCGGGTTGTCGGAGCCGCCCATCGCGGTCAGCACCGCCACGGAGACGGCGGTGAGACAGAACCCGGAGCAGACCATCCGCCGCGGCCCGAACCGCCGCAGCACCCGCGCCCCGGCGAGCCCCGCGGCCATCGCCGCGAAGGTCAGGGGCAGCAGTCGCAGCCCGGTCTGGAGGGGCGACAGGTCGAGGACGAGTTGCAGGTACTGCGCGGCGATCAGTTCGAGGCCGACCAGCGCGAGCATCGCCAGCACGATGCAGCCGATGGAGACGCTGAACGCGGGCCTGGCGAACATCCGCAGGTCGACGAGGGGATGCGCGCGATGCCGTTGCCTCCGCACGAAGAGGACCAGCAGCACGGCCCCCACGACCAGCGGCGCGACGGTGAAGACGCTGGCCACGGCCTCTCCGCCGCCGAGCCGTTTCACACCGAGGACCATGCCGAAGAGTCCGGCGGCGGCCATCAGCGCGCCGACGACGTCCCAGGGGCCGTCGACCGTGCCGCGCGACTCGGGCAGCACGAGGCGGCCCACGGGGAGGCTGACCAGCATCAGCGGAATGTTGACGAGGAAGACCGAGCCCCACCAGAAGTGTTCGAGGAGGAACCCCCCGAGGAGCGGTCCCGCCGCCGCGCCGACGGCCGCGACCGCGCTCCAGACGCCGATGGCGACCGCGCGCTCCCGCCGGTCGGGGAAGACCTGGCGGAGTATCGACAGCGTGGCCGGCATGATCATGGCGCCGCCGACGCCGAGCAGCGCGCGGGCCGCGATCAGCACCTGCGGGTCGTGGGCGAGGGCGGCGACCCCCGAGGCGACGCCGAACAGGGCGTACCCGAGGAGCAGGATGCGGCGTCTGCCGACCCGGTCGCCGAGCGTGCCGAAGAGGATCAGCAGCGAGGCGCAGACCAACGGGTAGACGTCGACGATCCAGAGCAGTTCGATCGCGCCGGGCCTGAGGTCCTCGGTGACGGCGGGCACCGCGACGTGCAGCACGGTCGCGTCGACCGCGACCAGGAGCAGGCTCACGCAGAGGACGACGAGGACGACCCAGCGGTTGGCACCGGCCCCGGCCGCCCGACGGCGCAGCGCTGCGGCGGCCGTGGTCGTCCCGGACATGTACGTACCTCCCAGATTCCCTCGTGCTCGGCGGGCTTCGCGGGGTGGGGACTCCCCGTGCCTCGGCCGGAGAGGAGCGGTGGTCCCCGGCCCGCGCAACGATCACGAGTGACACGTCAATGTACGCGAGTTCGTGCTTCGGCCACGTGGCGGACCTCTCAGAGATCACGCGCAACACGTGTGGCGTACGCCACTCCGGGGGCGTCCGGTCACCGTGCGTCCGGCGGGCCGGTACCGTGCGCCGTCGATAATCGTTCCTGTGAACGATCTCGACACGCGCGCCGGACCGGCGGCCGCCCTGCGTGCGGCGGCCCCCGCCCTGCTGGGGTACGCCGCCGTCCGCGCCCTGGGGCTGCTGGTGCTGGCCCTGTGGAGCGCGGAGCGCGGCAAGAGCGCGTACACGTTGTTGACGGCGCGCTGGGACGCCCTGTGGTACAGCCGGGTCGCGTCCGGCGGCTACGGCTACGAGGTGCGGCTGCCGAACGGCGACGTCCACGCGGACCTGGCGTTCTTCCCGCTGCTGCCCTGGCTGGAGCGGGGCCTCGCGGCGGTGAGCCCGCTGTCGTACGCCGACGCCGGGTTCGTCGTCGCGCTGCTCTCCTCGCTCGCGGCGGCCTGGGGGATCTTCGCGGTCGCGGACCATCTCCACGGCCGTCGCGCGGGGGTGTGCGCCGTCCTGCTGTGGGCGGTGCTGCCGGTCGGGATCGTGCAGTCGATGGCGTACAGCGAGTCCCTGTTCACGGCGCTGGCCGCGTGGTCGCTGTACGCGGTGCTGACCGACCGCTGGGTGACGGCGGGCTCGCTCGCGCTGCTGGCGGGGCTGACCCGCCCGGTGGGCGTCGCGGTGGCCGCGGCGATCTGGGCGGCGGCGGTCGCGTCCTTCGTCCACGACCGCGCGACGACCACCGGGACGAAGCGCCGACCAGCCGCCGCGACGAAACGCCGACGGACCCCTCCCCCACCCCTGCCACCTCCCGCCACCCCCGCACCCCCGTCGCCTCCCGCCACCTCCGCACCCTCGTCGCCTTCCACCGCCCCCGCGCACCTGCCGCCTGCCTCCACCCCTGCGCCCCCGTCACCCCCTTCCGCGCCCGGCCCCGTCGCTTTCCCGGCCCCCTCGTTCGGGCAGACCCGAAGCGCGGTCACCGCGACCGGCGCGCGTCCCTCGTCGCACGCCCCCTCCCCTGCCGTCACCGCACTCCGCCCCGGCGCGCCCCTCCTCCCACGCGCCCTCGGCATGCTGCTCGCGCCCCTGGGCGCCGTCGGCTACGTGCTGTGGGTCGGCCACCGCACCGGGCGGGGTCCGCTCGGCTACCTGGACGTCCAGGCGGGCTGGCGCAACGGCTTCGACGGCGGCTGGGCCTTCGCCCGTTTCGTCGCGGCCCGCTTCTCCGCGTTCCCGTCGGCCCTCGCCGGGGCCGCCTTGGTCGCCGGGGTGGCCCTGCTGGCCCTGCTGTACGTCACCTGCGTGCGCGGGCGCCAGCCGCTGCCGCTGCTGGTGTACTCCGGCGTCGTCACCGCGCTGGCGCTCTGCGCGTCGAGCTACTTCGGCTCGAAACCGCGGCTCCTGCTGCCCGCCTTCCCCCTCCTGCTGCCGCTCGCCCTGGCCCTCGCCCGGACGCGGACGCGCAGGTCGGCGACGGTGCTGGCGATGATCGCGACGGCGTCCGCGGTGTACGGAGCGTTCTGGCTGAACGGGTCGGGACCGCCCTGATCGTCCGAGTACGCCCGGTGAGCACGCGGAGAATCCAGGACGAGGATTCGGTGAACGAATTCATAAGCAGGATAAAATTTCCCCCCGGAACGATCAAAAGAATTGAAGGAGAGCGGCGTCCGGGATTACGGATTCACAGGGGATAAACCGTGTCCTGAGAGCAATCCCACATCACATCGTCATCACAAAGCCGCTGATTCGCCCGGGTTCAGAGCTCACTCGCTGTAACGTCGATTGGGTGCGTACCGAACGAAACCTCACCCGTCTGGACCGGGTGTTCGCCAGGCTGGACCGGGAGCCGGAACGGCCGGCGCACATCGACGTGCCCAGAATGAGCCGACACCGGGTGGCGCTGTTCGCCGGCACCCTGGCCTTCTACCTGGCGATCGTGTGGGCCGTGGTGATCACGTCGTGGCTCGTCCGCCTCGACTGGCAGGTCATGTTCTTCCGGCCGTACCAGCAGTGGGCGGGCATCCACTGGTTCGTCGACTACTACGTGGTCCTCGGCCAGCGCGGTCCGACCGCGGTGATGGTCGCGGCCTGGCTCGGCTGGCGCTCCTGGCGTCAGCACACGCTGCGGCCACTGCTCACGCTCGGCGTGTCGCTGCTGCTGCTGAACATCACCGTCGGCGCGGCGAAGATCGGCATGGGCAGGCTCGGGCCGCACTACGCGACCAGCATCGGCTCGAACGAGATGGGTCTCGGCGGCGATATATTTCCCAGCGGCCACACCGCGAACGCCGTGGTGACCTGGGGAATCCTGGCCTATCTGGCCTCCACCCCGCGCGCCCGCCGCTGGCTGTCCGCGCTCTCCGCGGTGACGTCGCTCGGCGTCGGCATGGCCACCGTCTACCTCGGTACGCACTGGCTGAGCGACGTGCTGCTCGGCTGGGCCGCCGGGCTGCTGATCCTGCTGGCGCTGCCCTGGTGCGAGCCGCTGATCGCCCGCGCCGAGGTCGCCGTCTTCGATCTGCGCGACCGCTGGCGGGACCGCCGTGGCGCCCTGGCGCCCGCACCGGCCGCCCCCGTGGCCGCGCCGGTCATGATCAAGCCGAGGACCACCCCGGCCCAGGACGACGCGGCGGCCCGCGAGGCGGTCGGCGGCACCGGACGCGCCGCCCGCGCGCCCGCCTACCACCTGGCGCCGGGACCGCACACCACGCGCGCCGAACGCACCCCGGTCACCCCGGTCGGCAGCCGCCGGCCCCCGCACGCCGACCGGGTCCCGCGCGGCGCGTCGACGTCGGCGGCCCGTCCGGTACCGGGCGGCTGACCGGCCGTCACCGAGCCGCGGGAGCGGTACGCACAGCCCGGCCCGCGCACACAGGCCCCGGTTCCACCACGGAACCGGGGCCTGTGTGCGTCGCCGTCAGCCCTTCCAGGACCTGGCCACCCGCCCGTCGCGCACCTCGAAGTTCAGCCGTCCCGCCCGGTACTCCATCGTGACGATCGCGCCCGGCGGCAGGGACCGCACCGTCGTCCAGCCGCGGGTGCGCGCGCGGCGCTCGGCGTCGGCCGCGTCGAGGCCGACGTAGCCCTCCGGACTGTCCTGGGGCTCCTGCTGCGGAGTGGGTATCGGTGCCATACGGCCACGCTAGGCCCTGCCGGGCGGACGGGGAAGCGGGGGCCGTCGCCCTGGGTCACCCGTCCCCTCACGGTCACGCTTCTGTCACAGGATCACGACACGCGTTTCGGTCGAACTCCGTCACACGATCGAGCGGTTCAAGCCGTGTTCCTCATGTCATTCCCGGCCGCGCGGACCTCATTTCCGCGCACTGTCAGGGGGCTATGAATTCCCTCGCCTGGGCCCGTCGCCGCACGGTCCGAATACGGGCCCCGCGCGGCCCGGGAACAACCGCGCAAGAGGCTGGAAATATCCATTCACGGCTGTTTCCACGGGTGGTTGCGGCCGTTGACGGCGGGTGAGAATTACACGCTTCCCTCACAGGTCCCCCGCACCGACGGAGCCGCCCGGCGCGGGCGGCCGTCAGGGGGCGGACCGCAGCGGCGGCCCGAAGACGGCCGGGGCCCGGCCGGGGGCGACGGAGCGGGAGGCGCCCGACGGGAGGGCGAGCAGGGTGCCCGTGCCGAGGCGGTCGGGGCTGGCGCCGACCGTGTCCCGGTTGAGGGCGTACAGGCTCCGCCAGCCGCCGGGGACGCCGTACTTGCGGGCGATCGAGCTGAGGGTGTCGCCGGACTTCACGGTGTGCATGCGCCCCTTGAGCCCGAGCTTCTTCGCGCAGGCGGGCCAGGCCTCCCAGCCCTGGACGGCCAGCACCTCCTGGGCGACGGCGATCTGCTGGTCGCGGGTGGCGAGGTCGGCGCGCGGGGCGTGGCGCAGGCCGCCGAACTCCTCCCAGGTGGGCTGGAGGAACTGGAGTCCGCCGTAGAAGCCGTTGCCGGTGTTGGCGTCCCAGCGTCCGCCGCTCTCGCACTCGGCGAGGCAGCTCCAGGGCCCACGGCCGTCGGCGCAGTCGCGGGGCACCCGGGCGAAGGACGGTCCCGCGGACGGCGGGGACGGCGCGGCGTGCGCGGTGACGGGCAGGAGCGCGGCCGTCAGGGCGGCGGCGAGGGCGATCGGGGTGCGGGGCATCGGGCCACGCTAGGCAGGGCGGGCGGCGGGGCCGCCGTGGCGCGTCCGGGAGCCCGAAGGGCCCCACCCGGTCGGAGGACCGGACGGGGCCCGTGCCCGGGACCGCGAAGTGCCGCTTCGATGACCCGGCCCGGGGTCCCTGGGAGCACACCGCCCCGGCCGGCGTCCGCCCGGAGGCGGCGACACGGAGACCCGGTCACCACCCCGGACGACCGCCCCGCCCCGGGACCGACCCCGGGGACCGGTCTCCGGTCGGGGCAGCGGCTCAGAGACCCGGTCGCCGTCCCGGACGAGCGGCTCTCCTCGGGACCGGCTCCGGGGACCGGCCTCCGCCCGAGGACACCGGCTCAGAGACCCGCTCGCCACCCCGGACGACCGGCCCGCCCCGGGACCGACCCCAGGGACCGGCCCACACTCGGGGCAGCGGCTCAGAGATCCGCTCGCCACCCCGGACGACCGCCCCGCCCCGGGACCGACCCCGGGGACCGGTCTCCGTCCGGGAGGGGACCCGCTCAGAGGTTCAGTTGCTGGCCCGGCACGATCAGGTCGGGGTCGCCGCCGATGACGTCCCGGTTGGCGGAGTAGAGCCGCTGCCAGGTGGTGCCGTTGCGCTGGGCGATCACGCTCAGGGTGTCGCCCTCGCGGACGGTGTAGTCGCCGCGCGAGGCGCCGCGGGTGGTGCCGCTGGAGGGACGCTCCGGTGCCTTCCGCGGCTTCGCGGCCGCGGTGCCGCCCGAGGTCCGTGCCGACGTGGACTCCGGGGCCGACCTCGGCGTCGAACCGCCGCCCGGCGCCGAGACGGCCGGGGCGTCACCGGCCGCGCCCGCCCGGCCCGAGCAGACCGGCCAGGCACCCCAGCCCTGCGCGCCCTGGACCTTGGTGGCGACGGCGATCTGCTGCTCCCTGGTGGCCCCGTCGGCGGTCGCCGCGTAGGCCGAGCCCCCGTAGGCGCGCCAGGTGCTCGCCGAGAACTGGAGACCGCCGAAGTAGCCGTTCCCGGTGTTGATGTGCCAGTTGCCGCCGCTCTCGCACTGGGCGATGCGGTCCCACACCCCGCCACCCGCGGCCGCCGCGTTCCCGGTCGCCGCCAGTACTCCCAGCGGGGCGAGCAGGGCCGCCCCGGTGAGGACCGCCGCCGTGCGGGTCCTGCTGACGCTGCCGCGCGTGGTATCGGCACATTCGGACATGTAGTTCCCTCTCCAAGCGCCCGGGGTCCCCCAAGGCGGGGCGGGCCGACGGCACAGGGGCCGTTCGCCGCGCTCCGCCCCGTCCGCCGACGGTGGTGGTGCTGTCGTTCACTGGTACTGCTCGCTTGGTGCGGTCGGCGGACGTTCCCGAGCGGTGCTCGATGCACACGGCGGAGGAATCTAAGGAGCCGGGCGGGCCGAGGACAACCAACGGCCCGTCGCGGCAGGCCAGTTCAGGGTTACCGCCGGTATCAACGATTTCAGGACACCCACTTCATCACTGGATATCCCGATATTGCGACCAGTAGGCGGAGCTGACTGTGACTCACATCACCACTCCAACTCCCTTGCGGTTTCACCGCATTGACGATGAGTGACCGCTTCCGGACCGATCGTGACCGTCTGCGTCGGACGGATTGATTACGTTCGCCCTGGAGCGTGACCACCGCCACAGATCGCCCGTTGTCTTCTTCATGAGCCCGGGGCCCACCCGGTTCACGGGCCGGGAGCCACCCGGTCCCGCCCCGCACCACTTCCCGAGGGAGCCACCCGTGCCGCGCATGCTCGACGTCAGCGACGAGGTACGTGCCGAGATCGGCGACGAAGAGGCCGACCGGCTGCTCGCCGGAGACAACGCCCCCGGCAGCTACGACTGCACGTCCTGCCGCACCCCGGGCGACTCCGGACAGGAGCGCACCAGCACCGTCCTGTTCATCGGTGACGAGACCGCCGTCCTCGCCTTCGCCCACGCCACCTGCCTGCCCTCCCAGGTGGTCCAGGTCACCGAGGACCAGCTCCAGGGAGCCGTGCGGTCCATCTCCGGCGACTCCGCCCCCTCGAAGGTCGTCCCAGAGCAGGCCGTGCTCGGCGTGACCAGCGGACTCGTCCTGATCGCCGGGGAGTTGCACCCGGCCCTCGTCGTCGAGCCGACCGCGCCGATCGCCCGCCCCGGCACCGACGGCCTCCACGGCGACGAGTTCCTGCCGCTCCTCGTCGAGCAGGGGTTCACGCCCCTCTCCTCGATCGACGCCGCGCCCGCCGTCCTGCACGGCTGGTCGGTGCTGCTCGCGGTGGGCCAGCTGCACGCGGTGCTCCAGCCCGGCCCGAACGGCGGCCAGCCGGTGGCCTGGTGGCAGGCGCACCAGCCGCTCCAGGTCACCGACAGCTGGCGGGCCGCGGCCAACAAGCACCAGCAGGTGCTCATGTTCGCGGCCCCGGTCGGCTCCATCGGCCGTCAGCCCCGCGAGGACCTGCTGCGCGACGCCCTGGACAAGGCCGCGGCCAACGGCCGGCTGGTCGCCGCCGCGATGCCGCTCGCGGGCGTCTGAGCCGCCGTCCTCGCCTCCGCACGCCCCTGAAGAGGTGCTCCCCGGCCGCATCCCTTCAGGGGCGGGGTCGTTTGCACAACGTGCACTCCTACGACGCTCCGCTCCGCCAGGCCTACCAGCCGGTCCCGCCGCTGTCCCCGCTGCGTCACGGGAGGGAGATCCCCCCGGCGCGCTCGGCCCACGACGTCTCCGGCGGCCCCTCGGTCACGCCGATCTACGACGCCCTCTACGCCGAGTACGTCAAATCCTTCCGCACCCTGCCGGGCGACCGCAGCGGCGAGGAGGAGCTGGGCTTCACGGCCTTCGGCAACATCCCCTACGGCGCGGGCGTGCACTCCCAGGGCCCCGGGCACCGTCCCGGCTCGTTCAGCAGCTCCTACAGCGCCTACAGCGCCGGGGCGTACAGCGCCCGGCAGCAGTCCCAGTGGCAGCGGGTGGGCCACATCGGGCAGCAGGGCACCGGGATGCAGCACGTACCGGCCGCGCTGCCGCCCGGCGGCCGCGACCGCTGAGCGGCGCGCACACGACGAAGGGCGGCCCCGGTTCCGAGCGGGGCCGCCCTTCGCGCTGCCGCGCGCGCTACTTCTTCTTGCCGCGCTTCTCGCGCACCCGCACCGAGATGTGGATCGGGGTGCCCTCGAAGCCGAACTCCTCGCGCAGCCGGCGCTCGATGAAGCGCCGGTAGCCCGCCTCGATGAACCCGGAGGCGAACAGCACGAACCGGGGCGGCTTGGTGCCCGCCTGGGTGCCGAAGAGGATGCGGGGCTGCTTGCCGCCGCGGATCGGGTGCGGGTGGGCGGCGACCAGTTCACCGAGGAAGGCGTTCAGCCTGCCGGTCGGCACCCGGGTCTCCCAGCCCGCGAGCGCCGCCTCGACGGCCGGGACGAGCTTCTCCATGTGCCGCCCGGTGCGCGCCGAGACGTTGACCCGGGGCGCCCACGCGACCTGGCCGAACTCCGTCTCGATCTCGCGCTCCAGGTAGTAGCGGCGCTCCTCGTCGAGGTTGTCCCACTTGTTGTAGGCGATGACGAGCGCGCGGCCCGCTTCGACGGCCATCGTCACGATCCGCTGGTCCTGCACCGAGATGGACTCGGTGGCGTCGATCAGGATGACCGCGACCTCCGCCTTCTCGACGGCCGCCGCGGTGCGCAGCGAGGCGTAGTAGTCGGCGCCCTGCTGGAGGTGGACCCGCTTGCGGATACCGGCGGTGTCGACGAACTTCCAGGTGACACCGCCGAGTTCGATCAGCTCGTCGACGGGGTCGCGGGTGGTGCCCGCCTGCTCGTTGACGACGACGCGCTCCTCGCCCGCCACCTTGTTCAGGAGCGAGGACTTGCCGACGTTCGGGCGGCCGATCAGGGCGATCCGGCGCGGGCCGCCGATCGCGGTGCCGAAGGTCTGCTCGGGCGCCTCGGGCAGCGCCTCCAGGACGGCGTCCAGCATGTCGCCGGTGCCCCGGCCATGCAGCGCGGAGACGGGGTGCGGCTCGCCGAGACCGAGCGCCCACAGGTAGGAGGCGTCGGCCTCGCCGCTGGGCCCGTCGACCTTGTTGGCGGCGAGCACGACCGGCTTGCCCGCCTTGCGCAGCAGCCGGACGACGGCCTCGTCGGTGTCGGTCGCGCCGACCTTGGCGTCCACCACGAAGACGACGGCGTCGGCGGCCTCGATCGCGTACTCGGCCTGCGCGGCCACGGACGCGTCGATGCCGAGGACGTCCTGCTCCCAGCCGCCGGTGTCGACGACCTTGAAGCGGCGGCCCGCCCACTCGGCCTCGTAGGTGACCCGGTCCCGGGTGACACCGGGCTTGTCCTCGACGACGGCCTCGCGGCGGCCGATGATCCGGTTCACCAGGGTCGACTTGCCGACGTTCGGACGGCCCACGACGGCGAGGACCGGGAGCGGTCCGTGACCGGCGGCCTCGATCGCGCCCTCGACGTCCTCGCTGTCGAAGCCCTCCTCCGCGGCCAGCTCCATGAACGCTGCGTACTCGGCGTCGCCAAGCGCCCCGTGGTCGTGCTCCTCGCCCGAGCCCTCGGAGTGGATGTGGTCGTTCATGAAGTCCGTACCTCGTTCATCGTGGTGATCGGTGGGCCGTCCCGGTGTCGCCGGACCGGACCACTACTCAGTGTCGCCTAGCGACCGGTCAGTCGCCTGGCGTTTTCCAGGTGGGCGGTGAGCTGCTTCTGGATGCGTTCGGTGGCCTCGTCCAGGGCCTTGCGGGTGCGGCGGCCGGAGCCGTCGCCCGCCTCG
Source organism: Streptomyces sp. SolWspMP-5a-2 (assembly GCF_900091845.1). Classification (GTDB taxonomy): domain Bacteria; phylum Actinomycetota; class Actinomycetes; order Streptomycetales; family Streptomycetaceae; genus Streptomyces; species Streptomyces doudnae. The sequence goes on from NZ_FMCI01000094.1 coordinate 23,241, forward strand.
AAGGGGTCGCCGAAGACGACGTCGACGCGGGAGCGCAGCGGCGGCACCGCCTTGACCAGACGGCTGCGCCGGTCGGTGGAGCCGAGCACGGCCACCGGGACGACCTGCGCGTTGCCGCGCACCGCGAAGTAGGCGAGCCCGGCGCGCAGCGACGCGAAGTCGCCCTCGCCGCGGGTGCCCTCCGGGAAGATCCCGAGGACCCCGCCGTTCTTCAGGACGTCCAGCGCCCGGGTGATCGCGCCGCGGTCGGTGGTGTCCCGGTCGACCTTCAGCTGCCCGATGCCCGTCAGGAACGGGTCGAGCGGGCCGACGAACGCCTCCTTCTTGATGAGGAAGTGCGTCGGCCTGGGCGCCACGCCCATGACCATGGGGCCGTCGATGTTGTGCGCGTGGTTGACGGCGAAGATGACCGGGCCGGTCGTGGGCACCTTCCAGGCGCCCAGCACGCGCGGCTTCCACAGGCCGTACATCAGGCCGACCCCGATGCGCCGTCCGATCTCGGCGCCCCGCTCGGAGGACTGTGTCACTTCCCGGCCCGCTTCTCCTCGACGAGGGTCACGACGCACTCGATGACCTGGGCGAGGGTGAGGTCGGTGGTGTCGACCTCGACCGCGTCGTCGGCCTTGGCGAGCGGCGAGGTCTTGCGGCTGGAGTCGGCGGCGTCCCGCTTGATCAGCGCCTCGCGGGTGGCGTTGACGTCGGCGCCCTTCAGCTCGCCGTTGCGGCGGGCGGCGCGGGCCTCGGCGGAGGCGGTGAGGAAGATCTTCAGGTCGGCGTCCGGGAGGACGGTGGTGCCGATGTCCCGGCCCTCGACGACGATGCCGCGCTCGGCGCCGGCCGCCACCGTGCGCTGCAGCTCGGTGATGAGCGCCCGCACCTCGGGCACCGCGCTGACCGCGCTGACCCGGGAGGAGACCTCCTGGGTGCGGATCGGGGCGGAGACGTCGACGCCGTCGACCGTGATGGTCGGGGCGGCCGGGTCGGTGCCGGAGACGATCTCGGGCTTCCCGGCGACGGCGGCGATCGCGGACGGGTCGTCGATGTCGATCGCGTTGGCGACCATCCACCAGGTGATGGCCCGGTACTGGGCGCCGGTGTCCAGGTAGCTCAGGCCGAGCTGCGTGGCGACGGCCTTCGACGTGCTCGACTTGCCGGTGCCGGCGGGGCCGTCGATGGCGACAATCACGGGCTGGGCGGCGCCGTTTTCCACGGGGGGACACCTTCCTGGTGCGGTGCGGTGGGAGTGTGTGGGGCGCGATCGTGCCCCACACAAGGTTACTGGCTCGCCGGAGGGGGTTTCACGGCCGGAGGGCCCGCCCGCCCGGGGCCTCCTCGGTCCGGTCCCTCACTGCCGGATGGCCCAGCCCCGTTCCCGCAGCGAGGCCGTGAGGACGGGTGCCGCGCTGGGCTCCACCATGAGCTGCACCAGGCCCGCCTGCTGCCCGGTGGCGTGCTCGATGCGGACGTCCTCGATGTTGACCCCGGCGAGACCGGCGTCGGCGAAGATGCGGGCGAGCTGGCCCGGCTGGTCGTCGATGAGGACGGCCACGACCTCGTAGGAGCGGGGCGCGGAGCCGTGCTTGCCGGGGACCCGGACCTGCCCGGCGTTGCCGCGCCGCAGCATGTCCGCGATCCCGGCGCCGCCCGCGCGCCGCTTGTCCTCGTCGGCGGACTGCAGGGAGCGCAGGGCGCGCACGGTCTCGTCGAGGTCGGTGGCGACGTCGGCGAGGAGGTCGGCGACCGGTCCGGGGTTCGCGGAGAGGATGTCGATCCACATGCCGGGGTCGGAGGCGGCGATCCGGGTCACGTCCCGCACCCCCTGGCCGCACAGGCGCACGGCGGACTCCTCGGCGTGCTCCAGCCGGGCGGCGACCATGCTGGAGACCAGGTGGGGCATGTGGGAGACGAGCGCGACGGCGCGGTCGTGGGCGTCGGCGTCCATGACGACCGGCACGGCCCGGCAGTGCGAGACCAGTTCGAGGGCGAGGTTGAGGACCTCGGTGTCGGTGTCCCGGGTCGGGGTGAGGACCCAGGGGCGGCCCTCGAACAGGTCGGCGGTGGCGGCCAGCGGCCCCGAACGCTCGCGGCCGGACATCGGGTGGGTGCCGATGTAGGCGGACAGGTCGAGGCCGAGCGCCTCCAGCTCGCGGCGCGGTCCGCCCTTGACGCTGGCCACGTCGAGGTAGCCGCGGGCGACCCCGCGCCGCATGGCGTCGGCGAGGACGGAGGCGACGTGGGCGGGTGGGGCGGCGACGACGGCGAGGTCGACCGGCGCGGTGGGCGGCTCGTCGGTGCCGGCGCCGAGCGCGGCCGCCGTGCGGGCCTGCTCGGGGTCGTGGTCGGCGAGATGCACGACGACGCCCCGCCGGACCAGCGAGAGGGCGGCGGAGGTGCCGATGAGGCCGGTGCCGACGACCAGCGCGGTCCTCACTGGGCGATGTCCTTGCGCAGGGCGCCCGCGGCACCGAGGTAGACGTGCGCGATCTCGGCGCGGGGCCGGTCGGACTCGATGTGCGCGAGGATCCGCACGACGCGGGGCATGGCGCCCTCGATGTCGAGTTCCTGCGCGCAGATCAGCGGGACGTCCACGATGCCGAGCTTGCGCGCGGCGGCCGCGGGGAAGTCGCAGTGCAGGTCGGGGGTGGCCGTGAACCAGACGCTGATCAGGTCGTCGGGTGTCAGGCCGTTCCGTTCCAGGACGGCGGTGAGCAGGGCTCCGACCTGCTCGTCCATGTGTCCGGCCTCGTCCTGTTCGAGCTGGACGGCCCCCCGGACCGCTCGTACCGCCACGGTGCTGCTCCTCGTCGTCTCACTGCTCGGTTCTCGGACCGTCCAGCCTAGCCAGACCGCGCGGAACGGCATCGCGGCGCCCGCCTCCTGAGACGGCGGCGGCCCGAGCGGTGGATCGGCCCGGTGAGCGCCTTTTCTCCGCTCTCCACCGTTTCCCTCCCGATTTGCTCCGCCTCGGGTGCTTCGGGTGCCAAGATGCTGCTGCTCCGTCCGGAGCGACCGCCTCGGCCTTCCGCCTCCCTTCCCGCACGTACGGAGTGACGACATGACCCACAGCCCGACCCGGCGCACGATCCTGCTCACGACGGGCGCGGTGACGCTCGCCGCCGGATGCGGCTCGGAGAGCGGCGGCGGCAGCGGCTCCGCATCGAGCCCCGCGGCCTCCGGCGGCCGGGAGCTGGCGACGACGGCCGACATCCCGGTCGGCGGCGGCACGATCTTCAACAACGAGAAGGTCGTGGTGACCCAGCCGAAGAAGGACGAGTTCAAGTGCTTCTCGGCGATCTGCACCCACCAGGGGTGCACGGTGGCCAAGGTCGCGAACGGCACGATCGACTGCCCGTGCCACGGCTCCAGGTTCCACATCGCGGACGGCTCGGTGGCGCACGGCCCGGCGACGAGGCCGCTGCCCGCCGAGAAGTTCGAGGTGCGGGGAAATTCGATTCGCCTGACGTGAGGGTCCGCGTACCGTCCCGTCCATGCCTTCCGATCCGGCCCGCTCCGCGCCCCCGGCCCCCGAGACCCTGGTCCGCGACCACACCGTCTACGCGTGCGTGATGGGGTCACGGGCCTTCGGTCTGGCGACCGGGGACAGCGACACCGACCGACGGGGCGTCTTCGTCGCCCCCACTCCCCTGTTCTGGCGCTTCGAGAAGCCGCCGACGCATGTCGAGGGGCCGGCCGACGAGCAGTTCAGCTGGGAGCTGGAGCGGCTGTGCGAGCTGGCGCTGCGCGCGAACCCGAACGTCCTGGAGTTCCTGCACTCCCCGCTGGTCGAGCACGTCGACGACACCGGGCGTGAACTCCTCGCGCTGCGCGGGGCGTTCCTCTCCCGCGACGTCCACCGGTCGTTCACCCGCTACGCGGTCGGGCAGCGCCGGAAGCTGGAGACGGACCTGCGGACGCACGGCGCCCCGCGCTGGAAGCACGCGATGCATCTGCTGCGGCTGCTGACCAGCGCCCGCGACCTGCTGCGCACCGGCGCGCTCACCCTCGACGTGGGCGAGCAGCGCGAACCGCTGCTCGCCGTGAAGCGCGGCGAGGTCCCCTGGGACGAGGTGCTGACCAGGATGGACCGGCTGTCCGCCGAGGCGGACGAGGCCCTGCTCCGCACCCCGCTCCCGAAGAGCGCGGACCGCCCCCGGGTGGAGGACTTCCTGGTCCGCACCCGTCACGCCTCGGCCCTGCGGTACCAGGGCGGGCCGCGGAGGTAGCGCCGTCCGCCCACCGATCGGGGGGGCTCCGCAGGGCCCGCCCTAGACGTCCCAGAGCGCGCCCAGGGCCGCCAGGTCGGTGCCGTGCTCGACGCGGTCGGTCCACGGGCCGGGCCAGGCGTCCGGGCCGAGGTGGGCGCCCGCGAACGCGCCGGTGAGGCAGGCGAGGGAGTCGGAGTCGCCGGAGGTGCAGGCGGCGCGGCGCAGGGCGGTGAGCGGCTCGCCGGGGAACCAGAGGAAGCACAACAGGCCGGTCGCCAGGGCCTCTTCGGCGATCCAGCCGGCCCCGGTGGCCAGACACGGGTCGGTCTCGGGGGAGACGCCGGTGACCGCCTCCTGGAGCCGGTCGAGGATCGCGAGGCACTCGTCCCAGCCGCGCGCGGCGAAGCGCTCGGGGGTCGGGTCCTGGCCGCGGGTCCACAGGTCGCCCAGCCAGTCGTGCGGGTAGCGGGTGCGCCGGGCGAGCGCGTACGTCCTCAACTCCTCGATCAGGCGCTCGGGTTCGAGACCCCGGGCGAGCAGGTGCACGGCCCGTGCGGTGAGGTCGGAGGCGGCGAGCGCGGTCGGATGGCCGTGGGTGAGGCCGGACTGCAACTGGGCGGCGCCTGACCGCTGTTCGTCGTCGAGGCCGGGGACGAGCCCGACCGGCGCGACGCGCATGGTGGCGCCGCAGCCCTTGGACGCGACCTGGCTGGCGTCCTGCCAGCGGCGGTCGCCGTCCGCCAGGAGGCCGCAGGCGGTGAGGCAGGTCCGGCCGGGGGCGCGGTTGTTCTCCGGTGACCGGTACCAGGTGCCGAACTCCGCGCGCAGCGGCCCCTCCAGGCTCCCGGGCGTGAGCGCGCCGTGGTCCGCGGCGGCGCGCAGGGCGTGTCCGACGGCGAGCGTCATCTGGGTGTCGTCGGAGACGAGCGCGCGCCGCGGCAGCTCCATCCCGCGCCAGGGGCCGCACGCGGCGAGGATCGCCGGGACGTCGTCGAACTCGGTGGGATAGCCGAGCGCGTCCCCGAGGGCGAGCCCGAGCAGCGAGCCGGTGGCGGCGCGCCTGCGGACGGGGGCGGTGGTCGTCATGCGGGGCGTCCTTCCCTGGCGGGGCGCAGCAGCGGCGGGTGGAGGGTCGCGGCGGGGCCCGCGCGGTAGACGGCGGCCGGTTTGCCCCGGCCTCGGGTCAGCCGGGCGGCGCCGGGCACCGGTTCGACGAAGCCGGGGGTGGCGAGCACCTTGCGGCGGAAGTTCGGTCCGTCGAGGGAGGTGCCCCACACGGCCTCGTAGACGTGGCGCAGCTCACCGAGGGTGAACTCGGGCGGGCAGAAGGAGGTGGCCAGGCCGGTGTACTCCAGCTTGGCGCCGACCCGGTCGTGGGCGTCGGCCAGGATCCGCTCGTGGTCGAAGGCGAGGGCGGGCGCCGGGTGGTAGGGCAGCCAGGCGGCGCGGGCCGCGTCGCTCCCGGCCCGGGGTTCGGGCGCGTCGGGCAGCAGCGCGGCGAAGGCGACGGAGACGACCCGCATCCGGGGGTCACGGTCGGGTTCGCTGTAGGTCCGCAGCTGCTCCAGGTGGAGGCCGGTGACGTCGTCGAGGCCGGTCTCCTCGGCCAGCTCGCGCCGCGCGGCCGTCTCGGCGGACTCGCGGGGTTCGACGAAGCCGCCGGGCAGCGCCCAGTGGCCGGCGTAGGGGTCCTGGCCGCGTTCGACGAGCAGGACGTGCAGGGCGCCCGAGCGGACGGTCAGGACGGCGAGGTCGGCGGTGACGGCGAAGGGTTCGTAGGCGTACTTGTCGTAGCCGGTGCTGGTGTTCCCCATGTGTTCTCCCCCGTCACACGCCCAGACTTAAGAGTCAGAGCGACTATTAACATGGGTCGACTATAAGGAGATCCCCGGGCCGGGGGCAAGGGAGAGAAACAGATCGGCCGGTCCCGGAGAGTTCCGGAACCGGCCGATCCGCCGTGCGGGCGGGCGTCTACAGCTCGACTTCCTGCATCAGCATGCCGACCTCGGTGTTGGACAGCCTGCGCAGCCAGCCCGACTTCTGGTCGCCCAGGGTGATCGGTCCGAAGGAGGTGCGCACCAGCTTCTCCACCGGGAACCCGGCCTCGGCGAGCATCCGCCGCACGATGTGCTTGCGGCCCTCGTGCAGCGTCACCTCGACGAGGTAGTTCTTGCCGGTCTGCTCGACGACCCGGAAGTGGTCGGCGCGCGCGTACCCGTCCTCCAGCTGGATGCCGTCCTTGAGCTGCTTGCCCAGGTCGCGCGGGATCGGGCCGACGATCGCCGCGAGGTAGGTCTTCTTGACGCCGTACTTCGGGTGGGTCAGCCGGTGGGCCAGCTCGCCGTGGTTGGTGAGCAGGATGACACCCTCGGTCTCGGTGTCGAGCCGCCCCACGTGGAAGAGGCGGGTCTCCCGGTTGGTGACGTAGTCGCCGAGGCACTGGCGGCCCTCGGGGTCCTCCATCGTGGAGACGACACCGGCGGGCTTGTTCAGCGAGAAGAACTGGTACGACTGCGTGGCCACGGTCAGCCCGTCGACCTTGACCTCGTCCTTCTCCGGGTCGACCCGCTTGCCCTGCTCCAGCACGATCTCGCCGTTGACCTCGACCCTGGCCTGCTCGATCAGCTCCTCGCAGGAGCGCCGGGAGCCGTAGCCCGCGCGCGCCAGGACCTTCTGCAACCGCTCGCCCTCCTGCTCGGCGCCCGGGAAGGTCTTGGGGGGCCTGACGTCCTTCTTGCCCGCGTACCGGTCGCGGTTGCGCTCCTCGGCCCGCGCGTCGTACTCGCGCGAGGTGGCGGGCACCCACCGTCCGCGCCCGGTGCCCTGCCCCTGCTTGGGGCCGCCCTTGGCGCCGCCGCGCGCGGAGGCACCGCGCCCCGACTTGGGGCCCTCGTGGGACGCGCCGGGGCCCACGTCGTAGCGGCGCTCCTCGGGGCGGGGCTTGCTGGGCCTGCCGCCCTGCCGGTCGTCCCGGTTGTCGCCGGAGCCGCGGCTGCCTCCCCGGCCACCGCCGCTCCCGCCGCGGCCGCCGCTGTTGCCACCACGGCTCCCGCCGTTGTTTCCGCTGCTGTTCCTGCCGCTGCTGCTTCGCATCAAAGTTCCGTCTTGTCGTCTGCGTCCTCGGAATCCGGAGCGTCCGGATCGAACGACGGGACCCCTTCCAGTGTGTCGGCCTCGATCGCCTCCGCCTCCGGGAGGAAGGGCGCGAGCTCCGGGAGCTCGTCCAGGCCGCGCAGGCCCATCCGCTCCAGGAAGTAGTTCGTCGTCGTGTACAGGATCGCACCTGTTTCGGGTTCCGCGCCCGCCTCCTGCACCAGACCGCGCTGGAGCAGGGTCCGCATGACCCCGTCACAGTTGACCCCGCGGACCGCGGAGACCCGTCCGCGGCTCACCGGCTGCCGGTAGGCGACGACCGCGAGCGTCTCCAGCGCGGCCTGGGTGAGCCGGGCGTGCTGGCCGTCCAGGACGAACCCCTCGACGGCCGCCGCGTACGCGGGACGGCTGTAGAACCGCCAGCCGCCCGCGACCAGCCGCAGCTCGAAGCCGCGGCCCTGCGCGGTGTACTCCTCGGCCAGCGCCCGCAGCGCGGCGGCCACCTGGCGGCGGGGCCGCTGCAGGATCTTCGCGAGGTGCTCCTCGGTGGCGGGCTCGTCCACGACCATGAGGACGGCCTCGAGTGCGGGTGCGAGGTCCAGGCGCTCGACGGCGGTCCCGGTCTGCTCGGTGCTCACGCCTTCTCCTCCTTCGGCGGCCGGGGCGCCCGGTCGAACTCGTCGGTCACCGTCGGCCCGGCCTCCCCCGCGCCGCCGGTCCAGCGCACCAGCAGATCGCCGAGCGCCGTCTCCTGCTCCAGCGCGACGGCCTTCTCCCGGTACAGCTCGAGCAGCGCCAGGAAGCGGGCGACGACGGTGAGGGTGTCGTCGGTGTCGGCGACCAGCTCACGGAAGTCGGCCTCGCCGCGTTCCCTGAGCCGCGCGACCACGATCCCGGCCTGCTCCTGCACGCTGACCAGCGGCGCGTGGATGTGGTCGACGTACACCTGCGGCCTGGGCCTGGGCTGCATCGCCTTGACGGCGAGCCGCGCGAACCCCTCAGGGCCGATGCTGATGACGACCTCGGGCAGCAGCTCCGCGTGGTGCGGTTCGAGGCCGACGGTGCGGGGGTGGCGGCGGGCCTCCTCGTCCAGGCGCCGGTTGAAGATGTCGGCGACCTGTTTGTAGGCGCGGTACTGCAGCAGGCGGGCGAAGAGCAGGTCCCGGGCCTCCAGGAGCGCGAGGTCGGCCTCGTCCTCCACCTCGGCGGCGGGCAGCAGCCGGGCCGCCTTCAGATCGAGCAGGGTGGCGGCGACGACCAGGAACTCGGTGGTCTCGTCCAGGTCCCAGTCCGAGCCCATGGCCCGGATGTACGCCATGAACTCGTCGGTGACCCGGGACAGGGCGACCTCGGTGACGTCCATCTTGTGCCGGGAGATCAACTGGAGCAGCAGATCGAACGGCCCCTCGAAGTTGGCGAGCCGGACCTTGAAGACCCCGCCGCCCTCGTCGTCGCCGTCCCCGGCCACGTCCGCCCCGGAAGAATCCGCGTCCCCGGCCGCCCCCGCGACCCGGACCGGAGGCTCGGGGCCCACCGGAGCGGGGACGGGAGCCGGGGGTTCGGGGGCCGGGGGTTCGGGGGCCGAGGTCTCGGGCTCGGGACCGGAGAGTTCCGGCTCCGGTTCGGAGACCAACGTCTCGGGTCCGGGGACGGAAACCGCGGGCTCGGCCTTCGCCTCCGGCTCCGGGGGAGAAACCTGGGCCTCGGCCTCGGCCTCGGTCCCCGGATCCGGGGCGGCGGGCTCAGGGGGCCGGGAGGGGAGATCCGGCGTGGACGGCGGCGGCCCATCGGTGTCCGCCGAAGGCTCGTGCGGACGTGGAGTCCCGGCGGGCTCGGGCGCCCCGCGCGCCGCCTCGGCCGGGAGGGCGTGCGCCCCCGGGCCCCTGCCCAGCGCACGCCGTCGCCCGGCGGGCGGTCCGGGTGCGGGGGCGGGTCCGTCGTTCGAGGTCATGGCCCTCGCAGGCTACGCCTACCGCCCGCGCAACCGGCGTACCAGAATGCTCGCGTCCCCGCGGGACTCCAGGTCGGCCAGGACGACGGCGACCGCCTCCCGGACGATCCGGCCCCGGTCGACGGCGAGCCCGTGCTCACCGCGGAGCACCAGCCGGGCGTGCTCCAGGTCCATCAGTTCCTCGGCGGAGACGTACACGGTGATCTTCTCGTCGTGCCGCTCCCGCCCGCTGGGCCTGCGGGCCGCCGCCCGGCCGCCGCGCTTGCGGGACCCCGCGTCCGCGGAGGCAGAACCTTCCTGCGCCGTCTGACGCCGTCCGGAACGGTCGTCGACGGCCCCGGGCGCGGTCCGGGTGCGGGACTCACCCCCGTCGGCGGGACCGGGCTCCGCGGCCACGTGCTCCGCGCCGCCGCCGTCGCCGCCCTGGGCGGGCACCGCGTGCGGCGCGTCCTCGGTGGCCGCGATCCCGTCGCTCTCCCCGGCGGGACCGGGGACCCGCGCCTCGCCGCCAGGACCGCGCCGCGGAGCGGACGGCTGGAGCGCCGTTCCCCCTGTCGTGCGGAAGAGTTCGTCGGCCCCCGGCAGACTCACTCGGCGTGACACCGGGCGAGCACCTCCCTGGCGAGCTGACGATAGGCGGCTGCGCCGACGGAGTTGGAGGCGTACGTGGTGATCGGCTCACCGGCGACCGTGGTCTCCGGGAAGCGGACCGTGCGGCCGATGACCGTGTGGTACACGTGGTCGTCGAACGCCTCGACCACGCGCGCGAGCACCTCACGGCTGTGCACCGTGCGCGAGTCGTACATCGTGGCGAGGATCCCGTCGAGCTCCAGCTCCGGGTTGAGCCGCTCCTGGACCTTCTCGATCGTCTCGGTCAGCAGCGCCACCCCGCGCAGCGCGAAGAACTCGCACTCCAGCGGCACGATCACCTTGTGGGCGGCCGTGAGGGCGTTGACCGTGAGCAGGCCGAGCGAGGGCTGACAGTCGATCACGATGTAGTCGTAGTCGGCCATCAGCGGCTTCAGGGCGCGCTGGAGCGTGGACTCGCGCGCGACCTCGGAGACGAGCTGGACCTCGGCCGCGGACAGGTCGATGTTGCTCGGGAGCAGGTCCATGTTGGGGACCGCGGTCTTCAGGAGCACCTCGTCGGCCGCCATGCCCCGCTCCATGAGCAGGTTGTAGACGGTGAGGTCCAGCTCCATCGGGTTGACGCCGAGCCCCACCGACAGCGCGCCCTGGGGGTCGAAGTCGACGAGCAGCACGCGCCGTCCGTACTCCGCGAGCGCGGCACCCAGGTTGATGGTCGACGTCGTCTTGCCGACGCCGCCCTTCTGGTTGCACATCGCGATGATCTTCGCGGGACCGTGGTCGGTCAGCGGCCCGGGGATCGGGAAGTACGGCAGCGGGCGCCCGGTCGGTCCGATGCGCTCACGGCGCTGGCGGGCGGCGTCGGGCGCGAGCGTGGCCGCGTACTCCGGGTCCGGCTCGTACTCGGCGTCTGGGTCGTAGAAGTGCCCGTCGGGCAGTTCGTCGTAGTCGGCGAAGTGGTCGTGGGGCGTGCCACTTCCGTCGCCGGCCATGGCGTTCACGTGATGGCCATCCATGCTCTGGTGTGCTGACTGAGTCACCGCGGTTCTCTGGTGGCTCTGATGGGATGCGAAGGTACGCACCGCGACGGAGCCGACAGCCTCGAACCCCTCGGGACCTTGACCCCGTACCGGCATTCCTGGTTGACCACCTCCGGGAGAAAATGTCGACTCATTCACAAGTCGTCTTACCTCCTTGGTGACCAGGAAACTTCTAGACAGGTCAGCGTGGCACCATGCCGACGGTTGGCGACTCTATGGCGTGTCGGGCGTCCGCAGCAACACAATCCGCCGGACCCGGCCGGATGTGTCGGCAATGAAACATCCCTCTGTCAAGGGCGTACGGCCGTCGCACCGCAGGTTTCGCCGGTGTACGAATCGGCCAAAGCGTTACGTTCGAGGCGAGTTGGCCGAGTGCCGCAAAGTGACCATACACACATCCGGCCGGACCTTGTGGGCAAGGTCCGGCCGGATCCGCGACGTTGACGACCTGTGTTGACGTATCGCCTTTTACCGAACGGTGACTTAGCGCCCGAGCGCGCACCGCGACTCAGCCGAGCAGCGTCTCCAGCTCGACGTGCTCCAGCCCGTGGGCCTCGGCGACCTCGCGGTAAACGACCTTGCCGTCATGGGTGTTGAGCCCCTTGGCGAGGGCGGCGTCACGGCGCAGCGCCTCCACCCAGCCGCGGTTGGCCAGCTCGACGATGTACGGCAGCGTGGCGTTGGTGAGCGCGTGGGTGGAGGTGTGGGGCACCGCGCCGGGCATGTTGGCGACGCAGTAGAAGACCGATCCGTGGACGGGGAAGGTCGGTTCGGCGTGGGTGGTCGGACGGGAGTCCTCGAAGCAGCCTCCCTGGTCGATCGCGATGTCGACAAGGACACTTCCGGGCTTCATCCGGGAGACCAGCTCGTTGGTGACCAGCTTCGGCGCCTTGGCGCCGGGGATCAGGACCGCGCCGATCACGAGGTCGGCCTCCAGGCACGCCTTCTCCAGCTCGAAGGCGTTGGAGACGACGGTCTGGATCCTGGTGCCGAAGATCTTGTCGGCTTCCTTGAGCTTGTTGATGTCCTTGTCGAGCAGCGTGACGTGGAAGCCCATGCCGATCGCGATCTGCGCCGCGTTCCAGCCGGAGACGCCGCCGCCGATGACGACCGCCTTGCCCGCCGCCACGCCCGGGACGCCGCCGGGCAGCACACCGCGGCCGCCGTTGGCGCGCATCAGCTGGTAGGCGCCGACCTGCGGGGCGAGCCGTCCCGCGACCTCGGACATCGGGGCGAGCAGCGGGAGCGCGCGGCCGGGCAGCTCGACCGTCTCGTAGGCGATCGCGGTGGTGCCGGAGTCGACGAGGGCGTCGGTGCACTCCCTGGAGGCGGCGAGGTGCAGGTACGTGAAGAGGGTCTGGTCCTTGCGGAGGCGGTGGTACTCCTCGGCGATCGGCTCCTTGACCTTGAGCAGCAGGTCGGCGGTGGCCCACACCTCGTCGGCGGTGGCCAGTATCCGGGCACCGGCCGAGACGAACTCGTCGTCGGTGATCGAGGAGCCGAGGCCGGCACCGCCCTCGATGACGACCTCGTGGCCGTGGCGCACCAGCTCGTGCACACCGGCGGGGGTGATGGCCACACGGAACTCGTTGTTCTTGACCTCGCGGGGGATGCCGACCTTCACGTCGATCACGGTCCTTGACTCAGGGGTGCGGGACATACAGGACATACCCAGGCGGGCATGGCACACCGGGGTACACCGCAGGAGAAGGTGCGGCAGAGCCAGTTTAATTAAGGTGTTCCCGCTGTCTAGCCTTCCAAAGCATCAATCTTTAGTCGATGTACTACGGATTTCGTAGGCGTTAGCACCGTGTTCCGTGTCATCGGGGCGCTGCGGCTCCCCCGGGTCCTCCTCCAGGAGCCGGTCGGCGGCGCCGCGGTGCAGTCCGGCGGACGCCGGATCGCCGAGGTGCTCCAGGGTGTCGGCGAGCCGGAGCTGGAGCGCGGCCTGGAGCCGGACGTCGTCGGCCCGGCGGGCCCACTCCAGCGCCTCGTGGCAGGTGTGCAGCGACTCCTCGGGCCGTCCCGCGTACTCCTGGACCCGCGCCAGTTCGCTCAACGCCCGTGCCTGGGAGGCCACATCGCCCTCCTTGCGGTAACCGGCGACCGCGGCCCGCCAGCCCCGCTGGGCGTCCCCGTAGCGGCCCGCGAAGGTCTGCGCGGCGGCGATCCTGCCGTAGAGCCGGGCGGCGTCGGTGCGCTCGTCCCGGGCCAGCCGCTGGGCGAGGGCGCGGCCGAACCAGTCGGCGGCCCGGTCGTAGTCCCCCAGCTCCAGGTGGGCGCCGCCGACGGATTCCATCGCGCGGCCGGTCGCGTACGGGTCGTTCGCGGAGCGTCCGGCGTCCAGCGCCTCCCGGTAGCGGGCCAGCGCCTGCCCGGTCCGGCCGGTCTGGGCGTCCAGGTCGCCGAGGTTCAGCAGCGCGGCGGCCTTCTCCCGGGGCAGCTCGCGGCGCTCGGCGACGTCGAGGACCAGTCGGTGCACGCCGTACAGGTCGGGTGCGGCGGCCTGGGTGCCGAAGTGCGCGACCATCGTCCTGACGAGCTGCGACATCAGCCGCCTGGCCAGCGTGTCCAGCTCCCCGTCGGCGACCGCGAGCCGGACCGCGGCCAGCAGCGCGGGCCGCCGCACCCGCAGCCACTCCTCGGCCGCCCTGGGGCTGGGGAAGCGCAGGGAGCGGGGCATGCCCTGGAGCTTCTCTCGCGCCTCGGGGTTGTCGGTCTCGGTGATGGCCCGGCAGGACTGGAGCAGCCGCACGGTCCGCTCCAGCATCCGGGCGCGGGCGAGCTGCAGCTCGGCGGGCCGGTCGTGGGTCTCGGTGAGGGTCCGCAGCGTCGGGTGCAGCCAGCCGGGGACCTCGTACTGCGGCAGCGCCGAGGGGACGGACCGCAGCAGGCCCATCCGGACGAAGTCGTCCAGGGCGCTGCGGGCGCCGCCGACCGAGCAGCCGGCCAGCGCGGACGCGGTCTGCGGGTCGACCAGTCCGGCCGGGGCGAGCGCGAGCAGCCGCAGGGTCCGGGCGGCGGTGGTGGGCAGCGAGGCGTACACGAGCTGGAAGGCGCGGCCGAGCGGGGTGCTCTCGTCGCTCTCGGCCCGCAACTGCTTGGCGAGGTCGGCGACGGTCGCCTTGGGCCGGGCGGCGAGCCAGCCGCCGACGAGGGTCAGCGCGGCCGGGTGGGCCTGGCACTCCTCGACCAGCCCCTCGGCGGCGTACGGGTCGACGGTGACCCGGACCGAGCCGGTGGAGCGGGTGAGCAGTTCCAGGGCCGACTTGGTGTCGAGGCCGCCCAGGGTGCAGGGGCGGACGTCGGAGATGCCGGTGAGCGGTCCGTCGGAGACGGCGACGGCGAGGCAGTCGGGGCTGTCGGGGAGCAGCGCGTCGACCTGTTCGGCGTCGACCGCGTCGTCGAGCAGGAGCAGCGCCCTGCGGTCGGCGAGGGCGGTGCGCAGGGCCTCGCTCAGGTCGTCCTGGTCGGCGCCCGCGGGGGTCGGCAGGTCCAGGGCGGCGAGCAGTTCGCGGGCGGCGCGCTCGATGGGGACGGGGGTGCCGTCGGACTCGCTGAGGCGGACGCGCAGCACCCGGTCGTCGTAACGGTCGGCGACCTGCCGGACGAGTTCCTCGGCGAGGGCGGTACGGCCCGAGCCGGGTCTGCCCGCGATGAGGAGCACCCGCGCGCGCGGGGCCTTGCGACCGGAGATGGTGTCCAGTCCCGCTCGCTCGATGTCGGCCAGGAGTTCTTTCAACTCCCTTGTCCTGCCGAGGAACTGACGCTCCGCCGGGGCTTTCCCCGACAGCCGTACGCCGCCTGTGTCCACCGCCTGATCCGTCACGGGCCACACTCCCGTCCCACCGCACGCGCGCAAGCCCGCCGGGTCTCCGGATCGGGCGTTTCCAGAGCCTAGTTCACGCTCTGCTACGTTCCGGGCGGAGCGCGGCGGACACGTCGCCCAATCGGATCAGCCGATCGTCACACCAATGCGCGGACGGGACGTTCAGGACGTGAAGGGACGCGCCGGCCACGGGGCGTCGGCGGGCCGCAGCGCGTCGAGGCCGTCGCCCTGCCGCGCGCCGACGAGCGAGAGCACGCCCACCACGAGGCAGTTGTTGTGCAGCTCCCCCGCGAGCACCCCGCGCACCAGGTCGGCCACCGGCACGCGCGCGTACTCCATGTCGGCCTCCTCGTCCTCGACCTCGAACCGCTCGCCGTCGGCCTCCGCCAGCTCCCGGGCGAGGAAGATCCGCACCGCCTCGTCGCAGCCGCCCGCCGTGGTGTAGACGTCGGTCAGCACCCGCCAGTCCCCGGCCTTGACGTGCGCCTCCTCGTACAGCTCGCGCTGCGCCGCGTGCAGCGGGTTCTCGCCGGGCACGTCGAGCAGCCCGGCCGGGATCTCCCACAACTTCTGGCGCACCGGGTGGCGGTACTGCCGGATGAGCAGGACCCGGTCGTCGTCGTCCAGCGCGAGCACGGCCACCGAACCGGGGTGCACCTGGTAGTCGCGGTGCACCACGTTGCCGTTCGGCATGACCACGTCGTCCGTGCGGACCGAGGTCTTGTTGCCCGTGAAGGGCGTGTGCGTCGCCCGGATCTCCCACTCCGCGGGGATGTCCTTGATCGTCATGCCGTGCCTTCCGACGTGCAGAGAGAACCGGGGTGCGCGCCGCTGACGGCGTGCACCCCGGTAACCGTACAACCGGTGCGTTACTGGGAGATCTTCCGCTCGACGGCGGCCTTCACCAGACCCGCGAAGAGGGGGTGCGGGCGGGTCGGCCGCGAGCGCAGCTCCGGGTGGGCCTGGGTCGCCACCAGGTAGGGGTGGACGTCGCGCGGGTACTCCACGTACTCCACGAGCTTGCCGTCCGGGGAGGTGCCCGAGAAGACGATCCCGGCCTTCTTCTCCAGCTCCGCGCGGTAGGCGTTGTTCACCTCGTAGCGGTGCCGGTGGCGCTCCTCGACGTACTCCTTGCCGTCGTACACCTCGCGGACGATCGAGCCCTCGGCCAGCTTCGCCGGGTACATGCCCAGCCGCATCGTGCCGCCCATGTCGCCGTCACCGGCCACGATGTCGAGCTGCTCGGCCATGGTGGAGATGACCGGGTGCGCGGTGGCCGGGTCGAACTCGGTGGAGTTGGCGTCCTCGATGCCCGCGAGGTTGCGGGCCGCGTCGATCACGATGCACTGCAGGCCCAGGCAGAGGCCGAGGAGCGGGATGCGCTGCTCGCGGGCGTACTGGATCGCGCCGACCTTGCCCGCCACGCCCCGGTCGCCGAAGCCGCCCGGGATGCAGATCGCGTCCACGTCGGCGAGCTGCGCGGCGGCACCGGCCGGGGTCCTGCAGTCGTCCGAGGTGACCCACTTGATCTTGACGCGGGCCTTGTTGGCGAAGCCGCCCGCGCGCAGGGCCTCGGTGACGGAGAGGTAGGCGTCGGGGAGGTCGATGTACTTGCCGACCAGGGCCATGGTGATCTCGTGGTCGGGGTTGTGGACCCGGTCCAGGAGGTCGTCCCACGTCGTCCAGTCGACGTCGCGGAAGGGCAGGTCGAGCTTGCGGACCACATAGGCGTCCAGGCCCTCGCCGTGGACCGTCTTGGGGATGTCGTAGATCGAGCGGGCGTCGGGACAGGCCACCACCGCCGCCTCGTCCACGTCGCACATCAGGGAGATCTTCCGCTTGATCGCGGTGGGGACCTCCCGGTCGCAGCGCAGCACGATCGCGTCGGGCTGGATGCCGATGTTGCGCAGCGCCGCCACTGAGTGCTGGGTCGGCTTGGTCTTCAGCTCGCCCGAGGGGCCGATGTAGGGCAGCAGCGAGATGTGCACCACGAAGACGTTGTCCCGGCCGACCTCGTGGCGGACCTGGCGCACGGTCTCCAGGAACGGCAGCGACTCGATGTCACCCACCGTCCCGCCCACCTCGGTGATCACCACGTCCACCGCATCGGTCGCCATCCGCCGGATACGGTGCTTGATCTCGTTGGTGATGTGCGGGATGACCTGCACGGTGTCACCCAGGTACTCACCCCGCCGCTCCTTGGCGATCACCGTGTTGTAGACCTGCCCGGTCGTCACGTTCGCCGACCCGTCCAGATCACGGTCGAGGAAACGCTCGTAGTGCCCGATGTCCAGATCGGTCTCGGCGCCGTCGTTCGTGACGAACACCTCACCGTGCTGGAACGGGTTCATCGTCCCCGGATCCACGTTCAGATAGGGATCGAGCTTCTGCATCACGACGCGCAGCCCACGGGCCTTGAGCAGCATGCCGAGGCTGGAGGCCGTCAGGCCCTTCCCGAGGGAGGACGCGACACCCCCGGTGACGAAGATGTGCTTGGTCGTCGAGGAATTGGACGGCATGGCCAAGACGGGGCTCCCGTGGTCGCGGTCTGGGGGTGCGGTACGGCCGCCGGCCCGGAATTCTCCGGGGGTGCCGTCGCTGCGGTTCGGGGGTTTTTCTCCCACCGGTCCACGGGCTACCAGGGTATCAGCGCCCACGAGGGATGGCTTCCGGCCACACTCCGCACACACTTCGACACGAGACCCGCCCTATCTCACGCCTTTCTCACCCCTCGCTCACCCGATCGGTGGACCCGGGTTGCCCGGAGCGGCACGCAGATCATCTACGTGCGTCGTATCCTGCTCGGACGTTCTCCGCCGGGCCCGTCCGGCCATACGGCACCACCCCCGCCCGTTGGCACCGGAACAACAAGAGCCCGTGGGTTCGTTGAGGAAAAATTGTCGTTTTGCCACACAGCTTGACGACTGCTTTGCTTCACCACTCAACGTCGTATGACAAACCCCCTTGACCGCACCAGCGACCGCCCCCATGGGCGTGACGTGGCCGTTCGACTGGAGTTGCACGTGGCCGGGCGCATCGAAGATTACGCACTCATCGGAGACATGCAGACCGCCGCACTGGTCTGCCGGGACGGCACAGTCGACTGGCTGTGCCTGCCCCGCTTCGACTCGCATGCCATCTTCGCCGGGCTGCTGGGCACCGAGGAACACGGCTTCTGGCGACTCGGCCCGGCGCACGCCTCGGACGCCGAGCCGCCCACCGCGAACCGCCGCACCTACCGGGGCGACTCGCTCATCCTGGAGTCCGAGTGGGACACCCCGCGCGGCACCGTACGGGTGACCGATTTCATGCCTCCCCGGGACGGCGCCCCGCAGCTGATCCGCATCGTCGAGGGCGTCTCCGGACGCGTCCCGATGCGCTCCGCCCTGCGGATGCGGTTCTCCTACGGGCGGGTCGTGCCGTGGGTGCACAAGCACGACGGCCGCACCGTCGCCGTCGCGGGCCCCGACTCGGTGTGGTTCGACACGCCCGCCGAGACGTACGGGAAGTCGCTGACGACGTACTCCGACTTCACGGTCGCCCCCGGTGACCGGATCGCGTTCACCATCTCGTGGGAACCCTCGCACAAGGAGCCGCCGGCCCTCCCGGAGCCGGAGGCCTCGCTCGTCGCGACCGAGGAGTTCTGGCGCGAGTGGGTGGAGCACTGTACGTACCACGGGCCCTACCGGGAGGCCGTGATCCGCTCCCTGATCACCCTCAAGGCCCTGACGTACGGCCCCACCGGCGGCATCGTCGCCGCCCCCACCACCTCGCTGCCCGAGGACATCGGCGGCGTCCGCAACTGGGACTACCGCTACACCTGGCTGCGGGACGCGGCGATCACGCTCTCCTCGCTGCTGCGCACCGGCTACCGCGAGGAGGCCCGCGCCTGGCGCGAGTGGCTGCTGCGCGCGGTGGCGGGCGACCCGGAGAACCTCCAGATCATGTACGGCATCGCGGGCGAGCGCGAGCTGGGCGAGGCCGAGCTGGACTGGCTGCCCGGCTACGAGAACTCCGCGCCGGTGCGCGTCGGCAACGGCGCCGCCCACCAGCTCCAGCTCGACGTCTACGGCGAGGTCACCGAGGCCCTGCACCTGGGCCACATGACGGGCCTGGCCCGCAACGACTACGCCTCGGTGCTCCAGCTCAAGCTGATCCGCTACCTGGAGCAGCACTGGGACGAGCCGGACGAGGGCATCTGGGAGGTGCGCGGCCCCCGCCGCCACTTCGTGCACTCCAAGGTGATGGCCTGGGTCGCCGTCGACCGCACGATCAAGCTGATCGAGTCCGGCGACGCGGACGGCCCGCTGGAGCGGTGGCGCGAGCTGCGCGACGACATCCACCGGGACGTGTGCGAGAAGGGGTACGACAAGGAGCGCAACACCTTCACGCAGTCGTACGGCTCGAAGGAGCTGGACGCGTCGCTGCTGCTGATCCCGCAGATGGGCTTCCTGCCGCCGGACGACAAGCGCGTCATCGGCACCATCGAGGCGATCCAGCGCGAGCTGTCCACCCCGGACGGGTTCATCCTGCGCTACCCGACCGAGGGCCAGAGCGAGGGCGTCGACGGCCTCCCCGGCGACGAGGGCGCCTTCCTGGCCTGCTCGTTCTGGATGGCGGACGACCTCGCGATGATCGGCCGGGTGGACGAGGCCCGCAAGCTGTTCGAGAAGCTCCTCGCCCTCCGCAACGACCTCGGCCTCCTCGCCGAGGAGTGGGACCCGGTCAACCAGCGCCAGGTGGGCAACTTCCCGCAGGCCTTCAGCCACGTCCCCCTGATCGACACGGCCCTGCGCCTGACGGCGTCGGGGGCGTACGGGGGCTGACCACCGTCCCCGCCCGGCCGCCGAACCCGCCTCCCCGCACGCGCAGGGGGGCGGGTTCTCCCGTCCTGGGGGCTCCCGCGGCCCCGGCGGCCGGAGGACGACGAGGCGACGGCGGCCGGGGAACCCTCCCGCCCGTCGTCCGGGTCCCGCTCCCCCGTCGTCCCGGGCGGCGGCGTGCGGCCCGGTCCGCGGGCGTCCGGGCTGACCGGACGGCATCCGCGCAGGTAGCGTCCGCCCCATGGACAGCGGATTCGACACCCCGGGCGCCGGGATCACCGTTCAGCGGGCGCTGGAGCTGCCCGGACTGCGCAGCGGGCTGCCCGAGGTGCTGGCGGGCGCGGAACGGCTGCACCGCACCGTGCGCTGGGTGCACGCGGGCGAGGTGCCCAACATCGCCTCGCTGCTCAAGGGCGGCGAGCTGCTGCTGACCACCGGGTACGGCCTCGGCACCCGCCCGGCCGAGCAGCGGGCGTTCGTGCGCACCCTGGCCGAACGCGGCATCGCGGCCCTGGTGGTGGAGCTGGGCCCGCGCTTCACCCGGCTGCCCGCCGCGCTCGTCGACACGGCGCGCACGACCGGGCTGCCGCTCGTCCAGCTGCACCGCGAGGTGCCGTTCGTGGCGGTCACCGAGGAGATCCACACCGAGATCGTCAACGGCCACTACACGCTCCTGCAACGCGCCGAGGAGGTGCACAGGCGGTGCACCGAGGCGCTGCTCGGCGGCGGCGGGGTCCCCCAGGTCCTCGGCATCCTCGCCGGATTCAGCGGCAACCCGGTCTTCCTGGAGACCCCCGGCGGGCAGCTCCTGTACGCGGCGGGGGAAGGACCCGAGGGCGCCGACCCGCTCCAGGTGTGGGAGGGGCTGCGCGCCCAGCACCAGGACGACCCGCCGGCCGGCTCCGCGCTGGTGGACGTGCCGGGCGGCGGACCCGGCACCGGCTCGGTACGGGCCCGCCTGGTGCTGCTGCCGGTGCGCGCCCCGCTGACGCCGGTGCACCGGATGGCGGCCGAGCGCGCCGCCGGGATCCTCGCCGTGGTGCTGATGCAGGCCCGGCAGGAGGAGGAGCTGGCGGCCAGGGGGCGCGGCGACTTCCTCACCGACCTCGCGGAGGGCCGGATCACCGCCGAGGACGCGCCCGCGCAGGCCCGGGTGCTCGGCTTCAAGCCGGGGCGCAGCCCGCTGCTGCCGGTCGTGATGCGGCTGGGCGACGCGCTGGCGCCGGGCGGCGGCTGGGCGGTGCTGGCCCGCGCGGTCGCCGAGGAGCTGGCCTCGGTGGGCGTTCCGGTGCTGCTGGGCGTGCGGCCCGTGGAGGGACGGGTGCCGCTGCTGCTGGGGCTGCGCTCGGAGTCGGAGCGGTCCGCGGTCGCCGACCGGGTCGCGGTGGCGCTGCGGGCGGGGGTGGAGCGGGCCGGGATGCAGCGGCCGGGGGCGCGGCCTCCGGTGGTGGTCGTCGGGGTGGCGGGCGGCTGGGCGGCCGCCTCGGCGGGGCTGCGGCACGCGGCGGAGACGGCGACCGCGGCCCAGGGCCTCGCGGACCGGCCCTGGTACGACGCCCGGCGGCTGGACATCGACCTGCTGCTGTGGCGGCTGCGCGACCAGCCGGACCTGGCGGCCTTCGTGGAGCGGGCGATCGGCCCGCTGCGCGACCACGACGCCCGGTCGAGGCCGCCGCTGCTGCCGACCCTGGAGACGTATCTCGCGCACGCGGGCCGCAAGGCGGAGACCGCCCGGGAGCTGCACCTCAACCGGCAGACCCTCTACAACCGCCTCGCCCGCATCGGCGAGTTGCTCGGCACCGACCTCGACGACCCGCAGACGGTACTGGCGTTGAGCCTGGCGCTGCGTGCCAGACGGCACGTGTCCTGAGCGCTCAGATCAGCGGCCGGTGGCGGGTCAACTCGTCGTACACGCTGAGGACTTGCGCGACGGTCTCGTCCTCGGTCGGCCAGGTCGCCGCCTGCCGGGCGCCCTTCTCCCGCAACCGCGCCCGGCGTTCGGGATCGCCGAGCAGCCGCACGACGGTCTCCGCGAGGGCGACGGGGTCGCCGTAGGGGACCAGTTCGGCGGCGTCGCCGACGAGTTCGGGGATCGCGCCGACGCCGGTGGCGACCAGCGGCACCCGCGCGTGCAGGGCCTCCTGCGCGAGCACCGACCGTGCCTCCCAGCGGCTGGGCAGCAGCGCGAGGTCGGCGGCGGCGATCAGGTCGGAGACGTCGTCCCGGCCGCCGATCAGCCGGACGGGCAGGTCCTCGTCGTCGATGCGGCGCTGGAGCGCGGACCGCAGCGGGCCCTCCCCGGCGATCACCACCAGCGGCACCGGGTCGAGGCGGCACCAGGCGCGGGAGGCGTCGAGGAGCGTGTCGTAGCCGCGGTGCCGGTCGAGGGAGCCGACGGCCACCAGCAACGGGCGGTCGAGGGAACCGAGTTCGGCCCGCACCTTGGAGCGCAGCGCCTCCAGGTCCTCGGCGTCCCCGCCGTCCGGGCTGCGGCGCGGCGCGGGCAGGGCGACGGCGGCCAGCCTGGCGTCCCTGGCGCCGGTGCCGCGGGCCCGGTCGACGAGGGCCGAGGTGGTGCCGAGCACCACGGTGGCCGCGCGGACGACCCGGCGCTCCAGAAGGCGCACCAGATGGGCGCGGGCACCCTCGGCGTGCGCGCGGTCGTGCCAGGTGACGACCAGCGGGGTGCGGCGGCCGCCGAGGGCGAGCACGGCGCGGAAGGACGCGTGCAGGCCGTGGGCGTGCACCAGGTCGGCGTGCTTGCAGGCCTCGCGGAGCATCGCCACCGAGGTCGGGTCGCTGCTGCGGGGCACGTGGACGTGGTCGGCGCCCGCGCCGGTGAAGTCGTAGGCGCGGTCGGCCTCGGCGGGTGCGCACACCGTCACCCGCACCCCGCGTGCGACGAGCCCGAGCGCCAGCGAACGCACGTGCGCGCTGCTGCCGGCGTTGCCTCCGCCGAGCACCTGCACGGTGCGCAGCGGAGAGCGGCCGGTCGGTGCGTGGCTGCTCACGAGGCTCACGTGGCCGGGGCTCCTGGTTCGGCGTGGGACGGTCACGAAGAAAGTACAGAAGGATCGGGCGGCGAGGGTGAGCCGCGCGGTTTCCTCCGCGTACTCGGTCAAGGATGCCAGCACGTACGGGTGTTCCGGGAACGACAAGGGCGCACCGCCTGCCCGTACCGGTAGGACACTTCACCCTTTCGAGTGACAGAACAAGCGCCCACGATGACGGAACGACCACTTCCGGTCACGCCGGGCACCCGCGGGGAGCCGCCGAGGAGCCGACCCCTGATCCCCCGGGCGCTCCGGCGCGTCACACCCCGAACTCCCGACTCCGCACCCACCGCGAGTCCCTCCCGACACCCGGACACAAGTCCCTCGGATGCCCCCGCCCGGGGACGGGAAACCCACCGGTCAGGCGCCCGGCGGCGACGACGCGGACGGCCGGACCGGCAGGACCCGATCCGCCCCGCCGCACTCGCCCGGGTCGCCGCCCACCGGCACCGGGCGCACCCGGCCGGGACCCGGCCCCGCCACGCCCCGGACACGACGGCGCGCGGCGGTCGTGAGACCACCGCGCGCACCAGCCTCGAAGGGCGCCCCGCACCGGCCCTGAAGGCCGCCCGGCCTCGGCACCGGTGCGGGCACCGGCCCGGAGGCCGGCCGTCCCGCGTTCCGCGCGCTACGCGTCCCCGCGTGCCGTCGCGAGGAGTTCCTCCGCGTGCGCCCTGGCCGTCTCCGAGTCCTCCTGTCCGGCCAGCATCCGCGACAACTCCCGTACCCGGTCCTCCCCTTCGAGGACCTTCACGCCCGACCTGGTCACCGACCCGTCGTTGGTCTTCTCCACCAGCAGCTGCCGGTCGGCGAACGCGGCGACCTGCGGCAGGTGGGTGACCACCACGACCTGCGCGGACTTGGCGAGCTTGGCGAGCCGACGGCCGATCTCCACCGCCGCCTTGCCGCCGACGCCCGCGTCCACCTCGTCGAAGAGGTACGTCGGAACCGGGTCCGTGCCCGCGAACACGACCTCGACGGCGAGCATCACGCGGGACAGCTCACCGCCGGACGCGCCCTTGGCGATGGGCCGCGGCGGGGCACCGGGGTGCGGGGCGAGCAGCAGCTCGACCTCGTCGGCGCCGGACGGCCCGTACGCGACGGTACGGCCGCCGACCTCGACGCCCTCGGGGTCGTCCGTCTGCCGGATGTCGAACGACACCCGCGCGTGCGGCATCGCCAGCGAGGCCAGTTCCGCGGTGACGGCCGCCGCGAACCGCTCGGCGGTCTCCGTCCTGGCGTCCGTCAACGCCTGTGCGAGGCCGCCCAGTTCGGCGCGCAGCGCGTCCCGCTCGGCGGTCAGCTCGCCGATCCGCTCGTCGTCGCCGTCCAGTTCGGTCAGCCGGGCCGCGCTCTCCTCGGACCAGGCGAGGACCGCGGCGATGTCGTCGCCGTACTTGCGGGTCAACGCGCCCAGCGCGGCCCGCCGTTCCTCGACGGCCGCGAGCCGCAGCGGGTCGGCGTCCAGGTCGTCGGCGTATCCGGCGAGTTCACCGGCGACGTCGCCGAGCAGGATGCCGATCTCGCCGATCCGGTCGGCGAGCGCGGAGAGCGCCGGGTCGTGCGACCTGACGGCCTCCAGGGCCCGCTGGGCGCCCGCGACGAGCGTGGCCGCGTCGATGCCCTCGGGGTCCTCGGGGTTGCCCGCGAGCGCGGCGTGCGCGATCGTCGCGGCCGACGACAGCGCCTCCGCGTGCCCGAGCCGCTCGGCCTCCTCCGCCAGTTCCACGTCCTCACCGGCGCGCGGCTCGACACCGGCGATCTCGTCGAGCCCGTAGCGGAGCCGGTCGGCCTCCTGCGCGCGTTCACGCGCCCGGGTGACGATCTCCTCCAGCTCGACGGTGACGGCACGCAGCCGCCGGTACGCCCCGCCGTACTTGGCGAGCGGCCCGACGACGGCGTCCCCGGCGTACCGGTCGAGCGCCTGCCGCTGCCGGGACAGCTTGAGCAGCCCCTGCTGGTCGGTCTGGCCGTGCACCGCCACCAGGTCGTCGGCCAGCTCCGCGAGCAGCCCCACGGGCACACTACGTCCGCCGACGTGGGCCCGGGACCGCCCCTCGGCGGAGACCGTCCTGCTGATCAGCAGCGCCCCGTCGTCCAGCTCGGCGCCCGCCTCCTCGGCCCGCAGGACGGCGCCCGCGCCGGGGGGCACCGAGATGCGCCCCTCGACGACGGCCTTCTCGGCGCCGATCCTGACCAGCGCCGGGTCGGCGCGACCGCCCAGCAGCAACCCCAGGCTGGTGACCACCATGGTCTTGCCCGCGCCCGTCTCACCGGTGACTGCGGTGAACCCGGGCGACAGCTCGACGACAGCGTCGTCGATGACCCCGAGCGACCGTATCCGCATCTCCTCCAACACGCCCCCGACCATACGAGGTTTTGCCCGCGGTGTGCGAAGCGGCCCCACCCGACCGGGGAGGCCGCGGGTCGTTACCTACCGGCGGGCGTCTCGTTGGCTACTGCCGCGCGCCCCGCCAGCCGGCCACCGGGAGGGCGAACTTGGCGACGAGGCGGTCGGTGAACGAGGCGTGGTGCAGGCGGGCGAGACGGACCGGCACGGCCCCCCTGCGCACCTCGACCCGCGCCCCGGGCGGCAGCTCGAAGGTCCGCCGTCCGTCGCACCACAGCACCCCGGGCGGGATGTGCGGCAGCAGTTCGACGGCGAGCACCGAGTCGGGCGAGGTGACCAGCGGCTTCGCGAAGAGGGCGTGCGCGCTGATCGGCACCATCAGCAGCGCCTCCACCTCGGGCCACACCACGGGCCCCCCGGCCGAGAACGCGTAGGCGGTGGAGCCGGTGGGCGTGGACAGGACGATGCCGTCGCAGCCGAAGCCGGTCACCGGCCGCCCGTCGATCTCCAGGACCACTTCGAGGAGCTTCTCGGCACCGGCCTTCTGCACGGCGGCCTCGTTCAGCGCCCAGTCGGTGTGGACGATGTCGCCGTTGCGGTGCACGACGACGTCGACGGTCATCCGCTCCTCGACCTCGTAGGCCCGCGTCACCACCCGGTCGACGACCTTGTCGAGGTCGTCCCGCTCGGCCTCCGCGAGGAAGCCGACGCTGCCGAGGTTGACGCCGAGCATCGGCACCCCGGACGCCCGCGCGAACTCGGCGCCGCGCAGCAGCGTCCCGTCGCCGCCGAGGACGATGAGCAGCTCGCAGCCCTCCAGGCACTGCGGGGTGGCCTCCTGGACCAGCTCCACCTGGTCGGGCAGCGGCAGGTCGCGGGCCTCGTACTCCAGGACCCGGACGATGATGCCCTCACGCAGCAGCCCCTTGACGACCAGCTCGGCGCTGCGGATGGCCGCCGGCCTGCCGGTGTGGGCGAGCAGGAAAACAGTACGAACTCGGTTCTGCGTCAACGCGGTCCCTCCGCCACTGCACGGTCAACGTCGGCCGGGTCAAGCTCGGGTGCCCCCGCCCGCAGCCACAGAAAGTACTCGACATTCCCGCTCGGCCCCGGCAGCGGGCTGGCGGTGACCCCGCGGACCCCGAGCCCGAGGTCCCACGCCCGCCCGGCCACGCCCCGCACGGCCTCGGCGCGCAGCTCGGGGCTGCGCACCACTCCCCCGCTCCCCAGCCTTTCCTTCCCCACCTCGAACTGCGGCTTGACCATCATCACCAGGTCGGCGTCCGGCTTCACGCACCGCTTCAGGGCGGGCAGCACCAGCCCCAGCGGGATGAAGGACAGATCGCCCACGACAAGATCCACAGGTTCCCCATCGATCGCTTCAAGCGTCAACTCGCGTACGTTCGTACGGTCCTTGACGGTGACGCGTTCATCGCTGCGCAGAGTCCAGGCGAGTTGTCCGTATCCGACGTCGACGGCGACGACGTGCGCGGCTCCCGACCGCAGCAGGACGTCGGTGAAGCCGCCGGTGGAGGCGCCCGCGTCCAGCGCCCTGCGGCCCTCGACGGCCAGCCCGAGCGGCACGAACGCGGCCAGCGCCCCGGCGAGCTTGTGGCCGCCGCGGGAGACGTAGTCGGGGTCGCCGTCGTCGTCGCGGACCACGATCGGGGCGGCGGTCTCCACCTGGGTGGCCGGTTTGGTCGCGAGGGTCTTGCCGACGCTGACCCGCCCGGCGGCGATCAGCTGACTGGCGTGCTCCCGGGATCGCGCGAGTTTCCGGCGGACCAGTTCCGCGTCCAGACGGCGACGTGCGACTCCTGCCACGGTGCGTTCAGCTCCTGCTGTGAGACGGCGACGGGGGCGCCGGAGGTCCCGGGCGGGCGTCGAGCGCGGTGAGCGCTTCGCGCAGCCCCCGGTGTACATCCTCGTACACCTCGACGTGCCCGTCCGTGGCGAGGTGGTCGGCGTCGGCCAGCCGCTCGAGGCCGGCGTCCACCCCGGCGTCGCCGGTGGGGACCCGGCCGACCTCCAGGGGGGCGGGCGCCGAGGGGTCGGCATCGGGCCCGGGTGCCGGCCCCTGCGGCGGCCCGGCCTGCGGCACTGTCTCGCTCATGCCCCGACGCTACCGCGAAGGGCTGGGGTACCGTCGGTGCCGATGGCCACGATCGAGGAGTGCCGCGACGCACTCGACAAGCTCTCCGACAGCATGCAGCGCGCCGAGGGGGACGCCCGCGCGGCGGCCGCCATGGACCGCTCCGTCAGCTGCCGGATCACCGACCTGGACGTCACCTTCGTGGGCCGCCTGACCGGCGGCCGGATCGAGGTGGACCGCACGGTGCCGGGCCCGCCGCCGGAGAAGGCGCAGATCAGGCTTGCCCTGACCGGCGACGACCTGGTCGCGATGGTCGCCGGTGACCTGAACTTCGCCTCCGCGTGGGCGTCGGGCCGGGTGAAGCTGGAGGCGGGTCTGCGGGACCTGATGCGGCTCAGGAAGCTTCTGTAGCCGCCACCTTCGCCAGCGGCTCCCCGGCGCCGCCGCCCGCCTCCTCGACGGCCGCGCCGCGCTCCTGCCGCGCGCCCTCGCGCGCCTTGCGCGCGGCGGGCACCACCAGCGGGGTCCCGGTCTCCGGGTCGTCGATCACCTGGCAGCGCAGCCCGAACACCTCCTCGACGAGTCCCGCGGTGACGATGTCCTTCGGGGCTCCCTCGGCGATGATCCGCCCCTCGCGCAGCGCGATGAGGTGGGTGGCGTACCGGGCCGCGTGGTTGAGGTCGTGCAGCACGGCGACCAGCGTGCGGCCCTGCTCCTCGTGGAGTTCGGCGCACAGGTCGAGGACGTCGATCTGGTGCTGGATGTCGAGGTAGGTGGTCGGCTCGTCGAGCAGCAGCAGCGGGGTCTGCTGGGCGAGCGCCATGGCGATCCACACGCGCTGGCGCTGGCCGCCGGAGAGTTCGTCGACGTACCGGTCGGCGAGTTCGGTGACCCCGGTCTGCGCCATGGACTCCCGCACGACCCGCTCGTCCTCGGTGGACCACTGGCGCAGGATGCCCTGGTGCGGGTAGCGGCCGCGGCCCACGAGGTCGGCGACGGTGATGCCGTCCGGCGCGATCGACGACTGCGGCAGCAGGCCCAGGGTGCGGGCGACCTTCTTCGCGGGCATCGACTGGATGACCTGGCCGTCCAGCAGGACCTGCCCGGCGCTGGGCTTCAGCATCCGCGACAGCGCCCGCAGCAGCGTCGACTTGCCGCACGCGTTGGGTCCGACGATCACGGTGAAGGAGTTGTCGGGGATCTCCACCGAGAGCTGCTCGGCGATGACCCGCTGGTCGTAGGCGAGGGTGACCTTCTCGGCGGACAGGCGGTTCACGGTGCTCCTAGGGTTGTCCGGGGTGTTCGGCCCGCTGGCGGGGAGGGGGTGGCCGCTCATATCCGGCCCGCCCTGCGCTCGGTGACCAGCAGCCACAGCAGATAGACCCCGCCGAGGACCCCGGTGACCACGCCGACCGGGATCTGTCCCGCGCCGAAGATCTTCTGCGAGGCCCAGTCGGCGACGACGAGCAGGGCGGCGCCCATGCAGAGCGAGGCCAGCAGGTTCGGCCCCGGCGAGCGGGTCAGCCTCCGGGCGAGCTGGGGCGCGGTGAGGGCGACGAAGCCGACGGGTCCGGCGGCGGCGGTGGCGCTCGCGGTGAGCAGCACAGCGATGATCATCAGCAGCGCCCGCACCCGTTCGACGCGGACCCCGAGGGCGTTCGAGACGTCGTCGCCCATCTCCATCAGCCGCAGCCCGCGCGCGTTGCCGAGGGCGAGCGGGACGAGGACGGCGCAGAGCGCGAGCAGCGGCCAGACCTGCTTCCAGTCGCGGCCGTCGAGGGAACCGGTCATCCAGACCACGGCGCGGGCCGCGTCGACGATGTCGGAGACGGTCATCAGATAGCCGTTGACGGCCGTGACGATCGCGGAGACACCGATGCCGACCAGCACCAGCCGGTAGCCGTGCACGCCCCGCTTCCAGGCGAGCAGGTAGATGCTGACGCCGGTGACCAGGCCGCCGACCAGCGCGCCCGCGGTGACCTGGGCGGCGCTGCCGGAGAACAGGACGATCACGACGAGCGCCCCGGCGGTCGCGCCCTGGCCGAGGCCGAGCACGTCCGGGCTGCCCAGCGGGTTGCGGGTGACGGCCTGGAAGAGGGCGCCGCCGAGCCCGAGCGAGGCGCCGACCAGCAGTCCCACCAGGACCCGGGGCAGCCGCAGTTCGTTGACGATGAACTCCTGTCCGGCGTTGCCGCCGCCGAACAGCGTCCTGACGACGTCGGCGGCCGGGATCGCGAAGTCCCCGGTGCCGATCAGCACCACCGCGGCGGCGAGCGCGACGAGCAGCAGCAGGGCGACGACGGCGACGGACCGGACGTCGAGCCGCACCGAGAGCCCGCCGGGCGACCTCAGAACTCGGTTGGACCTCACAGCTGGGCCGTCCTTCGCCGTCGTACCAGGAAGATGAAGACCGGCCCGCCGATGATCGCGGTGACGATGCCGACCTGGAGCTCCGAGGGCCGGGCGACGATCCGTCCCACGACGTCGGAGCCGAGCAGCAGCACCGGCGACAGGACGGTCGCGTAGGGCAGGATCCAGCGCAGGTCGGGGCCGGTGAAGGAGCGCACGATGTGCGGGACCATCAGGCCGACGAAGACGATCGGGCCGCAGGCCGCGGTGGCCGCCCCGCAGAGCACCGTGGCGGCGAGCATGGCCAGCGCCCGGGTGCGGTTGAGGTGGGCGCCGAGGGCCTTCGCGGTGTCGTCGCCCATCGCCATCGCGTTGAGCGGGCGGGCCAGCGAGAGGGCGAGCAGGGTGCCGGCCGCGAGGAACGGCAGCACCTGGAGGATCGTTTCGTTGGTCGCGGAGGCGATCGAACCGACCGTCCAGAAGCGCATCTTGCCCAGCGCCGCGCGGTCGGTGATCATCACCGCCTGGAGGTAGCCGTAGAGCGCGGCGCTGATCGCGGTACCGGCCAGCGCGAGCCGTACCGGTGTCGCGCCCCGGCTGCCTCCGAGCACCCAGACCAGCGCCCCCACGGCGGCGGCACCGGCGAACGCGAACCACACGTACCCGCTGAGCGAGGTGACGCCGAAGAACGTCATCGCGGTGACGACGGCGGCGGAGGCGCCCGCGTTGATGCCGAGCAGGCCGGGGTCGGCCAGCGGGTTGCGGGTCAGCGCCTGGAGGACCGCGCCGGAGAGACCGAGCGCGGCCCCGGCGAGCAGCCCGAGCACGGTGCGGGAGACCCGCTCCGCGACCACGACGTCGCCGTAGGTGCCCGAGTCGTCGAACAGCCCGTGCCAGACCTGCGGCAGGGACAGCTCTTTCGCGCCGATCGCGATGCTGGCCAGCGCGACCAGCACCAGGAGCACGACGGACAGGAGAAGCCCGACGACGCGTATCGCTCGCCGGGTCGGGGGCGCGGGTGGGGCGTCCGCGCGCGGTTCGGGGGGACTCTCGACCAACACCCGGTTAGGTTAGCCTACCCTCGCATCTCTCTTCGATCCCTGGTCGCGTCCGTCCTGCTGACGCACCGCCACCCGGCGGTGTGGCCCGGCTCACAGCCCCAGCCTGTCGAGCGCCTTCCCGGCCTCCAGCGCGCACGTCCCGTCCCCGGCGGCCGTCCAGGCCGCGGCGCACAGGGCGCGCAGCCCGTCCAACTCCTCGCCGTCGCCGTCCAGTTCGAGCCGCTCAGGGCCCGCCGTCGCCGTCCACCCGCCGCACCGGAACCCGTCGCCCTCCTCGACGACCTCGGGCTGGCCGGTCAGCAGCCCGCGCAGGTCGGCGTCGACGTAGGTGGGCCGGTGGTGCGGGGGCGCGGCCAGCAGCTGGGCGCCGTCGGTGACGCCGGTGAGGACCAGCAGGGAGTCCACCTCGCCGTTGAACGCGCCCTCGATGTCGGTGTCCAGGCGGTCCCCGACGACCAGCGGCCGCTCGGCGCCGGTGCGCAGGATCGTCTCCCGGTGCATCGGCGGCAGCGGCTTGCCCGCCACCTGCGGCTCGGCGCCGGTCGCGATCCGGACGACCTCGACGGCCGCGCCGTTGCCCGGCGCGATCCCGCGCGCGCTGGGGATCGTCAGGTCGGTGTTGGAGGCGTACCAGGGCAGCCCGCGCGCGATGGCGTACGACGCCTCCGCGAACCGCCCCCACGGCAGATCGGGCCCGCCGTACCCCTGCACCACGGCGACCGGGTCGTCCTCCGCGGACTCGACCGGCTCCAGGCCGCGCTCGCGCAGCGCGACCCGCAGCCCCTCGCCGCCGATCACCAGCACCCGGGACCCGGCCGGCACCTGCTCGCTGATCAGCCGGGCGACCGCCTGCGCGGAGGTGATGACGTCATCGGCCTCCGTCGGTATGCCCAGCTCGGTGAGGTGCCCGGCCACCGTGTCCGGCGTCCGCAGCGCGTTGTTGGTGACATAGGCGAGGTGCAGACCGCCGTCCCGGGCCGTGGCGAGCGACTCCACGGCGTGCGCGATCGCGTTGCCGCCCGCGTACACCACCCCGTCCAGGTCGAGCAGCGCCGTGTCGTACGCCTCGCTCAGGGCCTGCCCACTGCCCTCGGGCCTCGTCCTGACGACCTGGCTCATTCCGCATCGCTCCTCGTTCGACGGCCTTCTCCGGCTTTCCCCCGATCATCCCCCACCGCACTGACACACGTACGATGCCGGGATGAACTCAGCAGGTCACTCGGAAGCGACGGCGCCCCGAGGACTGGAACTCACCCCGTTCCGTGGCCTTCGCTACGACCCCGACCGGGTCGGCAACCTGGCCGCCGTCACGTCACCGCCGTACGACGTCGTGGTCCGCCCCGACGGCCTGCACCACCTCCAGGACTCCGACCCGCACAACATCGTCCGGCTGATCCTGCCGCAGGCCACCAGCCCCGCAGCCCGCAACGAACAGGCCGCCGAGACCCTGCGCCGCTGGGTCGCCGAGGGCGTCCTGACCACCGACCGGGACCCCGGGCTCTACGTCTACGAACAGGACGACGGCGACGGCATGCTGCAACGCGGCGTCATCGGCGCCCTGCGCGTCTCGGACCCGGCGGACGGCGTCGTCCTGCCGCACGAGGACGTCATGCCGCATGTGGTCGCCGACCGGGCCGCCCTGATGCGCGCCACCTCCGCGAACCTCGAACCGCTGCTGCTGACCTACCGCGGCGAGGAACGCACGACCGCCACCGCCAAGCTCATCGAACGGACGGCAGGACAGCCGCCGCTGCTGGCCACCACCACCGACGACGGCTTCAGCCACCGCCTCTGGTCGCTCACCGACCCGGCCGACCTGGCCGCCATCCGGTCCGACCTGTCCGGTCAGCAGGCTCTGATCGCCGACGGCCACCACCGCTGGGCGACCTACCGGCGGCTGCGCGCGGAGCACCCCTCGCCCAGCCCGTGGGACCACGGCCTGGTCCTCCTGGTCGACACGGTCCGCTACCCGCTGCGGGTGCGCGCCATCCACCGCCTGCTGCACACCCTGCCGGTCGCGGACGCGGTCGCCGCCCTGGACGGCCTGTTCCGGGTCCGCCGCCTGGAGGTCACGCTCCCGGAGGCGCGCTCGGCGCTGGCGGAGGCGTCCCGCGCGGGCAACGCGTTCCTGCTGGCGGGCGACGGCGCCTTCCACCTCGTCGACCGCCCCGACCCTGACCTGCTCGCCCGCACGGTCCCGGCGGAGCACCCCGCGGCCTGGCGCACCCTGGACGCGACGGTCCTGCACGCCACGCTCCTCGACCACGTCTGGCACGTCCCCGAGGACTCCCCCGCCCACATCGCGTACATCCACGACACGGCGGCGACCGTGGAGAAGGCGGAACGCGACGGCGGGACGGCGGTCCTCATGCACCCGGTCCGCGAGGAGGTCGTCCGCGACCTGGCCCGCCAGGGTGTGACGATGCCCCGCAAGTCGACGTCGTTCGGCCCGAAGCCCGCGTCCGGCCTGGTCCTGCGGGCGCTGGAGCGGTGACGCCCACGCGCGCGTGAGGACATGAAAGAGGGCGGGCCCCGGAATGTCTCCCGGGGCCCGCCCTTCTTCTCGGACGTCAGTCCTTGTAGTCGACGTCCTTGCTCTTGTCCTTGTCCTTGTCCTTGTCCTCGACGACCTCGCTGCCGGCGTCCACGTCGTCAACGTCATCGCTGTCATCAACGTCAACGTCGTCCAGGTCGTCAACGTCGTCAACAGTGTTGACGTGGTTGACGGTGTCGGCGGAGTCCTCGTCGTCCTCGACGAGGGCGTCGACGAACTCGACGCCGTCCAGTTCGGCGAGCCGGTCGGACGCGTCGGTGCTGCCGTCGCGGTCGGCCTCGACGGCCTTGGCGAACCACTCGCGGGCCTCGCTGGTGCGGTCGGCCGCCAGGAGCGCGTCCGCGTAGGCGTACCGCAGCCGCGCGGTCCACGGCTGGACGGAGTGGGAAGCCAGCTCCGGGCTCTGGAGGGTCACGATGGCCGCGTCGATCTGGTCCATGTCCCGCCGGGCCCCGGCGGCGACGAGCCGCATCTCGACCTGACCGGCCTTGTCCAGCTTGTGCACCTCGGCGGCGCCGGCCATGTCGAGGGCCTTCTCCGGCCGCCCGAGCCCGCGCTCGCAGTCCGCCATGACGGGCCACAGCTCGACACCGCCGGTCATCCGCCGCGCCGCCCGGAACTCGGCGAGCGCCTCGGAGTACTTCTGGTTCGCGTACGCGGCGAACCCACCGGCCTCCCGAACGGCGGCGACACGCGACGCCAGCCGCAGGGCCACCTTGGAGTAGCCGTAGGCACCCTCGGGGTCCTCGTCGATGAGCCGGGCGACCATCACCAGGTTCTTCGCGACGTCCTCGGCAAGGGTCTTGGGCAGGCTCTGCAGCTCCTGCTTGACGTCCTTGTCGATCTCCTCGCCGGTGACGTCCTCGGGGATGGGCAGCCGCTTGATGGGCTCGCGGTCGCGGTCACGGTCCCGGTCGTCGCGACCCCGGTACCCACCGCGGTCGCCGCCCCGGTCGTCCCGCCCGCGGTACCCGCCACGGTCGTCGCGCCGCGGACCGCGGTCACCGCGGTCGTCCCGGCCCCGGTACCCGCCGCGATCGTCGCGTCCGCGGTACCCACCTCGGTCATCCCCCCGGTCGTCACGCCGGAACGCAGGCCGCTCACCATCACGCCGGAAGCCACCGCCACGGTCGTCACGCCGGTCATCACGGCGGAAGGGGGGACGGTCGCCGCCTCGGTCATCGCGCCGGTCATCGCGACGGAAGGCGGGACGGTCACCGCCACGG